>NZ_CP077091.1:5288000-5622500 GCF_014268595.2 Pseudomonas hamedanensis
TGCTCCAAAGCGAAACGCGCAAAGCGTCCGCCAATGAAGCCGCTTGCGCCGGTAACCAAAATTTTCATCAAAAACTCCAGGAAAGCAGCTGCAAGCTACGAGCTTTCAGCTGCAAGTTGAAACGGTGCTTGTTCTTGCCGCTTGCAGCTTGACGCTCGCAGCTGCCTTCAAGCCACTAGCCATTGCCTGGATGAGCGCACCAATTGCTCAGTCAGTTGGTTGAGCAACTGCCCGCCGTTGCGCCAATGATGCCAGTACAACGGCACATCGATCGGTTTATCTGGCAACAATTCACGCAGCACGCCGCGTTGCAGTTGCTCGCGCACTTGCAGCTCCGGCACCAGGCCCCAGCCGAGCCCGGCTTCCGTCAGGCGGATGAAACCCTCCGAGGACGGGCACAAATGATGCTCGAAAGCGCCATCCACGCCGAGGGCAGCGAGGTAACGATGCTGTAGAAAATCGTCCGGGCCGAACACCAGTGCCGGGGTGCGTGGCAACTGTTCAGCGCGCACCCCCTCGGGAAAATGCCGTTCGATGAACGCCGGGCTGGCCAGCGCGCGATAACGCATCGCCCCGAGCAACACGCTGCGGGCGCCGGCCACCGGCCGTTCGCTGGCACACAGGCAGGCGGCCACTTCGCCAGCACGCATGCGTTTGAGGCCGACGGTCTGGTCCTCGACGATCAGGTCGAGCAGCAAATGCTGTTGCGCGCAAAAGTCGCCCGCGGCTTGCGCCCACCACGTCGCCAGGCTGTCGGCGTTCAAGGCGATGCGCAAACGCTCCGGCAGCCCCTCTTCGTCCAGTGCCGGCACCAGCGTCTGCAAGTCACGCTCAAGCAAACGCACCTGTTGCACGTGGTTGAGCAGGCGCCGGCCGATCTCGGTTGGCGCCGGAGGCGTACCGCGAATCAACACCGGCTGACCGACACGTGCCTCCAGCAGTTTGATCCGCTGCGAGATCGCCGATTGCGACAGGCCGAGAACCTGCGCGGCCCGTTCGAAACCGGCTTGCTCGACCACCGCGGCCAGGGCGGAAAGCAATTTGTAGTCGAACATCAGTTTTCCTAATGGGCGATCATCAATATTGGTTTTTCTTATACAGCGTTCGCCCAGAGAATAGCCAGCAAGCACTCTCTCAAGGATTCCTTTCATGGCCGGCGAAACCTCACTCTCAACGCTGCTGCGCAGCATGAGCCCGCAACTCAACAGCGGTGAATACGTGTTCTGCACCTTGCCCGACGCTCAGTTGCCAACCGGCCTGGAGCTCATCGGCAGCTTCCGTGAACAGGAAGGCCTGACGGTCATTCTCAAGCGCTCCGACGCCGAACAGGCCGGTTTGAGCTTCGACTACGTCGCCGCGTGGATCACCTTGAACGTGCATTCGGCGCTGCAAGCGGTGGGCCTGACCGCCGCCTTCGCCACGGCATTGGGCGAGGCTGGCATCAGCTGCAACGTGATCGCCGGTTACTACCACGACCATTTGTTTGTCGGCCAGGCCGACGCCGAACGTGCCATGCACGTGCTGCGCGACCTCGCAGCGAACGCGGAGTGAACCTTATGTGGCAAAGCTATGTGAACGGTCTGTTGGTGGCGTTCGGGCTGATCATGGCGATCGGCACGCAGAACGCTTTTGTGCTTGCCCAGAGCCTGCGCCGCGAGCACCACCTGCCGGTGGCGGCGCTGTGCGTTGTGTGTGATGCGTTGCTGGTTGCCGCCGGGGTGTTCGGTTTGGCGACGATCCTGGCGCAGAATCCGACATTGCTGGCGATTGCCCGCTGGGGCGGCGCGACGTTTCTGATCTGGTATGGCAGCCAGGCACTGCGTCGGGCCTGCGCGAAACAGAGCCTTGAGCAAGGTGAAAACCAGACCGTGCGCTCGCTGCGCGCAGTAATGCTCAGCGCTTTGGCGGTGACATTGCTCAACCCCCACGTTTATCTCGATACGGTATTGCTGATCGGCTCGCTTGGCGCGCAGCAATCGGTACCCGGCGCTTATGTGGTCGGCGCGGCGAGTGCATCGCTGCTGTGGTTTTTCACTCTGGCACTGGGCGCGGCATGGCTGGCGCCGTGGCTGGCCCGCCCGAGTACCTGGCGCATCCTCGATCTGCTCGTGGCGCTGATGATGTTCACGGTTGCAGGGCAGTTGATATTGGCCTCGTGATTTATTCCAAAGCGCTCTGGAACCTCTATCCCACACAGTTGTTGCGTGGTTAAGCCGCAACCCCGGTGCTATGATCCGAACCCTGCGCCGCAAAGAGTAAAAACTCGCCGGTGCATTTCTGGCCGCCCGTGATCGGCCTTGCGCTCACCGCAACAGACCTGATTAGGAGAATCATCATGGCTTTCGAATTGCCGCCGCTGCCTTACGCACACGATGCCCTGCAGCCGCACATTTCCAAGGAAACCCTGGAATTTCACCACGACAAGCACCACAACACCTATGTCGTGAACCTGAACAACCTGGTGCCAGGCACTGAGTTCGAAGGCAAGACCCTGGAAGAAATCGTCAAGACTTCCTCGGGCGGCATCTTCAACAACGCCGCTCAGGTCTGGAACCACACCTTCTACTGGAACTGCCTGGCGCCAAACGCCGGCGGTCAGCCAACCGGCGCACTGGCAGATGCCATCAACGCAGCCTTCGGTTCGTTCGACAAGTTCAAGGAAGAGTTCAGCAAAACCTCGATCGGCACCTTCGGTTCCGGCTGGGGCTGGCTGGTGAAAAAGGCTGACGGTTCCCTGGCCCTGGCCAGCACCATCGGCGCCGGCAACCCGCTGACCAGCGGCGACACCCCACTGCTGACCTGCGACGTCTGGGAACACGCTTACTACATCGACTACCGCAACCTGCGTCCAAAGTACGTTGAAGCGTTCTGGAACCTGGTCAACTGGAAGTTCGTCGCTGAGCAGTTCGAAGGCAAAACCTTCACCGCTTAAGCTGCGCGCCAGACAAAAACCCGGCTTTGCCGGGTTTTTTTATGCCCGCGCCGGGTGATTATCCTACGCCAAAAGCAGCTTCGCGCCGTTTGCCAAGGCGTCACAGCGCACTACCATCAGTCAAAAATATCCTTCGCTGCGCTCAAGTTGAGGGCGACCATTACCGACACAGTGAATTCAGAGCTAATACTCCAAAGGCAGTATGGCGGCCAGACCTCAGTCAAATCCTGCTCGGCCCGATTGTCCCTTTGACTGCCACCACGGGATTGCCAATACTCATGGCAACTTGACGCTACCCGCACGGAACAAGGAATACCCCTTTGAAGCTGGAACTCAAGAACAGCTTGTCGGTGAAGTTGCTCCGGGTCGTGCTCCTGTCGGCATTGATCGTCGGCGTAGTCTTGAGCTGCGCGCAGATTGTGTTCGATGCCTATAAAACCCGCCAGGCGGTGGCCGGCGACGCCGAACGCATCCTCGACATGTTCCGCGATCCCTCGACCCAAGCCGTTTACAGCCTGGACCGGGAAATGGGCATGCAAGTGATCGAAGGCCTGTTTCAGGATGATGCAGTGCGTCAGGCGTCCATCGGCCATCCCAACGAAGCCATGCTCGCGCAGAAATCCCGCGACCTGCAGCATTCCAACAGCCGCTGGCTGACCGACCTTATTCTTGGCCAGGAACGCACCTTCACCACCCAATTGGTGGGGCGCGGGCCGTACAGCGAGTATTACGGCGACCTGAGCATCACCCTCGACACCGCCACCTATGGCGAAGGATTCATCGTCAGCTCGGTGATCATTTTCATTTCCGGGGTACTGCGCGCGCTGGCCTTGGGGCTGGTGTTGTATCTGGTCTATCACTGGCTGCTGACCAAACCGCTGTCGCGCATCATCGAGCACCTCACCGAGATCAATCCGGATCGTCCCAGCGAACACAAGATTCCACAGATCAAGGGCCACGAAAAAAACGAGTTGGGACTGTGGATCAACACCGCCAACCAGTTGCTCGAGTCCATAGAACGCAACACCCATTTGCGCCACGAGGCGGAAAACAGCCTGCTGCGCATGGCCCAGTACGACTTCCTCACCGGCCTGCCGAACCGCCAGCAGCTGCAGCAACAACTGGACAAGATTCTGGTCGACGCCGGCAAGCTGCAACGACGCGTCGCCGTGCTGTGCGTAGGGCTGGATGATTTCAAAGGCATCAACGAGCAGTTCAGCTACCAGACCGGCGACCAATTGCTGCTGGCCCTGGCCGATCGCCTGCGCGCCCACAGCGGACGCCTGGGCGCCCTCGCCCGCCTCGGTGGCGACCAGTTCGCGCTGGTGCAGGCCGACATTGAGCAGCCGTACGAAGCCGCCGAACTGGCACAAAGTATTCTCGATGACCTTGAGGCACCGTTTGCCCTCGATCATCAGGAGATCCGCCTGCGCGCGACCATTGGCATCACCCTGTTTCCGGAGGACGGCGACAGTACCGAGAAGCTGTTGCAAAAAGCCGAGCAGACCATGACGCTGGCCAAGACCCGGTCGCGCAATCGCTATCAGTTTTACATCGCCAGCGTCGACAGCGAGATGCGTCGCCGCCGTGAACTGGAAAAAGACCTGCGCGATGCGTTGATCCGCGACCAGTTCTATCTCGTCTATCAGCCTCAGATCAGCTACCGCGATCACCGCGTGGTCGGCGTCGAGGCGCTGATCCGCTGGCAGCACCCGGAACATGGCCTGGTACCGCCGGACCTGTTCATTCCGTTGGCCGAACAGAACGGCACCATCATTGCCATCGGCGAATGGGTGCTCGACCAGGCTTGCAAGCAATTGCGCGACTGGCACGACCAGGGCTTTGTCGACCTGCGCATGGCGGTCAACCTGTCGACCGTGCAACTGCATCACGCCGAGTTGCCACGAGTGGTCAACAACCTGTTGCAGATGTACCGCCTGCCGCCGCGCAGCCTCGAACTGGAAGTCACCGAAACCGGCCTGATGGAAGACATCACCACCGCCGCCCAGCACCTGCTGAGCCTGCGCCGCTCCGGTGCGTTGATCGCCATCGATGACTTCGGCACTGGCTATTCATCGTTGAGCTATCTGAAAAGCCTGCCGCTGGACAAGATCAAGATCGACAAGAGCTTTGTCCAGGATCTGCTCGATGACGACGATGACGCGACCATCGTTCGCGCGATCATTCAACTGGGCAAGAGTCTGGGCATGCAGGTGATTGCCGAAGGCGTGGAAACCGCGGAGCAGGAGTCTTACATCATTTCCGAAGGTTGCCATGAAGGTCAGGGTTATCACTACAGCAAACCGTTGCCGGCGCGGGAGCTGACGGCTTATCTCAAGCAGGCCCAACGCAGCAATGCGGCTATTTTATAAAAGCAGAAGATCGCAGCCTCGTTTCACTCGACAGCTCCTACAGGGCAACGAGGCTGCGATCTTTTGATCTTTAAGCGCAAATAAGAAATATTTCCAGACACTCCCTTTACACATAATGCGAAAGATTTGCATTATGTCGCAGTTTTGCGCGCCCCCGGCGCCAGTCCACTCAACTACCGAAGCAGGATGTTCGCCATGATTCGTATGCCTCTGGCTACCGCCAGTCTGCTGGCCATCGCTATTTCCCTCGCCGGTTGCGGCGAAGGCAAGGACAAAGAAAAAGCCTCAGAGATGACGCCGGCTTCCAGCAGCGCTGCTCCAGCCCCTGCCGCTACGCCTGCTCCTGCTGCCGGTAAAGTCGACGACGCCGCGGCCAAGGCTGTGGTCGCGCACTACGCCGACATGGTCTTCGCCGTCTACAGCGATGCCGAATCCACCGCGAAAACCCTGCAGAGCGCCATCGACGCGTTCCTCGCCAAACCGAACGCCGACACCCTGAAAGCCGCCAAGGCTGCCTGGGTCGCCGCACGCGTACCGTATCTGCAAAGCGAAGTGTTCCGTTTCGGCAACACCATCATTGACGATTGGGAAGGTCAGGTTAACGCCTGGCCGCTGGACGAAGGCCTGATCGACTACGTCGACAAATCCTACGAGCACGCACTGGGTAACCCGGGTGCCACCGCCAACATCATCGCCAACACCGAAGTCCAGGTCGGCGAAGACAAGGTCGACGTCAAAGACATCACCGCGGAGAAACTCGCCAGCCTCAACGAGCTGGGCGGCTCCGAAGCCAACGTCGCCACCGGCTACCACGCCATCGAATTCCTGCTCTGGGGCCAGGACCTCAACGGCACCGGCCCTGGCGCTGGCAACCGTCCGGCCTCGGACTACCTGGAAGGCGCCGGCGCCACTGGCGGTCACAACGAGCGTCGTCGTGCCTATCTCAAAGCCGTGACCCAACTGCTGGTCAGCGATCTGGAAGAAATGGTCGGCAACTGGAAACCGAACGTGGCCGACAACTATCGCGCCACCCTGGAAGCCGAGCCTGGCGAAAGCGGCCTGCGCAAAATGCTTTTCGGCATGGGCAGCCTGTCGCTGGGTGAACTGGCCGGCGAGCGCATGAAGGTTTCCCTGGAAGCCAACTCGCCTGAAGACGAACAGGATTGCTTCAGCGACAACACCCACTACTCGCACTTCTACGACGCCAAGGGTATCCGTAACGTTTATCTGGGCGAGTACACCCGTGTGGACGGCACCAAGCTGACCGGCGCCAGCCTGTCGTCGCTGGTGGCCAAGGCCGACCCGGCCGCCGACAGCGCACTGAAAGCCGATCTGGCCGCGACCGAAGCGAAAATCCAGGTCATGGTCGATCACGCCAACAAGGGTGAGCACTACGACCAGTTGATCGCTGCCGGCAACACCGCTGGCAACCAGATCGTTCGCGACGCCATCGCCGCACTGGTCAAGCAGACCGGCTCGATCGAAGCCGCGGCTGGCAAACTGGGCATCAGCGACCTGAACCCGGACAATGCCGATCACGAGTTCTGATCGAAGCGTGCGCGTCAAAAAGAGGCGACCTTCGGGTCGCCTTTTTCATACCTGCCGCACCACTGATCCTTGTGGGATCACCACTAAATGTCTGATGTTCATCGCCCCCTGTAGGAGTGAGCCTGCTCGCGATAGGAGACTGTCAGTTGATGAATTCGTAACTGAGACACCGCTATCGCGAGCAGGCTCACTCCTACAGGGGTTTTACATCGGTCTGCAGATTTGCGTTGTATCAAGCAAACGATAATTCCTCTTATTCAATCCCCCTCGCCCTGTTAGACTTTGCGCCTTTGTTTTCGCCCGTTTGCAGGATGTCTGATGCCGTCGTTGCCGCTTCGCTTGTCCGCACTGTTGCTGGCCCTGGGCCTGAGTGCCTGCGATGACGCCCCGCGTTTTACCGAGGCCGAGCCCGGTGAAGCGCGTTCGGGCGGTGCAGCGACCGTGCGCAAGAGCGATCAGAACGCCTTCTCCCTGCCCTCGGCCAACCTGCCGCCGTCACGGCGGGTGGATTTCAGTGTCGGCAACAGCTTCTTTCGCAGCCCTTGGGTGATCGCGCCATCGACCACCACTGCGCGCGACGGTCTCGGCCCACTCTTCAACACCAACGCCTGCCAGAACTGCCACATCAAGGACGGTCGCGGTCATCCGCCCGCACCTGATGCAACCAATGCGGTGTCGATGCTGGTGCGCCTGTCGATTCCCGACGCGCCGCCCTATGCCAAGGTCATCGAGCAGCTCGGCGTGGTGCCGGAGCCGGTCTATGGCGGACAGTTCCAGGACATGGCCGTGCCCGGTGTCGCCCCGGAAGGCAAAGTGCGGGTCGACTACACGCCGGTGCCGGTGCGCTTCAAGGATGGCACCGAGATCGAGCTGCGCAAGCCGACGCTGCAGATCACTCAGCTCGGTTACGGTCCGATGCACCCGGACACACGTTTCTCCGCGCGGGTCGCGCCGCCGATGATCGGCCTGGGCCTGCTCGAAGCCATCCCGGAAGAAGCGATCCTTGCCAACGCCGCTGCCCAGGCCAAGGCGAAAAACGGCATCAACGGTCGGCCCAACCGGGTCTGGGATGATCAGTTACAGAAAACCGTCATCGGTCGATTCGGCTGGAAGGCCGGACAACCGAACCTCAATCAACAGAACGTTCACGCGTTCTCTGGTGACATGGGCCTGACCACCAGCCTGCGGCCGTTCGACGACTGCACCGACGCGCAAACCGCCTGCAAACAGGCGCCGAACGGCAACGGTCCGGACGGCGAACCGGAAGTCAGCGATAACATCCTGCGGCTGGTGCTGTTCTACAGCCGCAACCTGGCGGTCCCGGCGCGCCGTGGCGTCGGCGATCCGCAGGTGCTGGCCGGCAAGAATCTGTTCTTCCAGGCGGGTTGCCAGTCGTGCCATACGCCGAAATACACCACCGCCGCCAATGCCGCCGAACCCGAACTGGCCAACCAGGTGATTCGTCCGTACAGCGATTTGCTGCTGCATGACATGGGCGAAGGTCTGGCCGACCACCGCAGTGAGTTCCAGGCTTCCGGCCGCGACTGGCGCACGCCGCCGTTGTGGGGGATCGGCCTGACGCAAGCGGTCAGTGGCCACACGCAATTCTTGCATGACGGTCGCGCCCGCAATCTGCTCGAAGCCGTGCTGTGGCATGGCGGCGAAGCGACGGCGGCGCAGCAACAGGTTTTGTCTTTCAATGCCGAGCAACGCGCTGCGCTGCTGGCGTTTCTGAACTCACTTTAAATTCTGAAAAAGCATCGGGAGCCCGACATGTTCCGTCCCAAGTTACTGTTCACCAGCCTTGCCGCGCTCGCCCTCGGCGCCTGCTCGCCGCAGGATCCGCAAGCGGTCACCTCGGCGGCCATCGCCAAATCGGTGATCCTGCCGACCTACACCCGCTGGGTCGAAGCCGACAAGCAACTGGCGGTCAGCGCCCTCGCCTACTGCCAGGGCAAGGAAACCCTGGAAACCGCCCGCGCCGATTTCCTGCATGCGCAGAAAGCCTGGGCCGAGCTGCAACCGCTGCTGATCGGCCCGCTGGCCGAAGGCAACCGTTCGTGGCAGGTGCAGTTCTGGCCGGACAAGAAAAACCTCGTCGGCCGTCAGGTCGAGCAATTGGTCAGCGCCCAGCCGCAGATCGATGCCGCCGCCCTGGCCAAATCCAGCGTCGTGGTGCAAGGCCTGTCGGCCTACGAATACATCCTGTTCGACGCCAAGCCTGACGTCGCCAACGAGGCGCAGAAAGCCAAGTACTGCCCGCTGCTGATCGCCATCGGCGAACGTCAGAAGCAACTGGCCGAAGAGATCCTGCAAGGCTGGAACAACACCGACGGCATGCTCGCGCAGATGAGCAAATTCCCTAACCAGCGCTATGCCGACTCCCACGAAGCGATCGCCGATCTGCTGCGCGTACAAGTGACAGCGCTGGACACCTTGAAGAAAAAACTCGGCACGCCGATGGGCCGTCAGAGCAAAGGCGTGCCGCAACCGTTCCAGGCCGATGCGTGGCGCAGCCAGTCGTCGCTGACGGCGCTGGAAGCCAGCCTTGCCGCCGCCAAAACCGTCTGGGAAGGCGTCGACAACAAAGGTCTGCGCGGTCTGTTGCCCGCCGAGCAGAAGCCGCTGGCGGACAAGATCGACGCCGCTTATGCCGCGTCGCTGAAGCTGTTTGACAGCACCCAGCGTTCGCTGACTGAAATGCTTCAGGACGACGCCGGTCGCCAGCAGCTCAACGACATCTACGACAGCCTCAACGTCGTCCATCGCCTGCATGAAGGCGAGCTGGCCAAGGCGCTGGGCATCCAACTGGGCTTCAACGCCAACGACGGTGACTGATGAGGGCAAGTGCCATGCTGCGACGTCAGGTGCTGACTTTAGGAAGTGCACTGCTGGGAGCAGTGACGCTGGGCGGCTGGACGCTGTTCAAACGCAAGGATCAGAGCCCGCTGTTGCTGTCGGCGCGCGACGACACCGATGGCAAGCATTACGCGGTCGGTTATCGCCTCGACGGCACGCGGGTGTTCGCCACCCACGTCGGTCAGCGTTGCCATGACATCATCAATCACCCGACGCAGCCGCTGGCGCTGTTCGTCGCACGGCGTCCGGGCACCGAGAGTTACCTGATCGACCTGCGCGACGGCAAGCTGCTGCAAACCGTGACCTCGCAGCCGAACCGGCACTTTTACGGCCACGCCGTGGTGCACAAGGACGGCGAATACCTGTATGCCACTGAAAACGACACGACCGATCCTGGTCGTGGTTTGCTCGGGGTGTACAAGTTCGACGGCGAACGGCTGCTGCACACAGGCGAGATCTCCACCCACGGCCTCGGCCCGCATCAGGTGTCATGGATGCCTGACGGCGAGACGCTGGTGGTGGCCAACGGCGGGATTCGCACCGAGGCGGAAAGCCGCGTCGACATGAACCTCGACGCCATGGAGCCAAGCCTGGTCCTGATGCAACGCGACGGTACGCTGCTGAGCAAGGAAACCCTTGCCCAGCAGATGAACAGCGTGCGCCATCTGGGCATCGCCAGCGACGGCACCATCGTCGCCGGCCAGCAATTCATGGGCCCGTCCCACGAGCGCTCGGAGCTGTTGGCGATCAAGCGGCCAGGGCAACCGTTCGTGGCGTTCCCGGTAGCCGAACATCAGTTGCAGGCGATGGGGCATTACACCGCCAGCGTCGCCGTGCACAGCGAGCTGCGTCTGGTCGCCCTGACCGCTCCGCGCGGCAACCGCTTCTTTATCTGGGATCTGGACAGCGCAGAGGTTCGCCTTGATGCGCCGTTGCCGGATTGCGCCGGGGTTGGTGCGGTGAAGGACGGTTTCGTGGTGACCTCGGGACAGGGCCGTTGCCGTTACTACGATTGCCGCCAGGAACAACTGCTGGCCAAACCGCTGGAACTGCCGGCGGGGCTCTGGGATAACCATCTTCACTTGATGGCCTGATAACGCCCCACCTCTGGATGGCCCCCACCCTGTGGCGAGGGGATTTATCCCCGTTGGGTGGCGAAGCCGCCCCAAAACCATCCGACAAGGTTTGACAGACAGACCGTGATCTCAGGTCTTGGGGCGGCTTCGCCACCTAGCGGGGATAAATCCCCTCGCCACAATGTTTCTATTCGCACCCACCTGTAACAACTGCCAGTTGGAATCCCCCCTGCACTCGGAGTAATGTGCCCGCCTGTCTCATGATTTATCCAAGGAACTGGACATATGCTGCGTCGCCGCATGCTGATCATGTTGGGTGTTGTTTTGCTGATCGTCCTGGTACTGGGCGGTTACAAGGCCTTTTCGATCTACACGATGATCCAGGGCTTCTCCAAGCCCAAGCCACCGATCAGTGTCGCCGTCGCCAATGCCAGCGAACAGCCGTGGCAGATGCGCTTGCCCACCGTCGGCACGCTCAAGGCGTTGCAAGGCGTGGAGCTGAGTCTGGAAGTCGCCGGCACCGTCACTGAACTGAAGTTCGAATCCGGACAGAAGGTCAAGGCCGGGCAACCGCTGCTGCAACTCGACAGCGCCGTCGAAACCGCTCTGCTGGAAACCGCCCGGGCTGACCTCGGGCTGGCGCAACTGGATTTCGCGCGGGGCAGCCAACTGGTCGACAGCCGCGCCATCTCCAAGGGCGAATACGACCGCCTCTCCGCCGTGCTGCAAAAGAACAAGGCCACGGTCAATCAGCTCAACGCCTCCCTGGCGAAAAAACGCATCCTCGCGCCTTTCAGCGGCACCATCGGCATCCGTCAGGTCGACGTCGGCGACTACCTCGCCAGCGGCACCCGAATTGCCACGTTGCAGGATTTGAGCAGCCTCTACGCCGACTTTTACGTGCCCGAACAATCGGTGCCGAAACTCGCCGTCGGCCAGCCCGTACAGATCAGCGTCGCCGCGTACCCCGGGCAGAACTTCGCCGGCAAGATCAGCGCGATCAACCCGATCGTCGAAAGCACCACGCGCAACATTCTGGTCCGCGCCACCCTGGCCAACCCCGACGGCAAACTGCTGCCGGGCATGTTCGCCAGCCTCCAGGTGCTGCTGCCGGATCAGCAGAAACACATCGTGGTGCCGGAAAGCGCAATCACTTACACGCTCTACGGCAACTCGGTCTACGTGGTCGCACAGAAGAAGGCCGAGGACGGCAGCGTCGAAAAAGACGACAAGGGCCAACCGGTGCTGATCGCCGAACGGCGCTTCATCGAGACTGGTGAACGCCGTGATGGCCTGGTGTTGATCAACAAGGGCGTGCAGAACGGCGAGCAGGTAGTGACGGCCGGCCAGATCAAACTGGACAACGGCGCGCGCATTGCCATCAGCGCCGACAAGACCCTCGGCGAGCAGAACAGTCCGCCCCGCGCCGACTGATCAAGGAATCCCCATGGCTTTTACCGATCCGTTCATCCGCCGCCCGGTGCTGGCCACCGTGGTCAGCCTGCTGATTGTGCTGCTGGGCTTCCAGGCCTGGAGCAAGCTGCCGCTGCGCCAATATCCACAAATGGAAAACGCCCTGATCACCGTGACCACGGCGTACCCCGGGGCCAACGCGGAAACCATTCAGGGCTATATCACCCAACCGATGCAGCAGAGCCTGGCGAGCGCCGAAGGCATCGACTACATGACCTCGGTCAGCCGGCAGAACTTCTCGACGATCTCGATCTACGCGCGCATCGGTGCCAACACTGACCGCTTGTTTACCGAGTTACTGGCCAAGGCCAACGAGGTCAAGAACAAGCTGCCCCAGGACGCCGAAGATCCGGTGCTGAGCAAAGAGTCCGCCGACGCCTCGGCGCTGATGTACATCAGCTTCTTCAGCAAGGATTTGAGCAACCCGCAGATCACCGACTACCTGTCCCGGGTGATCCAGCCGAAACTGGCAACCCTGCCGGGCATGGCCGAAGCGGAAATTCTCGGCAACCAGGTGTTTGCCATGCGCCTGTGGCTCGACCCGGTGAAACTCGCCGGCTTCGGCCTCAGCGCCGCCGACGTGACCGCTGCGGTGCGCCAGTACAACTTCCTCTCCGCTGCCGGCGAAGTGAAAGGTGAATACACCGTCACCAGCATCAACGCCAACACCGAACTGAAGTCCGCTGAGGCCTTTGCGGCGATTCCGCTCAAGGTCGATGGCGACAGCCGCGTGCTGCTCAGCGATGTGGCGCGGGTGGAAATGGGCGCGGAAAACTACGACACGATCAGTTCGTTCGGCGGCACGCCCTCGGTGTACATCGGCATCAAGGCCACGCCGGGGGCCAACCCGCTGGACGTGATCAAGGAAGTACGCAAGCTGATGCCCGAGCTGGAGGCACAGTTGCCACCGAACCTGAAAAGCGAAATCGCCTACGACGCCACGCTGTTTATTCAGGCGTCCATCGACGAGGTGGTGAAAACCCTGTTCGAAGCAGTGCTGATCGTTATCGTCGTGGTGTTCCTGTTCCTCGGGGCGTTGCGCTCGGTGGTGATCCCGGTGGTGACCATTCCATTGTCGATGATCGGCGTGATGTTCTTCATGCAGATGATGGGCTACTCGATGAACCTGCTGACGCTACTGGCGATGGTACTGGCCATCGGTCTGGTGGTGGATGATGCGATTGTCGTGGTGGAAAACATCCACCGGCACATAGAGGAAGGCAAGACGCCGTTCGATGCTGCGCTGGAAGGCGCCCGGGAAATCGCCATGCCCGTGGTATCGATGACCATCACCCTGGCGGCGGTGTACGCGCCGATCGGTTTCCTCACCGGACTGACCGGGGCGCTGTTCAAGGAGTTCGCGCTGACCCTGGCCGGTGCGGTGGTGATTTCCGGCATCGTCGCCCTGACGCTGTCGCCGATGATGTGCGCCTATTTGCTGCGCCACGAAGAAAACCCCAGCGGCCTGGCCCATCGCCTGGACCGCATCTTCGACAGCCTCAAGCGCCGCTATCAAAGCATGCTCCACGGCACGCTCAACACCCGCCCGGTGGTGCTGGTGTTCGCGCTGATCGTGTTGTGCCTGATCCCGGTGTTCCTCAAGTTCACCAAGTCGGAACTGGCGCCGGACGAAGACCAGGGCATCATTTTCATGATGGCCAGCGCGCCGCAGCCGACCAACCTTGAGTACCTGAGCGCCTACACCGACGAATTCATTACCATCTTCAAAGCGTTTCCCGAGTACTACTCCTCGTTCCAGATCAACGGCTACAACGGCGTGCAGGCCGGGATCGGCGGTTTCCTGCTCAAGCCATGGAACGAGCGCAGCCGCACCCAGATGGAAATCCTTCCCGAGGTGCAGAGCAAACTGGAAGGCATTTCCGGCTTGCAGATCTTCGGTTTCAACCTGCCCTCCCTGCCCGGCACCGGTGAAGGCTTACCGTTCGAGTTCGTCGTCAACACCGCCAACGACTATGAGCTGCTGCTGCAAGTCGCCGACCGGATCAAAAAACGCGCCATGGAATCGGGCAAATTCGCTTTCGTCGACCTCGACCTGGCTTTTGACAAACCGGAAGTAGTGGTCGATATCGACCGCGCCAAGGCCGCGCAGATGGGCGTGTCGATGCTTGACCTCGGCGGCACGCTGGCGACATTGCTCGGTGAGGCGGAAATCAACCGTTTCACCATCGACGGGCGCAGCTACAAGGTGATCGCGCAGGTCGAACGGGCCTACCGCGACAATCCGGAGTGGCTGAACAATTACTACGTGAAAAATACCCAGGGCGAGTTACTGCCACTGTCGACCCTGATCAAGGTCAGCGACCGTGCGCGGCCGCGCCAGCTCAATCAGTTCCAGCAGCTCAACGCGGCGAAGATTTCCGGCTTCCCGCTGGTGAGCATGGGCGAAGCCATCGACACTGTGCTGCAGATCGCCCGGGAAGAAGCGCCGGCCGGGTTTGCCTTCGACTACGGCGGTGCTTCGCGCCAATACGTGCAGGAAGGCAGCGCCTTGTGGGTGACTTTCACCCTGGCGCTGGCGATCATTTTTCTGGTGCTGGCGGCGCAGTTCGAAAGCTTCCGCGATCCTTTGGTGATATTGGTCACCGTGCCGCTGTCGATTTGCGGCGCGCTGATTCCGCTGTTCCTCGGCTGGTCGAGCATGAACATCTACACCCAGGTCGGGTTGGTGACGCTGATTGGCCTGATCAGCAAACACGGCATTCTGATCGTCGAGTTCGCCAACCAGTTGCGCAAGGACAAGGGCCTGACGGCGCGAGAGGCGGTGGAAGAAGCCGCAGCGATTCGCTTGCGCCCGGTGCTCATGACCACAGCGGCGATGGTGTTCGGCATGGTGCCGCTGATTCTGGCGACCGGGGCGGGTGCGGTCAGCCGCTTTGATATCGGCATGGTGATTGCCACGGGGATGTCGATCGGTACGCTGTTTACGTTGTTCGTGCTGCCGTGCGTCTACACATTTCTGGCGAAACCGGATCCCAAATAACACCTGTGTCCCCCCTGTGGGAGCGAGCTTGCTCGCGAATGCGGTTTGATCGTTCCCACAGGGGATATGTATTGGCTCGAATACCGACAATAAAAAAGGCCTCGCATTTGCGAGGCCTTTTATTTGGGCTTCAATCGTTTCAACTGGCTGGCCTCATCCCTTGCGACAGACCAAACATGAACAACAGCAGATCATGATCTGGCTGGGTTGCCACGGAGGCCTTCGCCACCCGTGGTGCCGCGCAGTGAGCGTCTGTTTCAGACGCGCCGATGACCTGCATGCGCGGCTGCTCCCAGGCCGCCACCGCCAGAGAAGCAACTGCCAAGGCCCCTACCAGGAACATACCTCGTGCAATTTCGAGTTTCATCGCTATAAACCTTTGATAGCGCTGCCAAACGCCGTCTCATAAAAATAGACGAGTTTTTTCCAGTCGGCTTCGCGGAACGACGAATGGCGCCGCAATTGCTTCATGTCATGCTGCGCTGCGCGATAGGCGGTCAGACGCTGACGGCATTTTTCCAGATCGATCAATGCCACTTCGACCTTGGCCGCTTCGCCTTCACCGGTCACCCGGACAAATACGTGCTTGATGTAAATGCAGCTGTGTTGCCAGCGGCCCTTGTGCATGCGTGCCAGGTTCTCGGCCAGATCCTTGAGCACCCGCTCAAAGACCCCGTCGCCACACTGATCGCGACCGCCAGCAGCGGCCAGCCAGTGTTCCAGTTCCTGGAATCCGTCGAGGGACCTGGTCACCAGCAGCGCGCGCCATTTGTGCTGCGGATCAGGCTGTGCACCACAAAACACGATCTCGGGGACGCGCACGCCCAGCTTGCTGACGCCGGTCAGCGCATCCAGTTCACGCAATACGGTCGGACGGCCGAACGGGTGCAGCCAACTGCGGTAGATGTGCCCCGTCTGGCGCTTGGCGTACAGCAGTTGGCCGTCACGCCCGACCACGCGTTGCACACCGCTTTCGCCACCACGACGCACGTTGGGTTCTTCAACCCATTCGCCACGCTGGTTCCAGTAGTAATCGAAACGATCCTGTGCTGCGACATCCGCTTCAACCGCTGCTTGCACTGCCATCCTCTACCTCTTGCGTAATACGTAAACCCGCCACATCGCATAGAGCGGAATAAAGTCCAGTTGTTCCTGAATGCGGAAACCGGCCTGTTCAAATTCTTTTTCGATCGTCGCCGCCGGAATCAGAAAACGATTCTGGTAGTCGCGATTCGGGCGATCCAGCTCGGCGCGCTTGCGCTTCCAGGCTTTGAAATTGCCGTCGACCCACAAGGAAACAATCACACTGTCGCGGGTTACCCGTTCGAACTCGCGCAGGATCACCTGACGGTGCTCGGACTCACCGATATGGTGCAGCAGACGCATGCAGAAAATGCTGTCGACCGCGTTATCCGGCAGGGCGATATCAAACGCCGAGGTGTGCAACGGCTGAACGCGCTTTACCACATCGGCCGGTTGCCCTTGCAACGCCGTTTTGATCATCGATTCGGAGTTGTCCGCGCCGATGATCACCCGGTTGGGTTTTTCTGCCAGCAGCGGCCAGAACCGCCCGGCACCGCAGGGCAGATCCAGCACCAGGCCAGGGTCACCCGCAAGCGCCAGGGCCTTGCGTGCCAATTGCTCATCGCGCCAGTGGGACAGACGACGGCCCAGACTTTCCTTGTGCTTGCGCAGGTATCGCTGTGCGTGCTGGTCGTCGTACTTTTCGGAAAAATCGAGCTTGATCGGGTCGGCCATCATCTGGACTCCTGAATGTCTGATGACGCCACCTTAATCAGTGGCGTGTCAGCGTCAGGTCATCCAATTGTGAAAAAAATGTAAGGTAAACCGACAAATTATTACAACGTTATACAGGATTTAGACAGGTGGGCGGGAGTAGCCTGAAGCGACTATTTGCGTCCATTCCCGCCAAGATCTACCTCGAATCGGCAGCCATTGGGCTCCATCGTGCTGAGACTCACGGTCCAGCCCTGGTTTTCGCAGATGCGCTGCACCAGCGACAGGCCAAGCCCCAGGCCTTCACCGCGTTTTTCGCTGCCGCGCACGAAAGGCTCAAACATCGCCTCGCGCTTTTCTTCAGGGATGCCAACGCCGGAATCCTCGACGATAAAGCCGTTGGCAGTGAGCGTCAGGCGAATGAAACCCTGTTCGGTGTAATGCAGCGCGTTGCGCAGCAGGTTGCCCATGACCGCGTTGAGCAACGTCGCGTTGTAACGGCTATCCGCTGGGTTGCCCGGCTCGAACATCAATGTCAGGCCCTTGCGTTCGATCGGCTCACGCCACAGGCAGAGCAAGCTTTGCGCCACCTGCGTGAGGTTTTGCTGCGGTGCCGCGCCAGGTTCTTCGTTCTGCGCGCGGGCCAGCATCAGAAAGGTTTGCACCAGCTCGCGCATCTCTTCACTGGCTCGAGCAATGCGCTCCACCTGAGCCCGACCGCGCTGGTCGATACCCGGATTTTCCAGCAGCAGTTCGCAGGAGCTGGCCAACACCATCAACGGCGTGCGTAACTCATGGCTGACGTCGCTGGTGAACAGGCGCTCACGCGTCAATGCCTGACGCAAGCGCCCCAACGTGGCATCGAACGCTACTGCCAACTCACCGACCTCGTCAGCCGCGTAATCCGGCGCCAACGGTGGCGCCAATCCGAGCAACTGGTCGCGATGGCGGACCTGGCGCGCCAGGCGCACCACCGGCGCCATCACCTTGCGCGCGAGTACCCAGCCGAGAAACACCGCCAGTGCCAGGCTGAGCACGAAACCCACCAGGACCACGGCGAACAGCACGCGCTCGCGCTCCTCGAAATCGCTTTGATCCTGCAGCAGCACGTAGCGACGGCCATCCACGATCTCGACCATCGCGTGGTAGGACAGTTGCTCGCGAAAGACTTCGTGGAAACCCGAATCCAGATGACGCAGATCCTTGGGCAGCTCGAAATCACCGGGGCCGCCACTGAAATAGAACAACTGATCCGGCTCGGGCCGATGGCTCCAGTCCGAGACGTTGTCCATCAACAGCAGGCGCTGCAGGTCACCGCCCAAGCCTGCCGAGATCAGTTTTTCTTCGACCAGGTGCACCGTCGCGACGATGCCCATGGCGAAGGCCCCCGCCACCAGCGCGCTCATCAGCGCAAAGGCAATGATGATCCGCTGGGAAAGACTTTGCCTGAACTCCATCAGGCATCGGCCAAGCGGTAACCGACTCCGTGCACGGTGTGCAGCAGCGGCTTGGCAAACGGTTTGTCGATCACTTGGCGCAACTGATGGACATGGCTGCGCAGGCTATCGCTGTCCGGGCAATCATCGCCCCACAAGGCCTCTTCGAGAATTTCCCGGCGCAAGACGTGCGGACTTTTCTGCATCAACACCGCCAGCAATTTGAGGCCAACCGGGTTGAGTTTCAGCAGCTTGCCTTCGCGGGTCACTTCCAGGGTATCGAGGTCGTAGCTCAGGTCACCGACCTGCAAGGCACGCCGTCCGCCGCCCTGGGCGCGGCGCATCACGGCTTCGACACGTGCGGCGAGCTCCGACAGGGCGAAGGGCTTGATCAGGTAATCGTCGGCTCCGGACTTGAAGCCCTGCAAACGGTCATCCAACTGATCGCGGGCGGTGAGCATGATCACCGGGGTGTCGCGCCGGGCGTCTTCACGCAGACGCTTGCACAGCGTGTAGCCATCGATACCGGGCAGCATGATGTCGAGCACGATCAGGTCGTAATGCTCAGTGGCCGCCAGATGCAGGCCCGACAGGCCGTCTTGTGCGCAATCGACGGTATAGCCTTTGAGGCCCAGATAATCGGCCAGATTGGCCAGGATGTCGCGGTTGTCTTCAACCAGCAGAATACGCATGGGTACCTCCTCCGAACGGGGTAGCGGCCGTCTTGGCCCGCGCAGCTTACGGCCAAGTGTGGTCCAGAGCTAGGCATGTGTCGGGTTGTTTCGCGAGAAAGATGCTGATTGCTGCACGCAACGCTTTTTTCACTTTCGGTTAACGATTCGCCGACGCCGAGGGCGGCAGACTCCGCGCGGTTGCGCACTTAGAACACACTGACCGACCCAGGAAAAAACCCATGGTAACGACCTCTGCCCGCCCCATTTCCAGGCCTTTGAATTTGTGGCTGTGCCTGGGCATTCCCATCGCCGCGGCGATCATGCTGGTGTTGCTGGAACTGACCGATCTGGATATGACCCTGGCGCGCCTGTTCTACGACCCGGTTGCCGGCGATTTTATCGGACGCCATAGCTACTTTCTCGAAGACATCCTGCATGACCGGGCCAAACAGGTGGTGATCGCGTTCTCGGTGTTTGCCATCCTTGGCTTCGTCGGCACTTTTTTCCTCGACCGGCTCAAGCCGTTCAAGCGCGAACTGGGTTGCCTGGTGCTGTCGCTCGGTTTGGCCACCTCGTTCGTGACGCCCGTCAAAGCGGTGACCGCGGTGCAATGCCCGTGGAGCCTGGAGCAATTCGGCGGCCATGAAACCTACAGCAAACTGATGGAACATCGCCCGGCCACCGACAAGCCGGGACGGTGCTGGCCCGGCGGTCATGCCGCAACGGGGTTCACCTTGTTTGCGCTGTTTTTCGTGCTGCGCGACCGTCGTCCAAGACTGGCGCGGCAGGCGTTCGTGTTTGCCTTTGCACTGGGTTCAGTGTTCTCGATCAGCCGCATGATGCAGGGCGCACACTTCTTTTCGCACAACGTGTGGACGGCAATTTTTTGCTGGCTGATTTGTCTGGGGGCGTATTACTGGGTGCTTTATCGTCCGGCGAGCAAGGCTGCGACGGTAATGAATCCACACCCGATCAACGCCTGAAACACGCATTCAATGTAGGAGTGAGCTTGCTCGCGATAGCGGTGTGTCAGTCACTGACCATTTGAATGACACACCGCTATCGCGAGCAAGCTCACTCCTACAGGGGATCGGTGTGAAGCTGAAATCCGGGCAATAAAAAACCCCGCCTGCTCGCGCAGGCGGGGTTTTGCGTTACAGGGCCAGGGCTGGCTTACATCATGCCGCCCATGCCACCCATGCCGCCCATGTCTGGCATACCGCCGCCAGCCGAGCCTTCTTTCTTCGGTGCATCAGCGATCGCCGCTTCAGTGGTCAGGATCAGACCGCCGATGGAGGATGCTGCCTGCAGCGCCGAACGAGTCACCTTGGTTGGGTCCAGGATGCCCAGTTCGATCATGTCGCCGTATTCGCCGGAAGCGGCGTTGTAACCGTAGTTACCTTTGCCGTTCTTCACTTCGTTAACGACAACACTTGGCTCGTCACCGGAGTTGGCAGCGATCTGACGCAGCGGCGCTTCAACCGCGCGACGCAGCACAGCGATGCCGACGTTCTGGTCAGCGTTGTCGCCGGTCAGACCGGTCAAGGCTTCCAGAGCACGGATCAGCGCAACGCCACCGCCAGGCACCACGCCTTCTTCAACGGCTGCACGGGTTGCGTGCAGGGCGTCTTCAACGCGGGCTTTCTTCTCTTTCATTTCAACTTCGGAACCGGCGCCAACCTTGATCACTGCAACGCCGCCGGACAGCTTGGCCAGACGCTCTTGCAGTTTTTCACGGTCGTAGTCCGAGGAAGTTTCGGCAACCTGGGCGCGGATCTGAGCGATACGGCCTTCGATGTCTGCCTGCACGCCAGCACCGTCAACGATGATGGTGTTTTCCTTGGAGATGGTCACGCGCTTGGCGCTACCCAGGTTTTCCAGGGTGGCGCTTTCGAGGCTCAGGCCGATCTCTTCGGAGATGACAGTACCGCCGGTCAGAACAGCGATGTCCTGCAGCATGGCCTTGCGACGGTCGCCGAAGCCTGGAGCCTTGACGGCCGCGACTTTGACGATGCCACGCATGTTGTTCACGACCAGCGTCGCCAAGGCTTCGCCTTCAACGTCTTCGGAAACGATCAGCAGCGGACGGCCGGCTTTGGCAACGGCTTCCAGTACTGGCAGCATTTCACGGATGTTGGAGATCTTTTTGTCGACCAGCAGGATCAGCGGGCTGTCCAGCTCGGCAACCATGGTGTCTGGCTTGTTGACGAAGTACGGCGACAGGTAGCCACGGTCGAACTGCATGCCTTCTACAACCGACAGTTCGTTTTCCAGGCCCGAGCCTTCTTCAACGGTGATCACGCCTTCTTTGCCGACTTTTTCCATGGCTTCGGCAATGATGTCGCCGATGGAGCTGTCGGAGTTGGCAGAGATGGTGCCTACCTGAGCAATAGCCTTGGTGTCAGCGCATGGCTTGGACAGTTTTTTCAGCTCGGCAACGATGGCGATGGTTGCCTTGTCGATGCCGCGCTTCAGATCCATTGGGTTCATGCCGGCAGCGACGGCCTTGTAGCCCTCGTTGACGATTGCCTGAGCCAGAACGGTAGCGGTGGTGGTGCCGTCGCCTGCGTCATCGTTGGCACGGGAGGCAACGTCTTTGACCAGCTGCGCGCCCATGTTTTCGAAACGGTCTTCCAGTTCGATTTCTTTTGCTACGGAAACGCCATCCTTGGTGATGGTCGGAGCGCCGAAGCTTTTCTCGATGATCACGTTACGGCCTTTCGGGCCCAGGGTCGCTTTTACCGCGTCAGCCAGAACGTTGACGCCTTTGAGCATCTTGGAGCGGGCGGAATCGCCGAATTTAACTTCTTTAGCAGCCATGATCGATATTCCTTAAATACTTTGTAGTAACGGGAAAATGAACGGGAAATCAGTCTTCCAGAACGGCGAGAATTTCGTTCTCGCTCATTACCAGCAGGTCTTCGCCGTCGACTTTCACAGTGTTGCTGCCGGAGTAAGGGCCGAAAACAACCTTGTCACCCACTTTCACGGCCAGCGCACGTACTTCACCGTTTTCCAGTGCCTTGCCTGGACCCGCAGCCAGAATCACACCGTGGTTGGCTTTTTCAGCAGCCGAACCTGGCAGGACGATACCGCCAGCGGTTTTCTTTTCTTCTTCGCTGCGACGGATAACGACGCGGTCATGCAGAGGACGAAGCTTCATTGTCGATCTCTCCTAATTGTGGTTTTCATCGGCCGGTGTAGTCCCGGCGGGTTTAACGAATCCGGCCTGCGCCGGTTGCGGTCCGTCGAGCGAACCGCGCAAGTCTGTCCGGTTTGAATACCGGAAACCTTTCGGTGACCGATACATAGGGGCGTACAAGCCGATTACAAGGGCTGACGGAAAAAATTTTTCATTGCGGCAGCGTAAAAAAGTGCCCAAACGAACACGGCACCCGAAGGTGCCGTGTCGATGCAGAGGTTACTTGTGGTCGCGGTGTTCGAACTCGCCTTCGATCACATTCGGCTCGCGTCCCAGCGGCTCGCGCGGCGCAGGACCGCCACGCGGTTGCAGGTCGTCGGCAAAGGCGCGTTGGCGCATGGCCTGGTCTTCGGCGCGCTGGCGCATTTTGTTTGCCAGCAGACGACGGGTGAACGGCAACAGCATCACCAGACCCACCACATCGCTGATGAAACCCGGAATGATCAACAGGCCACCGGCCAGTGCCAGCATCAGGCCTTCGAGCATGGTTTGTGCGGGCAGTTCGCCGCGGTTCAGGCTTTCACGGGCACGCAGTGCCGTGGCCAGACCGGCGATGCGCAACACAAACACACCGAACATCGAGCCGACAATGATCAGCAGCAGGGCCGGGAAAAACCCGATCGCCCCTGCCACTTTGACGAATACGAACAGCTCCAGCACTGGAAACAGCAGAAAGAGCAACAGAAAAGGGCGCATCAAAGTTTCCTCAACGCAAGAAATGCCTTGCAGTAAGCCTTAGATGACGTCGCCCTTGCGTGAATTCAAGCTTAATCTGCCGTATTTTTTGGCCAGGATGCGGCGTGAGCCAGAGAAACCAAGGCCTCGCGTACTTGTGTCGGCGTATTACATGGCGCTGCGAAGGGCAACCAATACAGCGCCTGACCAATGCGCACGTGCATACCCTCACTGTCGATCCCGGCCAGTTGCGCCGGCACGGTACTCGGCAACCCGGCGAGTTCGACGTAATGGGCGATGGCCTTGGCGTGGTCACTGTTCATGTGCTCGACCATGCTGATCTCAGCCTTGCCGACGAACGGATTGGCCAGGGTCAGATCCTCAACCCAGTGGATCGCACCGAAACCGCCGATGTAGCGGTGACGCACCGGGTTGAGCACCCAGAAATCAAAGTCATGGGCCTTGTGATAGTTCTGCGAATCCGGGAAGTAACGGTAATAACGCTCGGCGGCGGCGTCGATGGTGGCAGGATCTTCCAGCTTTTGCGCTTCGGCCAAATAGGTCAGACGCCCGACAGCCTGCACGTCGTCGGCTTCACGTTCGCCGACCAGCATCGAACATTTCGGGTCTTTTTGCAGATTGTGCGTGTGCTGGGCAATGCGGCTGATCAGGATCAGCGGACGGCCCTGCTCGTCCAGGCAATACGGCACAACGGAGCCAAACGGAAATCCCGGCATCGACTTGGAGTGGGTCGACAGCACTCCGCGGTATTCCTTGAGAAGCAATTCTCGGGCATTCTTCGCCACTTCAACGCTCAATTTATGACTCCTTAAATGGATTCCGTCTAGAAAACGGACAGGCGCGCGGATAAAAGTAACCGGCACGCATCGCGCAATGTTCACGGGCATCCTGGCCTGGACCGGTGCCGAGCGAGCGTTGCCGACAACAAAAACAACTCAGACCTGCCAGCGAGACATGCGAATGCAACTCAACGACAAAGTAATCATTATCACCGGCGGTTGCCAGGGTTTGGGCCGTTCCATGGCTGAGTATTTCGCCGGCAAAGGCGCGAAACTGGCCTTGGTCGATCTGAACCAGGAAAAACTCGACGCCGCCGTGGCCGCCTGCAAAGCCAAGGGTGTCGAAGCGCGCAGTTACCTGTGCAACGTCGCCAATGAAGAGCAGGTCGAGCACATGGTTGCTCAGGTCGCCGCCGATTTCGGCGCGATTCACGGTCTGATCAACAATGCCGGCATCCTGCGCGATGGCCTGCTGTTGAAGGTCAAGGATGGCGAAATGACCAAGATGAGCCTGGCCCAGTGGCAGGCGGTGATCGACGTCAACCTGACCGGCGTTTTCCTCTGCACCCGTGAGGTGGCGGCGAAGATGGTCGAGTTGAAGAATAGCGGCGCGATCATCAACATTTCGTCCATTTCTCGTGCGGGCAATGTTGGCCAGACCAACTATTCCGCAGCCAAGGCCGGCGTGGCGGCGGCGACCGTGACCTGGGCGAAAGAACTGGCGCGCTACGGCATTCGGGTGGCGGGCATTGCACCAGGTTTCATCGAAACAGAAATGACGCTGGGGATGAAGCCGGAAGCGCTGGAAAAGATGACTTCGGGGATTCCGCTCAAGCGCATGGGCAGGCCGGAAGAGATCGCCCATTCGGCCGCATACATCTTCGAAAACGACTATTACACCGGGCGGATTCTGGAGATGGATGGCGGGTTGCGCATCTAACCGACGATACAAAACAACTGTGGGAGCGGGCTTGCTCGCGAACGCGTTGGGTCAGACAACTAATCAGTTGAATGACACACCGCGTTCGCGAGCAAGCCCGCTCCCACATTTTTATCCAGCGTTTGTTTAATCGTCGCTGATGGTGATATTCGGCATCGCCGGCGTTGCCGCTTCCTGCAACACAATGCGCGCGCCAACGTGGCGGGCCAGTTCCTGATAGACCATGGCAATCTGGCTGTCCGGCTCGGCGATCACCGTAGGTTTGCCACCGTCGGCCTGCTCACGGATCAGCATCGACAGTGGTAGCGAGGCCAGCAATTCGACGCCGTACTGGGTCGCCAGTTTCTCACCGCCGCCTTCACCGAACAAATGCTCGGCATGGCCGCAGTTCGAGCAGATGTGCACCGCCATGTTTTCCACCACGCCCAGCACCGGAATGTTGACCTTGCGGAACATTTCCACGCCTTTGCGCGCGTCGAGCAGCGCCAGGTCCTGCGGCGTGGTGACGATCACCGCGCCCGCCACCGGGACTTTCTGCGCCAGGGTCAGTTGGATATCACCGGTGCCCGGCGGCATGTCGATCACCAGATAGTCCAGGTCGCCCCACGCGGTTTGTGTGACCAGTTGCAGCAACGCCCCGGAAACCATCGGCCCGCGCCAGACCATCGGCGTGTTGTCGTCGGTCAGGAACGCCATGGACATGACTTCCACGCCATGGGCCTTGAGTGGCACGAACCACTTCTGATCCTTGACCTCCGGGCGGGTGCGCTCGGGAATGCCGAACATGATGCCCTGGCTCGGGCCGTAGATATCGGCGTCGAGAATGCCCACCTTCGCGCCTTCGCGGGCCAGCGCCAGCGCGAGGTTGGCGGCGGTGGTCGATTTGCCCACGCCGCCCTTGCCGGACGCCACCGCGACCACGTTCTTGACGTTGGCCAGCCCCGGAATCTGCGCCTGGGCCTTGTGCGCGGCGATCACGCTGGTCACTTCGACGCGAGCAATCACCACGCCTTCGATGTTTTCAATGGCCAGTTGCAGAAGTTGCGCCCAACCGCTCTTGAACAGGCCGGCGGCATAACCGATTTCCATCTGCACATTGACGCGATCACCGACGATCTCGATGTTTTTCACACAACCGGCGCTGACCGGGTCCTGGTTCAGGTAGGGGTCGGTGTATTGGCTGAGGACGGCTTCCACCGCTGCGCGAGTGACGGCGCTCATGGGCAACTCCGATAACAAGACTGGAAAAGATGACGGCTATCCTACGCTGGAGACCGATCTGAGGCGAACAGATTACCCGAGCTGGAAAGCCATTGTGGCGAGGGGATTTATCCCCGTTCGGCTGCGCAGCAGTCGCCAATTCATGCACACGGTATGACTGTTACGCCGAGAAAGCAGGTTTTGGGGCGGCTTCGCCACCCAGCGGGGATAAATCCCCTCGCCACAAGAGCTCTCAAAGTACCCAGCGGCACAGGGGTGAAAAATATGCGCCGGCGCTTTATAGTGGCCGACCTCCGTTTCATCAAGTAGCGAAGCCCCATGTCCGAGCCACGCAAGATCCTCGTCACCAGCGCCCTGCCCTACGCCAACGGTTCGATCCACCTTGGCCACATGCTGGAATACATCCAGACCGATATGTGGGTGCGCTTCCAGAAGCATCGCGGCAACCAATGCATTTATGTCTGCGCCGACGACGCCCACGGTTCGGCGATCATGCTGCGTGCGGAAAAGGAAGGCATCACCCCTGAACAACTGATCGCCAACGTGCAGGCTGAACACAGCGCCGACTTTGCCGACTTCCTGGTCGACTTCGACAACTTCCACTCCACTCACGCCGAAGAAAACCGTGAGCTGTCGAGCCAGATCTACCTCAAGCTGCGTGACGCCGGGCACATCGCCCAGCGCTCGATCACCCAGTATTTCGACCCGGAAAAGAAAATGTTCCTGGCCGATCGCTTCATCAAGGGCACCTGCCCGAAATGCGGCACTGAAGACCAGTACGGCGACAACTGCGAAAAATGCGGTGCAACCTACGCACCGACCGACCTGAAGGATCCGAAGTCGGCGATCTCCGGCGCCACCCCGGTGCTCAAGGATTCCCAGCACTTCTTCTTCAAGCTGCCGGACTTCCAGGAAATGCTGCAGGCCTGGACTCGCAGCGGCACCCTGCAAGACGCTGTCGCCAACAAGCTGTCCGAATGGCTGGATGCCGGCCTGCAACAGTGGGACATTTCTCGCGACGCGCCATACTTCGGTTTCGAGATTCCGGGCGAACCGGGCAAGTATTTCTACGTGTGGCTGGACGCGCCGATCGGCTACATGGCCAGCTTCAAGAACCTCTGTGATCGCACGCCGGAGCTGGACTTCGACGCGTTCTGGGGCAAGGACTCGACCGCCGAGCTGTACCATTTCATCGGCAAGGACATCGTCAACTTCCACGCGCTGTTCTGGCCAGCGATGCTCGAAGGCGCGGGCTTCCGCAAGCCGACCGCAATCAACGTGCACGGCTACCTGACCGTCAACGGCCAGAAGATGTCCAAGTCGCGCGGCACCTTCATCAAGGCCCGGACGTATCTGGATCACCTGTCGCCGGAATACCTGCGCTACTACTACGCGGCCAAACTGGGCCGTGGCGTCGACGATCTGGACCTGAACCTCGAAGACTTCGTGCAGAAGGTCAACTCCGACCTGGTCGGCAAAGTGGTCAACATCGCCAGCCGTTGCGCCGGCTTTATCCACAAGGGCAACGCCGGGCTGCTGGTCGACAACAATGCCGCGCCGGAGCTGACCGAGGCCTTCCTCGCCGCCGCGCCCGGCATTGCCGACGCTTATGAAGCCCGCGATTTCGCCCGTGCCATGCGCGAAACCATGGCCCTGGCCGACCGCGCCAATGCGTGGATCGCCGACAAGGCACCGTGGTCGCTGAACAAGCAGGAAGGCAAACAGGATGAAGTCCAGGCGATCTGCGCCACCGGCATCAACCTGTTCCGCCAGTTGGTGATTTTCCTCAAACCGGTACTGCCGCTGCTGGCCGCCGATGCCGAGGCGTTCCTCAACGTCGCACCGCTGACCTGGAACGACCACACCACCTTGCTGGCCAACCATCAGCTCAACGAATTCAAACCGTTGATGACCCGCATCGACCCGGTAAAAGTACAAGCCATGACCGACGCCTCGAAAGAAGACCTGACCGCCAGCCAGACTGACACCGGCGCCGCCGCACCTGCGGGCAACGGCGAGCTGGCCAAGGATCCGCTGTCGCCGGAGATCGACTTCGACGCATTCGCCGCCATCGACCTGCGCGTGGCGCTGATCGTCAAGGCCGAACACGTTGAGGGCGCCGACAAGCTGCTGCGTCTGACCCTCGATATCGGCGACGAACAACGCAACGTATTCTCCGGGATCAAGAGCGCTTATCCGGATCCGTCGAAACTCGACGGTCGCCTGACCATGATGATCGCCAACCTCAAGCCACGAAAAATGAAGTTCGGCATTTCCGAAGGCATGGTGATGGCGGCAGGCCCTGGCGGTGAAGAAATCTACCTGCTGAGCCCGGACAGCGGCGCCAAGCCAGGTCAACGCATCAAGTAAGACCTTGCGGTAAATCGATCCCACCGGCGTGCCCCGCATGCCGGTGGGATTTTTCATATCTGGCCGGGCCACCCTGGCGCCCGGATAATGCCTAACCTTACGAGACACCCGCCCGTTTGCCGGCAGAACCATGACCGAACTTGTGCTTACGCTTATCAGTGCTGCGCTGCTCAACAACCTGGTGTTGCACTGGCCGCTGGGCGTCGACCCGCTGTTGGCGAGCAGTCGTCGCCAGGTGCATGCGTTGGGGCTGGCGACGCTGTGTCTGATGGTGATTGTCGGTGTCATCGGTTACGCGGTCTGGCATTGGCTGCTCGTGCCACTGCAACTGCAAGCCTTGCGCCTGTTCGTGTTCCTGCCGTTAAGCGTGTTACTGATTGCGCCGCTGGTGAAGCGGCTGGCGCGTTGGCTGCCAAACCTGCCATTCGATGGGCTATGGCCGCTGTTGCTGGGCAATGCCGGTGTGCTTGGGCTGGCACTGATCAATGCCCAAATCGATAAAGGCCTGCTGCACGCGACAGCACTGAGCCTCGGTGCCGGACTCGGCTTCTGGCTGGTGCTTGGCCTGTTCAACGATTTACGCGAACGCAGCGCCGACAACGATATCCCCCTGCCCTTTCGCGGCCTGCCGATCGATCTGATCGGGGCCGGACTGATCGCAGTGATTTTTCTCGGATTCAGTGGACTGATCAAAACATGAGTCTGATTCAGCGCATCGACGCCCTTTTGCCGCAGACCCAGTGCGGTAAATGCGGCCACCCGGGATGCAAACCGTACGCGCAAGGCATCGCCGACGGCGAGCCGATCAACAAGTGCCCTCCGGGGGGTGACGAAACCATCGCGGCCCTGGCCGAGTTGTTGAAAGTGCCGGTGCTGGAACTGGACGTCAGCCGCGGCGCGGCGCCACCGCAAGTGGCGTATATCCGCGAAGCTGAATGCATCGGCTGCACCAAGTGCATTCAGGCTTGCCCGATCGACGCCATCGTCGGCGCAGCAAAACTGATGCACACCGTATTGATTGATGAGTGCACCGGCTGCGACTTGTGTGTAGCGCCCTGCCCCGTCGATTGCATCGAAATGCGCCCTTTGCCACCCACAGCATTGCCGGTCACCGGGGGCCTGGCCTTCAGCCTCGACGAGCAACGCGCACGCAATGCCAAACGCGATCATGCCCGCCAGCGCTTCGAGCGGCGCAACGCGCGCCTGCAACGCGAGGAACAGCAAAAGCAGGCTGAGCGCGAAGCCCGGGCCAGACGCGCAGTCCAGCCGCAAGTCTCGACGGCGGATCCCGTGCAGGCGGCACTGGAGCGGGTGCGAGCGCAAAAAACCGCAAACGCAGACGCCGCGTTGAAAAAAGCCAAAATCGACGTGGCGATGAGCCGTGCGCAACTGCACAAGTCGCTGAAAGCGTTCGGCCACCCGCCGACATTCGAACAACAGTCGCAACTGATCGTGCTGCAACAACAGTTCGAAGCAGCCGAACAGGCACTGGTTGCACTCGAACGCGCGGCTGTGCCGGCTCCGGCAGCAACCCCGGCCCCGGCGGCAGACGCGGAGCTGAAGCGAGCGAAGATTCAACTGGCCATGCGCCGCGCCGAACTTAAAAAAGCCCAGGCAGCAGAAGCGCCACCGGAACAGATCGCCACGCTGGAACAAGCGCTACGCGACGCCGAACGTCTGGTGCAAGACCATGCTGCCCCTTGAGTCCACGGATGATCGCCTGCCGCAGGCGATGAAACGAGTGCTGCTCGCCGTCGTTCCGGGATTGTTGGTCTTGTTCTGGGTGTATGGCTGGGGGGTATTGATTAACCTGGCCCTTTGCATCACCACCGGTTTGTTCGTCGAGGCAGCGGTGATAAAGCTGCGCGGTCAGGCCATGCGGGCCACGCTGAGCGATGGCAGCGCGTTGGTCAGCGCAACATTGCTGGCCGCCGCGTTGCCGCCCTATTGCCCTTGGTGGCTGACCGTGACGGCGATGGCTGCCGGCTTGTTGTTCGGCAAACACCTGTACGGCGGCCTCGGGAAGAACCCGTTCAACCCGGCGATGCTCGGTTTCGCTCTGGCGATCGTGCTGTTCCCGCAGCCGATGACCCAGTGGCCTGCCCAGGGCATGGATCTGTTCAGCGCCCTGCAACAGGTGTTCGCTTCGTCGCAAGCGCCGGACGCGTGGGTGCAGGCCACCGTGCTGGACGCTTTGCGCATCAACAAAAGCCTGACCATGGACGAGCTGTTCGCCGGACATCCCGCGTTCGGTCATTTCGCCGGGCGCGGGGTGGAGTGGGTGAATCTGGCGTTTCTTGCCGGTGGTCTGTTTTTGCTCCAGCGCCGAGTGTTCGGCTGGCACGCGCCGCTGGGCATGCTTGCCAGCCTGACGCTGATCAGCCTGTTTTGCTGGAACGGCTCCGGGTCGGATTCAAATGGCTCACCGCTGTTCCATCTGCTGAGCGGCGCCACCATGCTCGGCGCCTTTTTCATCATTACCGAACCGGTGTCCGGTGCCAAAAGTGCCCTTGCCCGCCTGCTGTTCGGCATCGGCGTCGGCCTGCTGACCTACTTGATCCGTACATGGGGCGGCTACCCTGACGGTGTCGCGTTTGCAGTGCTGCTGATGAATTTGTGTGTTCCGACGCTGGAGCGGTTTGCCGCCAAGCGGCAAACGCAGGTTGCCCCATGAGCCGTACGAAAAATGTCCTGACGGTGGGTTTACTGGCTATCGCCGGAATGAGCGTGACGTATCTGTTACAGCGCAGCAGCGCGCCGCAGATTGCCGCCGAACAGCGTCTGATCGACAGCCGCAAGCTGCTCGATGTGCTGCCCGCCGAGCGCTACGACAATCAACCGCTGGAACAACCACTGACACTGGTCGACACGGCCTTGCTCCACAGCAAATTGACAGCCGGCTATCGTGCGACCAAGGCTGGGCTGCCGGTTGCGGTGCTGTTACGCAGTCAGACCCAAGGCTACGCGGGCCCGCTTGAATTGCTGATCGCTATCGATTCCACCGGCAGGCTGATGGGCGTAAAGACGCTCAAACACACCGAAACACCGGCCCTCGGTGGTCCTGTCGGTGACAGGCCGAATGCCTGGCTACAGATGTTTACCGGCAAATCGCTCACTGCCCCCCCGGACGCAGACTGGGCGCTGAAAAAAGATCAGGGACAGTTTGATCAGATGGCCGGGGCGACCATCACTTCCCGCGCTACCCTTGAGGCCATCCGTGATGCGCTGCGTTACTTCGACGCGCATCGGTCGGCGTTGCTGGAGAACGGCACATGAACGCAGCGGCAACCTCGGCAAGCGCCTTGATGCTGGTGCCGTTGCTCGGCGCTACCGGCTCTCTGGGCGCGGCGTTCGGGACCACCCTGTTATTTTTTACAGTGCTCATCAGCTATGGCGTGTGCATGTCGGCTTTGCGGTCGCGCCTGACGCAGGCAAGCGCAGTGCTGGCAAGCGTGGTACTCGCGGCCACAATCACCAGCTGTGCCGAGATCATTGCGCAGCGCTGGTTTCTGCCCTGGTATCAGACCTCGGCCCTCTATGCGGGGTTGATCGCCTGGCAATGCGTGGTGCTGGAACACAGCGGTTTCTTTCGCTATCCGCTGGCCGTGCGCTGCAGACGCTGCGGTCTGTTCGCCAGCCTGATGCTGCTGCTTGCCGGGCTGCGTGAAGTCATCGGACGCGGCAGTCTGGGTCAGGGCTTGTTTGAACACTGGCATGGCCTGGTTGTATTCAGCGAGGGGCTGCATCTGTTCACGCTGGTTCCCGGCGCCTTTATAGTGTTGGGGCTGTTGTTGGCGGCCCGTCAGGCGATGACTCGCCCGCACTCTGTTACCAAGGAAAAGCATCATCTATGAATGCCGCAAAACGTCTTGAGATCTTTCGCCGCCTGCACGAAGACAATCCCGAACCGAAGACCGAACTGGCCTACTCATCGCCTTTCGAACTGTTGATCGCGGTGATTCTTTCGGCGCAATCAACCGACGTGGGCGTCAACAAGGCCACTGCAAAACTGTTCCCGGTGGCCAATACCCCCGCGGCGATCTACGCCTTGGGTGTCGAAGGCTTGTCCGAGTACATCAAGACCATTGGCCTGTATAACAGCAAAGCAAAAAACGTCATTGAAACCTGCCGTTTGCTGGTTGAGCGCCACAACAGTGAAGTCCCGCAGACCCGCGAAGAACTTGAAGCCCTGCCCGGCGTAGGACGCAAGACCGCCAATGTGGTGCTCAACACCGCGTTTCGCCAGTTGACCATGGCGGTCGACACGCACATTTTCCGCGTCAGCAATCGCACCGGCATTGCACCGGGCAAGAATGTGGTCGAGGTGGAAAAGAAACTGATGAAGTTTGTACCCAAAGAATTCCTGCTTGATTCCCACCACTGGCTGATCCTGCACGGTCGTTACGTCTGCCTGGCGCGCAAACCGCGGTGTGGCAGCTGCCGCATCGAGGATCTGTGCGAATACAAAGCCAAAACCTCGGACGATTGAGCGTTATCAGGTTTTTGCACCCATCGATTGAAAAAATCTTTTTTACCCGCCGCAGTATTGTCGATATAAGGGGCGCCAAAGGCAGTCTTAGCCGGGAGTTAGCCGATGAGTACCGACAAAGAACAATTGGATGTAGACGAAGATTTTGTCGTCGCGGACGCGGACGACGTGGAACCTGTAGCGGTCGAGGTGGCGAAAACCAACCTGAGCAAACGTCGCACCATCGATAACCTGCTGGAGGAGCGCCGATTGCAACGGCAATTGGCCGATTACGATTTTGACCTCTGAGTTTTAAAAGCCTCCCGACCCGGAGGCTTTTTACTTTCTACGACTAGCTGAATGCGATCGGCCCATGACCCTGTCAGCTATGCGCGTACTCAAACAAGTCCGTTGCGTTGTGCAAGTTCGATCAGATCAACCAGCGAGCGGGCGTTGAGCTTCAATAACAAGCGGGTTTTATACGTACTCACCGTCTTGTTACTCAAAAACATGCCGTCGGCGATTTCCTTGTTGGTTTTACCCCGCGCCAACTGTTGCAACACCATCATCTCCCGTCCGGAAAGACGATCGACCATGTCGGCTTCACTGGCATTGCCCAAGCTGGTACGCACGGTATGCAGCGCCTGATTGGGAAAATAACTGTAGCCAGAGAGAACCGCCTTGATGGCGCTAAGCAGTTCAGTCAGATCCTGCTGTTTACAGACATATCCCGCCGCGCCTGATTGCATGCAGCGCATCGAAAAATGTCCCGGCGCCTGCGAGGTCAGAACCAGGACTTTAATAGGCATGGCGGTGGACGTCAGACGCGCAATAACTTCCAAGCCATCAAGTTTCGGTATTCCTATATCCAGAATGACAATATCCGGCATTTGTTCGCGAGCAATCTGCAAGGCATCGACACCATTGTCAGTTTCTGCAATGACTTCGTAGCCATGCCGTTCCATCAGCATACGCACTGCAAGCCGAATGACGGGGTGGTCATCCACGATCAGCACTTTATTCATGGGCAGGTCCAGTTTTCGCGGTTCGATTTTTTAGAACACGCACAATATCCCAGTCACTTGACCTATGGCATGCCAAGTCTGACACGCACTTACATCGCGAGACATTCCCTACACCGATTGAGGATAATTCCCACAAAAATTCGCTTTGTTTATCGGACAGTACCCGCTTCACACCGAAGGAATACATCCGCTTGCAATTCGTAACAACTTCCGCACGCGATTTTGAAACCTCTTGCACGGGTGCCATGGCTTATCGAATCCGCTGGCCTGCGGCGCAACCGCCACCGGCCACCCTGAAACTCCGCCCCCCGCTTTCCCATGAACACTGGTTCAGCCGAAACTTTAAAAAAACCTGAAACAACAGCCCGATACTTAAATATGTTCTTTTGCTATAAATAGAAATACCCAGGAAGAACACCAAACTGCAATAAATTGACAGCACATACATACTTTACGAGAGCAAGAACAAAACATGACCACATTAAAAATTAAAAACAAAATAACCAACCCCATGACCGTCATTGCCATCTTCGCGGTCATATCGGAAACATCAGCAGCGGTATCCCTGCCGTTCCTCGATCATCATGACCGTGCAATCTATGTCTGGTTTCTGATCAGTTTCCCTTTTTACTTGCTGTTCCTGTTCTTCATCACTCTAAACTTCAACCACCGCTCGCTCTATTCACCTTCTGACTTTTGCAACGACAAAAATTTCTTGAAGGCCATCGATAACAATGAACGCGACAACAAAGGATCTACAATCGGCCTCCCGACCGCCCGGCACTGTACATTCAAAGTAACCAGCCGCATCGTGCCCGCGAAAACCGATAACACTCAATGCAAGGAAGCATACGAAACGCATAACTCGCTTGATCCACCGACAAACCTCGCTCCCGGCAGCAGTCCGGTCTTACATCACGATATCCGGCTGCCCGCCGCCGTCAGCCATCTGCATATCATTGATGCGCGAGAGGTTGATGTTTCGAGAGAAGTCGACATCCTGCTGGATAAAATTCGACACACCGACAAAAAAACTGCCCATGCCATCGTGTTTCTGTCCAGTCAGGCGTCGGATGTTTCGCGGATGCGGCAGGCAATGCGGCACATCAAGCACACGAAGAAAGGCTCACCCCTCTGCATTATTTATAACTTGCCGTCGCAAACACTGACATTGCTGGGGCGGGAATGAAGCGTTACCCGCTCGCTCGATCGCTGAAAGAACCTGCACCATGGCGGCCCGATCAAAAATTTTGTAAAAAAAACGGCCTCGTCTTGCGACACGGCCGTTTTTTCATTGCGCGTCAGTCTGAGTCACTCAGAACAGCTTGCGGCCCTTGTTGGCAGCAATGCGCATGCGCAGCGCATTGAGCTTGATGAAGCCCGCTGCGTCAGCCTGATTGTAAGCACCGCCGTCTTCTTCGAAGGTTGCGATATTGGCATCGAACAGCGAATCGTCGGACTTGCGGCCGGTCACGATGACGTTGCCTTTATACAGCTTCAGGCGCACCACGCCGTTCACGTTGACCTGCGAAGCGTCAATCATCTGTTGCAGCATCAGACGCTCCGGGCTCCACCAGTAACCGGTGTAGATCAGACTGGCGTACTTCGGCATCAGCTCATCCTTGAGGTGAGCGACTTCGCGGTCCAGAGTGATCGACTCGATGGCGCGGTGAGCGCGCAGCATGATCGTGCCGCCCGGGGTTTCGTAGCAGCCACGGGACTTCATGCCGACGTAACGGTTTTCGACAATGTCCAGACGGCCGATGCCATGCTCGCCACCGATCTTGTTCAGCGTCGCCAGTACGGTGGCCGGGGTCATTTCGACGCCGTCCAGCGCCACGATGTCGCCGTTGCGGTAGGTCAGTTCCAGGTATTGCGGGGTGTCGGGAGCTTTCTCCGGGGAGACGGTCCAGCGCCACATGTCTTCTTCGTGCTCGGTCCAGGTGTCTTCCAGCACGCCGCCTTCATAGGAGATGTGCAGCAGGTTGGCATCCATCGAGTATGGGGATTTTTTCTTGCCGTGGCGTTCGATCGGGATCGCGTGCTTCTCGGCGTAGTCCATCAGCTTCTCGCGCGACAGCAGGTCCCACTCGCGCCACGGCGCAATGACTTTCACGCCTGGCTTGAGTGCGTAGGCACCCAGTTCGAAACGCACCTGGTCGTTGCCCTTGCCGGTGGCGCCATGGGAAATGGCGTCGGCGCCGGTTTCGTTGGCGATTTCGATCAGGCGCTTGGCGATCAGCGGACGTGCGATGGACGTACCCAGCAGGTACTCACCTTCGTAAACGGTGTTGGCGCGGAACATCGGGAACACGAAATCACGCACGAATTCTTCGCGCAGGTCGTCGATGTAGATTTCTTTGACGCCCATGGCCTGGGCCTTGGCGCGGGCCGGCTCGACCTCTTCGCCTTGACCGAGATCAGCGGTGAAGGTCACCACTTCACAGTTATAAGTATCCTGCAGCCACTTGAGGATCACCGAAGTGTCCAGGCCGCCGGAATACGCCAGAACGACCTTGTTTACGTCCGCCATGCCATCACTCCACGGGGTTCTACGGAAAGCCGGGGAGTCTACCGCTCAAACGCGATAATTTACAGAGGCGCGACAGCTTAAGACGACAAAGCGACAGAATGTTTCGAGAGCGCGACGATGACTGGCGAGTCAGGAAGTCGCTGCGGTGCTGGCCGGCGTGCTCGCTTGCGGTGCAGGAACCGGGGCCGTTGTCGGTGCCACGCGCGCCAGTTTGACATTGACCCGACGGTTCTTCGCGCGATTGGCCTTATTGGTGTTCGGCACAATGGGGTATTGCTCGCCATGGAAGCGCACGGTGATCTGTGATTCCTGGATGCCGTTGGCCTTGAAGAAATCGACCACCGCCAGCGCCCGGCGGCGCGACAACTCACGATTGGTCAACCGATTGCCGCTGTTGTCGGAATGGCCGTCGAGTTCGATGTGATTGACCGTCGGGTCGGCCTTCATATAGTCGAGCATGACTTGCAGCTTGGCCTTGGCGGCCGGGTCCAGGTCAACGCCTTCGCCGGGAAAACCGATCTGCGATTGCTTGATCTGATCAAAATTCTGCGGCAGCAACTTCGCCACACAGGTCTGGTAATCGTTGAACGCTTTGCTGAATTTGACCGGAAGCAGACGTACTTCCGAAACACGGCCATCGCCAGACGCGCGGCGCACTACCGGACTGCGACCATCCAGCAATCCACTGATCAAGCCGCCGGCCTGCGATTGCGAGCTGTTGAACAGTACGTTGCCACTGCCCAGCCTGACGCTGCCCAGATTGATGTCGCCGCGCCCCGGCTGCCACGGTGCAGCGGCAGCCAGCAGCGTTGCCGACCCGCCGCCGAGCATGGCGTTGTAAGCGTTGAGACGAAAGATCGCCTGCTCGCCGGCCTTGCGCACGAATTCGCCCGAGCCGAAATCAGTGATCGGCTGGGTCAGACGGCATTCGAACTTGTCGCCGGCGACCGTCCACTCAATGCTCTCCAGACGAGTCTGGTACGTCAGCGCCATCGCGGGAAGGCTGGCAAACACACTGAGCAGGGCTAAATAACGCTGGCGCACGGGAGGCTCCATTGGCTTGTGAAACACAAACACCGATTCACACAATGTTTACGGCATACCTTCGGGATATCGGACGCTGGCGGCAAAACTTGATAGCGAGTGCCTGCAAGAGTCTTTTCCGGTAGCATTCGCCTCAGTTTGACCCGCCTGGAATCCCCTCATGTCCGACCGCCTGACCCTGCTGCGTCCCGACGACTGGCACATTCATCTTCGCGATGGTGCCGTGTTGACCAATACCGTTGCCGATGTTGCGCGCACCTTCGGTCGCGCCATCATCATGCCCAACCTGGTACCGCCGGTGCGCAACGCCGCTGAAGCCGACGGCTACCGTCAGCGCATTCTCGCTGCCCGCCCGGCCGGCAGTCGCTTTGAGCCGCTGATGGTGCTGTACCTCACCGACCGCACCCAGCCCGAAGAAATTCGTGAAGCCAAGGCCAGCGGTTTCGTGCACGCCGCCAAGCTGTACCCGGCCGGTGCGACCACCAACTCCGATTCCGGTGTCACCAGCATCGACAAGATCTTTGCGGTGCTCGAGGCCATGGCCGAAGTCGGCATGCCGCTGTTGATCCACGGCGAAGTCACGCGCGGCGATGTCGACGTCTTCGACCGCGAAAAAATCTTTATCGATGAGCACATGCGCCGTGTCGTCGAGCGCTTCCCGACGCTGAAAGTGGTGTTCGAACACATCACCACTGGCGACGCCGTGCAGTTCGTCAACGAGGCATCGGCCAATGTCGGCGCGACCATCACCGCACATCATCTGCTCTACAACCGCAACCACATGCTGGTAGGCGGAATTCGGCCGCACTTCTACTGCCTGCCGATTCTCAAGCGCAATACGCACCAGGAAGCCCTGCTCGACGCCGCCACCAGCGGCAGCGCAAAGTTTTTCCTCGGCACCGACTCGGCACCGCACGCGCAGCACGCCAAGGAAGCCGCTTGCGGCTGCGCCGGCTGCTACACCGCCTATGCTGCCATCGAGTTGTATGCCGAAGCGTTCGAACAGCGTAATGCGCTGGACAAGCTCGAAGCCTTCGCCAGTCTCAACGGCCCGCGCTTTTACGGCCTGCCGGCGAACACCGATCGCATCACCCTGGTTCGTGACGAATGGACCGCCCCGACCAGCCTGCCGTTTGGCGAGCTGACCGTTATCCCGCTGCGCGCCGGTGAAAAACTGCGCTGGCGCCTGCTGGAGGAACACGCGTGAGTGAAGACCATTTCGACGACGAACTGGACGGTCAGAGTGGCGGCGGCCCGCGTCATCCCATGGCAGCACGTTTCCGTGGTTACCTGCCGGTGGTCGTCGACGTAGAAACCGGTGGTTTCAACGCGGCCACCGATGCCTTGCTGGAAATTGCCGCAACCACCGTCGCCATGGATGAAAAGGGTTTCGTTTATCCAGACCACACCTATTTCTTCCGTGTCGAGCCATTCGAAGGCGCCAACGTTGAAGCGGCGGCTCTGGAATTTACCGGCATCAAGCTCGATCACCCGCTGCGCATGGCCGTCAGTGAAGAAACCGCGCTGACCGATATTTTCCGCGGCATTCGCAAGGCGTTGAAGGCCAACGGCTGCAAGCGTGCGATTCTGGTCGGGCACAACAGCAGTTTCGACCTGGGCTTCCTTAACGCGGCGGTTGCGCGGCTGGACATGAAGCGCAACCCGTTCCACCCGTTTTCCAGTTTCGATACCGCGACGCTCGCCGGTCTGGCCTATGGGCAAACCGTGCTGGCGAAAGCCTGTCAGGCCGCCGGCATCGATTTTGACGGTCGTGAGGCGCACTCGGCGCGTTACGACACCGAGAAAACCGCTGAGCTGTTCTGCGGCATCGTCAACCGCTGGAAGCAGATGGGCGGCTGGGAAGATTTCGACGACTGAACGAGGTCGGACAAATCCCGCGCGTAAAAAAACCGGCTCACTGAGCCGGTTTTTTTGTGCCTCGACGTTGCGCCTTACAGGCCGGCAGCGTTCTCGGTCAGGTACTTGGCAACGCCTTCTGGCGAAGCGTCCATGCCTTTGTCGCCTTTTTTCCAGTTGGCAGGGCAGACTTCGCCGTGCTCTTCGTGGAATTGCAGCGCGTCGACCAGACGGATCAGCTCTTCCATGTTACGGCCCAGTGGCAGGTCGTTGATGATCTGCGAGCGAACCACGCCTTTGTCGTCGATCAGGAAGGCGCCACGGAACGCTACGCCGCCTTCGGATTCAACGTCGTACGCCTTGGCGATGTCGTGCTTCATGTCGGCAGCCATGGTGTATTTCACCTGGCCGATGCCGCCATTGTTCACAGGGGTGTTGCGCCACGCGTTGTGGGTGAAGTGCGAGTCGATCGACACGGCGATCACTTCAACGTTGCGTGCCTTGAAGTCTTCCATGCGGTTGTCCAGAGCGATCAGCTCGGACGGGCAGACGAAGGTGAAGTCCAGCGGGTAGAAGAACACCAGGCCGTATTTGCCTTTGATGGCCGACGACAGGGTGAAGCTGTCAACGATCTCGCCATTGCCGAGTACGGCCGGGACGGTGAAGTCAGGGGCTTGTTTGCCTACGAGTACGCTCATTGATATCTCCTGGTGTAAAGACTTGAAGTTCAGGGTCCGGGCCAGCCTGTCACCCTCAGGCGACAGCCCTGTGACACGAACCCTCTTCGCAAGGGACCAACATCATACACTGCGTATTTGCGCTGTCCTCAACGGTTTTTCCCGGTCTGGCTCATCACCCGGCATTTATGCGCAAGACAAACGGCGAACCATTACCGTTCGTCAGCCTCAGGCCATTTAGCGTGGGAAGCATTCAGAAAGCACTTTGACAATCATTCTCGTTAACATTAAGATCCATCGCAATTGAGTCACAACCAGCGACGGTTCTTACTTATGTATGTTTGCCTCTGCACTGGCGTCACCGACGGACAGATCCGCGAAGCGATCTATGAAGGTTGCTGCAGCTACAAAGAAGTTCGCCAGGCCACCGGCGTCGCCAGCCAGTGTGGCAAATGCGCCTGCCTTGCCAAGGAAGTGGTGCGCGAAACCCTGACCAAGCTGCAAACCGCCCAGGCCGCGATCCCCTACCCGGTAGAATTTACTGCCGCGTAAATCCCCCATTTTCCAAGAACCGGACTTATGTCCGGTTTTTTTATGCCTGAAAATCAATTGCTTAGACGCTAGACGCGGAACACAAACATTCTTATTCCGATTAATTTTCATTTATTATTCAATAACTTAGGTTTGACACTTATAAACACGAAGCTCAAACTCTGCTCTATATACGGTTATTACAGGGCAGGACTCCGATCATGAAAGGCGACATTACAGTCATCCAGCATCTCAACAAGATCCTTGCCAATGAGCTGGTCGCGATCAATCAATACTTTCTGCATGCGCGCATGTATGAAGATTGGGGCCTGAACAAGCTCGGCAAGCATGAGTACAAAGAATCCATCGACGAGATGAAGCACGCGGACAAGCTCATCAAGCGCATCCTTTTCCTCGAAGGCCTGCCGAACGTGCAGGATCTGGGCAAGCTGCATATCGGCGAGCACACCCGCGAAATGCTCGAGTGCGACCTGCGTATCGAGAAGACCGGCCACGCTGATCTGAAAGTGGCGATCGCACATTGCGAATCCGTCGGCGACTTCGGTAGCCGTGAACTGCTTGAGGACATTCTCGAGTCCGAGGAAGAACACATCGACTGGCTGGAAACCCAACTGGGCCTGATCGACAAGATTGGCCTGGAAAACTACCTTCAGTCGCAGATGGGCGAAGAGTGATCTGACATTTGCCAGATCCGAGACACTAAAAAGCCCCGCCCTCTTTCGAGGAGCGGGGCTTTTTATTGGCTGGTGCAATTCAAGCAACACCACAATCCCTGTAGGAGTGAGCCTGCTCGCGATAGCGTTCTGTCAGTTATTGAATATTGACTGACACACCGCTATCGCGAGCAGGCTCACTCCTACAGGGAGGCGAATCAGGCTTCGGACTTGTTCGTCGCAGCCGCTTCGACAGCTGCCTTGATGGTGCTTTGCAGCGAACCGTCAGCAGCCATCTCGGTCATGATGTCGCTGCCGCCGATCAGTTCACCGCCGACCCACAGTTGCGGGAAAGTCGGCCAGTTGGCGTACTTTGGCAGGTTGGCGCGGATTTCCGGGTTCTGCAGGATGTCCACGTAAGCGAACTTTTCGCCACAGGCCATCACAGCCTGTGCAGCTTTCGCGGAGAAGCCGCATTGCGGGGCATTCGGCGAGCCTTTCATGTAAAGCAGAATGGTGTTGTTGGCAATCTGCTCTTTAATCGTTTCGATGATATCCATGGAGCACCTCGGCTGAACTTTCCGACTCATGGGTCGGCACGGTGGCGCATTGTAACGGAATCCCGAGCGCCCTGCTCGGTCTCCCCGACAGACATCCTCAAGCCGCCGCCACCGTCACCGGCACGCCGTTCAATGCAGCGTTGCCCGACAGTTCGTCGAGCTGGCATTCATCGGTCAGGTCATTGGCACTCGACCCCGGCTGACTGCTGGCGATCGCCATCTGCACGCCTGGCCGTGCATGGCCCCAACCGTGCGGCAAGCTGACCACGCCTTTCATCATGTCGAGACTGGCGAGCACCTCCACTTCAATCTGCCCGACCCGCGAGCTCACCCGAACGCGCTGCCCATCGGCAAGCCCCCGGCTGGCCAGATCATCGGGGTGCATCAGCAACTGATGACGCGGCTTGCCCTTCACCAACCGGTGAAAGTTGTGCATCCAGGAATTGTTGCTGCGCACATGGCGGCGACCGATCATCAACAGCTCATCGGCTGCCGGCGCCTGCAATGCTGCAAAGCGTGCGAGGTCGGCGAGGATTTCCGGCGGTGCAGCCTGAACACGCTGATTCGGCGTTTTCAGGCGTGTGGCCAGATTCGGTTTCAGTGCGCCAAGGTCGATGCCGTGCGGATGATCGAACAGCGTCGCCAACGACAGTTTCTGTTCGGACGCATCGCCGTAGCGGCCCATGCGCAAACCCATGTCGATCATCTTCGCCGGCGGCGTTGTTGGCTTCAGTTCCTTGCCGGTCCGCTCGGCAAACGCCTTGGCCAGCCCGACGAAGATTTCCCAGTCGTGAAGCGCGCCTTCGGGTTTGACAAGGATCGCACGATTGAAACGCGTGACATTGCGCACCGCGAACAGATTGAACGTGGTGTCGTAGTGATCGTTCTCCAGCGCCGAGGTCGACGGCAGGATCAGATCGGCATAACGCGTGGTTTCGTTGATGTACAGATCGATGCTGACCATGAAGTCGAGGCCATCCAGCGCCTGCTCCAGTTGCCGACCGTTGGGCGTCGACAGCACCGGATTGCCGGCTACAGTGACCAGCGCACGAATCTGCCCGTCGCCGGCGGTGAGCATTTCTTCGGCCAGCGCCGACACCGGCAACTCGCCGCCGTACTCTGGCCGCCCCGATACACGGCTTTGCCACTTGTTGAAATGCCCGCCCGAGGTCGAGGCCACCAGATCCACCGCTGGCTCGGTGCAGAGGGCGCCGCCAACACGGTCGAGGTTGCCGGTGACCAGGTTGATCAACTGCACGACCCAATGGCACAGGGTGCCGAAGGCTTGGGTCGAGACGCCCATGCGTCCGTAGCAGACGGCCGTCGGCGCGGCAGCGAAATCCCGGGCCAGTTGGCGGATCTGCCCGGCAGGCACCGCGCACAGCGGGCTCATGGCCTCGGCGGTGAATGACGCCACGGCGCTGCGCACATCGTCCAGCCCATCGACCGGCAAGTGACTGTCGCGGGCCAGCCCTTCGCTGAACAGCGTGTTGAGCATCCCGAACAACAGCGCTGCATCGCCACCGGGGCGAACAAACACGTGCTGATCAGCCATCGCTGCAGTTTCACTACGGCGCGGATCGACCACTACCACTTTGCCGCCGCGCGCCTGAATCGCCTTGAGACGTTTCTCTACGTCCGGCACGGTCATGATGCTGCCGTTGGAAGCCAGAGGATTGCCGCCGAGGATCAGCATGAAATCGGTGTGGTCGATGTCCGGAATCGGCAGCAACAGGCCATGGCCGTACATCAAATAGCTGCTTAAGTGGTGCGGCAATTGATCGACCGAAGTCGCCGAGTAACGATTGCGCGTCTTCAACAGGCCAAGGAAATAGTTGCTGTGGGTCATCAGCCCATAGTTGTGCACACTCGGGTTGCCCTGATAGACCGCCACCGCGTTTTGTCCATGACGCTCTTGAATCGCCGCCAGTTTCTCTGCCACCAGCGCAAACGCTTCGTCCCATTCGATCGGCAACCACTCGCTTCCGACCCGGCGCATGGGCTGGCGCAGGCGGTCCGGATCATTCTGGATGTCTTGCAGGGCCACGGCCTTTGGGCAGATGTGGCCACGGCTGAAGGTGTCGAGGGCATCGCCCTTGATCGAGGTGATCGCGACGTTGCCATCGGTTTCTGTGGTTTCGATGGTCAGCCCGCAAATGGCTTCGCACAGGTGACACGCACGGTGATGAAGAGTCTTGGTCATGGCCAGTCTCTGTCTTGTTCTGGGCGGGCAATCGCACCCGCGGGAACAAAACTATGGCCCGTGCGCGGATCCCGCGCCAGCGACGTTCGTCTTGTGAATCGACGGCTATCAGGTGCACCGATAAACCGGCGCGATCAGTTGGGCGGCAACTGGGGTGGCGCGGCCAGCTGGATTTCCTGAATGGTTTCGATCTGCTCGTGGGCGACGTGTACGCCGGTGAGTTCGCCGATCAACCGCCAATGCTCATCAAGCCCGGCGCTGATCGTCGCCATGCGGTCGATCATGTGCCGCCCGGCCGACTTGACCACTTCATCTTCACTGCGCAGCAACTCGAACGACATCGAGGTGACCGACGCGGTGAGATGGGTCAGAGAGCGAGCCGTATGGCCCAGCAGTTCCATTAACAGTTGTTCTTTCGATTCCATGCGGAGGCTTCCTGCGTCGCTCGAAAGTCATTTATAACCCAGCACTTTGCTTTAGCAAATGTTTCAATCTGAACATCCGACCAAGCGAATACACGGCGCCGTGGCCGTAAACCGACCAAGGCCACACCGTCGCCGCCGCGGCGCATTGCCAAGCCCGGCGGGGCCAGTGTACAAAGAGGCTCGCTGCTTTACTGAATCCGGCTTCATTTGCGCAAGTGCCACGGCACTGCGCCCTGCGAATCCTGCAAACACCGTAGCCTATTGGCGTAACGCGACATTTAGTGTCAATATCGCGCCTTCCCCTATTTCGTCGCCCCGTGCGGCTTACGCCGCAGGTCTCGCCCGTTGTTCCGTTAAACAAGGCTTTGAGCATCTGCGGTTTGTAGCAAAAAGGTAGTCAATGATGAGCGCAAGGCACTTTCTCTCCCTGATGGATTGCACGCCCGAAGAGCTGGTCAGCGTGATCCGTCGAGGCGTTGAGCTCAAGGACCTGCGTAACCGCGGCGTACTGTTCGAGCCTCTGAAAAACCGCGTGCTGGGGATGATCTTCGAAAAATCCTCGACCCGTACCCGGATCTCCTTCGAGGCCGGCATGATCCAGCTCGGCGGCCAGGCGATCTTCCTGTCCCCGCGCGACACCCAACTGGGCCGTGGCGAGCCGATCAGCGACTGTGCCATCGTCATGTCGAGCATGCTCGATGCGGTGATGATCCGCACCTTCGCCCACAGCACCCTGACCGAATTCGCGGCCAACTCGCGCGTGCCGGTGATCAACGGACTGTCCGACGACCTGCACCCGTGCCAGTTGCTGGCCGACATGCAGACCTTCCTTGAACACCGTGGCTCGATTCAGGGCAAGACCGTGGCGTGGATCGGTGACGGCAACAACATGTGCAACAGCTATATAGAAGCGGCGATCCAGTTCGACTTCCAGTTACGCGTTGCCTGTCCTGAAGGCTACGAGCCCAACCCCGAGTTCGTCGCCAGGGCCGGCGATCGCGTGAGCATCGTCCGTGACCCGCAAGACGCGGTGCGCGGTGCGCATCTGGTTAGCACCGATGTCTGGACTTCGATGGGCCAGGAAGAGGAAACTGCCAAACGCCTCAAGCTGTTCGCGCCGTTCCAGGTCAACCGTGCGCTACTCGACCTCGCTGCCGAGGACGTGCTGTTCATGCATTGCCTGCCGGCGCACCGCGGCGAAGAAATCAGCCTCGACCTGCTCGATGACCCGCGCTCCGTCGCCTGGGATCAGGCAGAAAACCGTCTCCACGCACAGAAGGCCCTGCTCGAGTTCCTCGTCGAACCGGCATATCACCACGCATGAGCCATGAATTACTGCTGAACCTGCGCAACCTCGCTTGCGGCTATCAAGATCAACGTGTGGTGCAGAACCTCAATCTGCACCTCAACGCCGGTGACATCGGTTGCCTGCTCGGTTCGTCCGGCTGCGGCAAAACCACCACCCTGCGCGCCATCGCCGGTTTCGAACCGGTGCACGAAGGTGAGATCACCCTCGGCGGCGAGACGCTGTCCAGCGCCGGGTTTACCCTGGCGCCGGAGAAGCGTCGCATCGGCATGGTGTTTCAGGACTACGCGCTGTTCCCGCACCTGAGTGTCGCGGACAACATTGCCTTCGGTATCCGCAAGCATCCCGACAAGACGCGCGTCACAGAAGAGCTGCTCGAACTGGTCAACCTGAAAAACCTTGGCAAACGCTTCCCGCACGAATTGTCCGGCGGCCAGCAACAGCGCGTCGCCCTCGCCCGTGCTCTGGCGCCAGAACCGCAACTGCTGCTGCTCGACGAGCCGTTTTCCAACCTCGATGGCGAACTGCGACGCAAGCTCAGCCATGAAGTGCGCGACATTCTCAAGTCCCGGGGCACCAGTGCGATCTTGGTCACCCACGATCAAGAAGAAGCCTTCGCCGTCAGCGATCACGTTGGCGTGTTCAAGGAAGGTCGGCTGGAGCAATGGGACACGCCGTACAACCTCTACCACGAACCGGCGACGCCTTATGTCGCCAGTTTCATCGGCCAGGGCTATTTCATTCGCGGCCAGCTCGCCAGCCCGGAATCGGTGCAGACGGAACTGGGTGAACTGCGCGGCAATCGCGCTTACACCTGGCCGATTGGCGGTGCGGTGGATGTGCTGTTGCGTCCGGATGACATCGTTTATGCACCGGACAGTGCCTTGAAAGCGCAGATTGTCGGCAAGACGTTCCTCGGTGCGGCAACGTTGTATCGCCTGCAATTGCCGACCGGGGCACAGCTGGAATCGATCTTCCCGAGCCATGCCGATCATCTGGTCGGGGCTGAGGTGGGGATTCGTGTAGCGGCTGATCATCTGGTGCTGTTCCAGGCCTCCGGCAGCACCGCGGCGCAGATTCCGGTGGTTGAGAACGGCGTGCGCCGGTTCAGCACCAGCCTCTGATCAAACACCATACCCCTGTAGGAGTGAGCCTGCTCGCGATAGCGGTCTATCAGTCGCCGAAGATGTTGACCGATAAACCGCTATCGCGAGCAGGCTCACTCCTACAATGGATGGCGGTCAACTCAGGTGAAGGGTGCCGCTGGCCACCAGCGTCGCATTCCCGCCGATCTTCACCCGCTCACCCTCCAGCCGACAGAATAACTCCCCGCCCCGCGCCGAGCGCTGGCATGCGGTCAGGTTCGACTTGCCCAGCCGTTTGGCCCAATACGGAATCAGGCTGCAGTGGGTCGACCCGGTCACCGGGTCTTCATCGATGCCGATGGCCGGGGCGAAATAGCGCGAGACGAAGTCGTGCTGATTCCCGCGCGCGGTGACGATCGCGCCCAGCCACGGCAGTTTCGCCAGCGCCGCCATGTCCGGCTTGCAATCGAGCACGGCCTGCTCCGAGTCCAGCACCACGAACAATTCGTTGGAACCGAGTACGTCAACCGCCTCCACGCCGAGCGCCCGCTCAACGTCCAGCGTCACGCCGATCTCCGAAGGCACGATCGTCGGGAAATCCAGCCACAGCCGATCGCCTTCGCGGCTGACACTCAACGGGCCGGACTTGCAGGTGAAGTCGATGCGCTCGGCGCTTTCCTTATAGATGTCGAACAGCACAAATGCGCTGGCCAACGTGGCGTGCCCACACAACGGTACTTCAGTGGTCGGGGTAAACCAGCGGATATGCCAGGCTTGGCCCTCACGCACCAGAAACGCCGTTTCCGCGAGGTTGTGTTCGGCGGCGATCTTCTGCATCAACTCATCCGCCAGCCATGCCTCGAGCCGATAAACCATCGCCGGATTGCCGCTGAACGGCCGATCGCTGAACGCGTCGACCTGATGAAACGCAAGCTGCATGACTTTCTCCCTGAGTGAGTTGGCGCAAGCTTGCAGCGACTGCGACCTCAGCGCCAGTGACAGAACCGGCGAATTTTCTGCATACAGCGCGAGGCTATGCGCGGCCGATGTCGGCAAATATCGCCTGGGTGTGTTGCGCAAGTATCGCAGGCGCCAGTTCGACTTCCAGTCCGCGTCGACCGGCGCTGACATAAATAGTCGCAAACGCCTGGGCCGAGGTATCGATGAAGGTGCGCAGGCGTTTCTTCTGCCCCAGCGGACTGATACCGCCCAACAGATAACCGGTGGAACGCTGCGCCGCAGCCGGATCGGCCATTTCAGCTTTTTTCACTCCGGCGGCATGCGCCAGCCCTTTGAGGTCGAGCGTTCCGACGACCGGCACCACCGCCACCAGCAACTCACCTTTTTCGCTGGACGCCAGCAGGGTCTTGAACACCTGGGCCGGCGCAAGCGCCAGTTTCTCCGCGGCCTCGAGCCCGTAGGACGCGGCCTTCGGATCATGTTCGTAACTGTGCACGCGATGTTCGGCACGAACTTTTTTCAACAAGTCCAACGCTGGGGTCATGGCAGCTCCGGGTCCGGCAATCAGAGAAAAACCTGCGGTCGATTCTAGAGCATCACTTGGCAAAAGGCTCTATCTCCGGCCGCGATTGCCGTGGCCTGTAGACATATTCGGGCGCGCCTCTGCGCTGATCATTCACCCAGCGAATAGTTTTATTGTGACCGACAGTTCACTTTCGACCTTTGACAGGTTTGTTTCTTGTCTATATTTTTTCGAATCTGAATAATGCAAGAATCAGCGACATCGCAGCACCCAGCAGTAAACCGGGAAAAGAATGGGGATTCCAACCCGGTGAAAATCGCGCCCTGCCCTGACGGCAAGGCGCCAGACAACAACAAAAACCGAGGTTTTCAATGACAACTGCTTTACCGCAACCATCGCTTTCGGGCCAATGCATGGCCGAGTTTCTGGGGACTGCATTACTGATCTTTTTCGGCACTGGTTGTGTCGCCGCGCTCAAAGTCGCAGGCGCGAGCTTCGGCCTGTGGGAAATCAGCATCATCTGGGGCGTCGGCGTGAGCATGGCGATCTACCTCACCGCCGGGGTTTCCGGCGCGCATCTGAACCCTGCCGTGAGCATCGCCCTGGCAATCTTCGCTGACTTTGAAAAGCGCAAACTGCCGTTCTACATTCTTTCGCAAATCGCCGGCGCCTTCTGCGGCGCGCTGTTGGTGTACACGCTGTACAGCAACCTGTTCTTCGATTTCGAACAGACTCACCAAATGGTTCGCGGCTCGGCCGCCAGCCTGGAACTGGCCTCGGTGTTTTCGACCTACCCCAATCCGGTGCTGTCGACGGCCCAGGCGTTTCTGGTCGAGATGATCATCACCGCGATCCTGATGGGCGTGATCATGGCCCTGACCGATGACAACAACGGTCTGCCGCGAGGCCCGATGGCGCCGCTGCTGATCGGTTTGCTGATTGCCGTGATCGGCAGTTCGATGGGTCCGCTGACCGGTTTCGCGATGAACCCGGCCCGGGATTTCGGTCCCAAGCTGATGACTTTCTTCACCGGTTGGGGTGAAATTTCCTTCACTGGCGGCCGCGATATTCCGTACTTCCTGATTCCGATTTTTGCACCGATTGTCGGTGCCTGCCTCGGCGCCGCCGGGTATCGCGGGCTGATCGCCCGCCACCTGACCTGCGCCACACCTGCTACAAAGGATGCAGAACCGGCCATTGACGGCAAACCAAGAACTTCTTGAAACAGTCGGCGCCGGCTCCTGCCCGACAGAGCCTGCGCCCCGGCCCACTCTCCCTTATTTCGTCCAAGGCAATCGACATGACCGACATTCAGAACAAGAACTACATCATTGCCCTCGACCAGGGTACGACCAGCTCCCGCGCGATCATTTTCGACCGCGATGCGAATGTGGTCTGCACCGCGCAGCGCGAGTTCGTCCAGCATTACCCGCAGGCTGGCTGGGTCGAACACGACCCGATGGAAATCTTCGCCACCCAGAGCGCAGTGATGGTCGAAGCACTGGCTCAGGCCGGCCTGCATCATGATCAGGTCGCTGCCATCGGTATCACCAACCAGCGCGAAACCACCGTGGTGTGGGACAAGACCACCGGTCGCCCGGTGTACAACGCCATCGTCTGGCAGTGCCGCCGCAGCACCGAGATCTGCCAGCAGCTCAAGCGCGATGGCCACGAAGACTACATCCGCGACACTACCGGTCTGGTCACCGACCCGTACTTCTCCGGCACCAAGCTGAAGTGGATCCTCGACAACGTCGAAGGCAGCCGCGAACGCGCGCGCAACGGCGAACTGTTGTTCGGCACCGTCGACAGCTGGCTGATCTGGAAATTTACCGGCGGCAGGGTACACGTCACCGACTACACCAACGCCTCGCGCACCATGCTCTTCAACATCCATTCGCTGGAATGGGATTCGAAGATGCTGGAGATCCTCGACATTCCTCGCGAAATGCTCCCGGAGGTCAAAGCCTCCTCGGAAATCTACGGGCGCACCAAGAGCGGCATCGCCATCGGCGGTATCGCCGGCGACCAGCAAGCGGCGCTGTTCGGGCAGATGTGCGTCGAGCCGGGCCAGGCGAAAAACACCTATGGCACTGGCTGCTTCCTGCTGATGAACACCGGCGACAAGGCAGTGAAATCGCAGCACGGCATGCTCACCACCATCGCCTGCGGTCCGCGTGGCGAAGTGGCGTATGCGCTGGAAGGTGCGGTGTTCAACGGCGGTTCGACCGTGCAGTGGCTGCGCGATGAACTGAAGATCATCAATGACGCCCACGACACCGAGTACTTCGCCAACAAGGTCAAGGACAGCAACGGTGTGTACCTGGTGCCGGCGTTCACAGGTCTGGGCGCCCCGTATTGGGACCCGTATGCCCGTGGCGCGCTGTTCGGCCTGACCCGCGGCGTGCGCGTCGACCACATCATCCGCGCTGCGCTGGAATCGATCGCCTACCAGACCCGCGATGTGCTCGACGCCATGCAGCAGGACTCCGGCGAACGCCTCAAGGCTCTGCGCGTGGACGGCGGCGCGGTCGCCAACAACTTCCTCATGCAGTTCCAGGCTGACATCCTCGGCACCCAGGTCGAACGCCCGCAAATGCGCGAAACCACCGCACTCGGCGCCGCATACCTGGCCGGTCTGGCCTGCGGTTTCTGGGGCAGCCTGGAAGAACTGCGCGGCAAAGCGGTGATCGAGCGCGAGTTCGAACCGAGCCTGGACGAAGTCGAGAAAGAGAAACTCTACAAAGGCTGGAAAAAAGCCGTCAGCCGCACCCGTGACTGGGCGCGTGAGGACGCTGAATAAGCCAGGCTTGAGTAACAGATAGGCATCTAACTGGTCGGGAGCGGATTCCTGCGGCATCATGGGCAAATTTTGCACGGCAGCCCAAAGGAAGCCCCATGAATCTGCCTCCCCGTCAGCAGCAAATCCTCGAGCTGGTCCGCGAACGCGGCTATGTGAGCATCGAGGAAATGGCCACGCTGTTCGTAGTCACCCCGCAAACCATTCGTCGCGACATCAATCAGCTCGCCGAAGCCAATCTGCTGCGCCGTTACCACGGTGGCGCCGCCTATGATTCCAGCGTCGAAAACACCGCCTATGCGATGCGCGCCGACCAGATGCGCGATGAAAAGCAACGCATCGGTGAAGCGATCGCCGCGCAGATCCCCGATCACGCCTCGCTGTTCATCAACATCGGCACCACCACCGAATCGATTGCCCGCGCCCTGCTCAATCACAGCCACCTGAAAATCATCACCAACAACCTGCACGTCGCCTCGATGCTCAGCGCCAAGGATGACTTCGACGTGCTGCTGACCGGTGGCAACGTGCGCCGTGACGGCGGTGTTGTCGGCCAGGCCAGTGTCGATTTCATCAATCAGTTCAAAGTTGATTTCGCGCTCGTCGGCATCAGCGGGATCGATGAGGACGGCAGCCTGCTCGACTTCGATTATCAGGAAGTGCGGGTGAGCCAAGCGATCATCGCCAATGCGCGCCAGGTGATTCTAGCGGCGGATTCGAGCAAGTTCGGCCGTAACGCGATGATCCGACTGGGGCCGATCAGCCTGATCGATTGCCTGGTGACCGATCAGCAACCGGTGCCGGCATTGGCGCAGTTGTTGAGCCAGCACAAGATTCGTCTGGAAGTCGTTTAACCCTCTCGAGCGCGACTCCCTTGTGGCGAGGGAGCTTGCTCCCGCCGGGCTGCGAAGCGGCCCCCTGCGAAATCCAACCGTTAATCCATGCACACCGTGCTTGCTGGATTTACGACGGCTGCGCCGCCGAGCGGGAGCAAGCTCCCTCGCCACAACCGTATTCTCCCGCTTGAATGTTCGAAAATTTTCCTTTCCCTGTCCTTCGATGAGTTTTTTCAATCGAAGTCGACTGGCTGCGCGCGTCTTTATGGGCTACCATTTTCGCAAATGAACATTCATGTTCGATTTCAAATATCGAAAACCAAAAAGAACCCGAGGCCAGCCGATGTCCACCTCTACCTTGCGTACGCCCCCTCTCTCCGAGATCTATGACGTTGCCGTAATCGGCGGCGGGATCAATGGCGTGGGGATCGCAGCGGATGCCGCCGGTCGCGGTCTTTCGGTGTTCCTTTGCGAAAAGGACGATCTCGCCAGCCACACTTCGTCGGCCAGCAGCAAGCTGATCCACGGTGGCCTGCGCTATCTCGAACATTATGAATTCCGTCTGGTGCGTGAGGCGCTGGCCGAACGTGAAGTGCTGCTGGCCAAGGCACCGCACATCGTCAAGCCGATGCGCTTCGTGCTGCCGCACCGCCCGCACCTGCGTCCGGCGTGGATGATTCGTGCCGGCCTGTTTCTCTATGACAACCTCGGCAAACGGGAAAAGCTGCCGGGTTCGAAAAGCCTGAAATTCGGCGCCGATAGCGCGCTGAAAAGTGAAATCAAGAAAGGCTTCGAATATTCCGACTGCTGGGTCGATGACGCCCGCCTCGTGGTGCTCAACGCCATGGCCGCCCGAGAAAAAGGCGCCCACGTGCACACCCAGACCCGCTGCGTCAGCGCCCGTCGCGCCAAAGGCCTGTGGCATCTGCATCTGGAGCGCGCCGACGGCAGCCTGTTTTCGATTACCGCCAAAGCGCTGGTCAACGCCGCCGGCCCGTGGGTAGCCAAATTCATCCGTGACGACCTGAAGATGGAATCGCCGTACGGCATTCGTCTGATTCAGGGCAGCCACATCATCGTGCCGAAACTGTACGAAGGTGAGCATGCGCACATTCTGCAAAACGAAGACCAGCGCATCGTTTTCACCATTCCGTACCTGAACCACTTCACCCTGATTGGCACCACCGACCGCGAATACACCGGCGATCCGGCCAAAGTCGCGATCACCGAAGGGGAAACCGATTACCTGCTGAAAGTGGTCAACGCCCACTTCAAGCAGCAGCTCAGCCGCGATGACATCCGGCACAGCTACTCGGGCGTGCGTCCACTGTGCAACGACGAATCCGACAACCCTTCGGCGGTCACTCGCGATTACACCCTGGCGTTGTCTGGCGGCGGCGAAGAAGCGCCCCTGCTGTCGGTGTTCGGCGGCAAGCTGACCACCTACCGCAAACTCGCCGAATCAGCGATGGCGCAGTTGATGCCGTTCTTCACCCAGATGCGCCCGAGCTGGACGGCCACCGCCACCCTGCCCGGCGGCGAAGACATGACCACACCGCAAGCCTTGAGCGCGCTGATTCGCGACAAGTTCGATTTTGTCCCGACAGAAATCGCCCGGCGCTGGGCCGTCACCTACGGCAGCCGCACCTGGCGCATGCTTGAAGGCGTGGAAACCCTGGCCGACATGGGTGAGCACATCGGCGGCGGGCTCTATACCCGCGAGGTCGATTACCTGTGCAGCGAAGAGTGGGCGACCACTGCGCACGACATTCTCTGGCGTCGCACCAAGCTCGGGTTGTTCACCACGGCAGATGAGCAGCAGAAGCTGGCGTCGTATCTGGGCAAGGTTGAGCAGAATCGGAAGATCGAGGCGGCTTGATCCTCATCCAGCGCTAAAACGAAAGCCCCTGAATTGTGAAATTCAGGGGCTTTTTGGTATGTGGATTTCGGGCGAGCGGATTGGATCAGTGGGATTGTTCTCCCTCACCCAGTCAGGGTGAGGGGCTTTTTCTGGATGAACTCACCGCCCCAGATGCGCCATCAGAAAATCAATGAACACCCGCGATTTGCGCGGCAGATGCGGCGTATCAGGAAACACCAGACTGATCGGCTGTGAAGGCAGCGAGTATTCAGGCAGTACGCGCAGCAGACGCCCGCTGGCGATATCGCTCTCGACCATCCATACCGGCAACACCGACACCCCCAGCGAGGACAAGGTCATTGAACGAATTGCCGTCGAGGAGTTCGACTCGAAATGCCGGCTGCCGTTGACCTCAATCCCCTCCCCCAGACCATCACGTAACACCCACTGCGCCGGCGCCTGCAGGTTGCTGTTGGCAATCCACGGCAGGGCATTCAGATCCTGCGGTTCTCGCAGCGGATGGCGAGCCAGAAACTTTTCGGTAGCCACCAGCACGATCTCATAGTCCGCCAGCTTCCGGCTCTTGAAAGACGAGTCTGCCAGACTGCCCAGGCGAATCACCAGGTCCAGCCGTTCTCCAAGCAGATCATTGAGCGAAGAGTTGAAGTCGTAGCACAGGCGAATGTCTGGATAGCGCTCGGTGAACAGCGGAATCAACGGCAGGATGAATCGCTCGCCGTACTCACTGGTTGAACTGATCCGCAACGTTCCCGATACCCGGCTTGCACCGTGCATTACCCTGTCAAAAGCTGTGTCGATATCGGCGACGATAATTTTGAATTCGTTGTAAAAGCTTTGCCCGGCCTCGGTCAGGGACACAACACGACTGTTACGCATCAGCAGGGTCGTCGACAACGCCGCTTCCAGCGCCTTGATGTGCAGGCTGACCATGGCCCGGCTGAGGTTCAGATGGCTCGCAGCCTTGGTGAATGAACCCAGTTCGACAATCGCCAGAAACGTCTGGACCCGATTCAAGTGCGTGTGCAGGGCGCCCTGAGTCACGGTTAAATCCCTTCAAACATTGTGTTCAGCCCCATTGCATCGACGGCCGGAGTCTAGCGCCCCTATGCTCGACGACAAAGGGGAAACAGCATGAGTTACCGCTACAAAGTCGCGTCGGTGTATCTGCTCGGCTTCTTCATCGACTGCATCAATATCTTCATGTCGGCCGTGGCGTTGCCCAGTCTGTCGGCAACCTTGCACGCCAACAGCTCAGCGGTGGCGTGGGTAGGCAATGCCTACATTCTCGGCCTTACGCTGATCGTTCCTGTGAGTACATGGCTGGCCGCACGCTTCGGCAACCGGGAAATCCTGACCGCGTCGATGCTGGTGTTCAGCGGCTCGGTCTGGATGTGCGGGCAGGCCGACAGTTTCCATGAACTGGTGCTCTGGCGCTTCGTCCAGGGCATCGGTGGCGGCTTGTTGATTCCGGTCGGACAGGCGCTGACGTTCAATCTTTTCCAGGGCGAGCAACGGGCGAAGATATCCACGCTGGTGATGGCCGTCGCACTGCTCGCACCGGCCATTTCACCCACCGTGGGCGGCATCATCGTCGACAGCAGTTCATGGCGTTGGGTGTTCTACAGCAACATTCCGTTTTCGCTGATTGCCGCCGGGTTGTCCTGGTTCTGGATCAGGGAACGCAAACCCGCCGAGCTTCGGCGCCCCGACATCAAAGGTCTGGTGTTCGTCAGCGCAGCACTCGCCAGCCTGCTGATGGGTATGTCGCTGTACGGCGGCGACTATCCGCCGTTGGCAGCGCTGGTTTTTGTCATCGCGGGCCTGCTGCTCATCGCCCTGTATGTGTTGCACTACCGCCGTTGCAACAACGCGATTGTCGAGTTGAGCTTGCTCAGAAGTAAAAAACTCAGCACCTCGATTCTCGTCTATTACGCGATTCCGGGCGTGTTCACCGGGGTCAATCTGATGAGTATTTTCTTTTTACAGGACACCCTGCACTTCAGCGCCAGGCTGACCGGGATGTTCATGATTATCTACGCCATCGGTGCGTTCATCGCGATGACCCTTTGCGGCAGGGTCTACAACCGGGTCGGCGCCAAGCGCCTGTTCATTCTCGGCATGTTGTTGCACAGCGCTGGCATCGCCACGTTGGTGCTGGTCAATGCACCCGGTGATCTGTGGATCATCGTCCTTGCCTACAGCCTGATGGGCATCGGTGGCGGCATCGGTGCCAATACCGCGCAGACCACCTCATTGATGGACTTCGCCGGCGGCGATACGCACAAGGCCAGTGTCATCTGGAACATCAATCGCCAGATGTCTTTCAGCCTCGGCGCCGCGCTGTTTCTGATGATTTTCAATGTGCTGCTCAAGCAGTTCGACACCACGCAGGCCTACCACGCGACCTTCGCGGTTGCGGCGCTGGTCGGGCTGCTGCCGCTGTTTCAGATGCGCCAATTGAAACCTGAAAGGAGTGCCCATGAGCAACGATCTGGCTGAACAAGCCATACACAGTATTCACTACGTCCACGAACTGATTCATCGCGTATTCACCGATGCCGACGGCACTGGTGCCGCAAGCATCGAGCCGTTGATGCAGGCATTTGCCGAGGACTTCAGCATGGTTGGCATCTCGGCGATTCCGTTGAACCGGTCCGAGGTCGAGCAACTGTTCAGGGGAGCTGTGGGCGCCAAGGCAGGGCTTGATATCGACATCAGCGATTTGCATACGGTCTGGCAGCAGGACGAGACACTGGCTCTGAGCTACGTAGAAACCCAGCGGTTAAACGGGACTGAACACTCACGCGTGTCGGTGGCAATCCTGAGGGCGCAGGCAGACGGGGTGAAGTGGCTGTATTTGCACGAAGCGCCTTTGAACCGCGATCGCTGAGACTGCGCGTTACAGCTCATTCGGTTTTCCGAACGCGACTCTCCGGTCGATTCGGTTAACCGGATCAGTTCCGCCTAAAATCACCGCCACAAAACTTTAATAACGTTAAAAATCAACGTATTGACCATTATCGACTGGTCTGGCACGACTTCTGCTCTACACTCTCTCGACGAATGCCTGCTGTGCCAACACTTCAGGAGCCGTCAGGCATTCGAAGCACAAAAAGGGCCGACAAACTGGCTCCATAAAAAAAACAATGTCGAGGAAAATTTGATGCGCATCGTTCCCCATATCCTGGGCGCAGCCATTGCTGCCGCTCTGATCAGCACGCCAGTTTTCGCCGCCGAGCTCACCGGCACCCTGAAGAAGATCAAAGAGTCCGGTGTCATCACCCTGGGCCACCGTGACGCCTCCATTCCGTTCTCCTACATCGCCGACGCTTCCGGCAAGCCGGTCGGCTACTCCCACGATATCCAGCTGGCCATCGTCGAAGCGATCAAGAAAGACCTCGACCTGCCCAACCTGCAAGTCAAATACAACCTGGTGACTTCGCAAACCCGGATCCCGCTGGTGCAGAACGGCACCGTGGACGTCGAGTGCGGTTCGACCACCAACAACGTCGAGCGTCAGCAGCAGGTCGACTTCTCCGTCGGCATCTTCGAAATCGGTACCCGTCTGCTCTCCAAGAAAGACTCCAAGTACAAGGATTTCGACGATCTGAAAGGCAAGAACGTCGTGACCACCGCCGGCACCACCTCCGAGCGCATCCTCAAGGCGATGAACGCCGACAAGCAGATGGGCATGAACGTCATCTCCGCCAAAGACCACGGCGAGTCCTTCCAGATGCTGGAATCGGGCCGTGCCGTGGCGTTCATGATGGACGACGCGCTGCTCGCCGGCGAAGCGGCCAAGGCCAAGAAAGCCGCCGATTGGGAAGTCACTGGCACCGCGCAGTCGTACGAAATCTACGGCTGCATGATGCGCAAGGGCGACGCCCCGTTCAAAAAGGCTGTGGATGACGCCATCGTCGCCACCTACAAGTCGGGCGAAATCAACAAGATCTACGAGAAGTGGTTCATGCAGCCGATTCCGCCAAAAGGCCTGAACCTGAACTTCCCGATGAGCGACGAGCTCAAGACCCTGATCGCCAACCCGACCGACAAAGCGGCTGACGACAAGAAGTCCTGATTTCTGACTAACCTTATCCCCTGAGGAGGCGCCTGCCTTTTCAGGGGATGGCCACTCCCTGCTGGCACTTTTTTGGAAACACTCGAACCGGTGGCTGTCGAGCCGATCGCGTGTGCCTGATGTTCACATCAGGCGGGAACGGAGTTTCCCCAGGCGGGCACTTGTACATCGATCGAATCGAGGGGAGACCCTAATGAATTACAACTGGGACTGGGGCGTGTTCTTCAAGTCCACCGGCGTGGGCAGCGAGACTTATCTCGACTGGTTCGTCTCCGGGCTGGGCTGGACCATCGCCATCGCCATCGTCGCGTGGATCATCGCCCTGCTGCTGGGCTCGATACTGGGCGTGATGCGCACCGTACCGAACCGCATCGTGTCGGGCATCGCGACCTGCTACGTCGAACTGTTCCGTAACGTGCCACTGCTGGTTCAGCTGTTTATCTGGTACTTCCTGGTGCCCGATCTGCTGCCGGCGGATATGCAGGAGTGGTACAAACAGGACCTGAACCCGACTACCTCGGCCTACCTGAGCGTCGTCGTGTGCCTTGGCCTGTTCACTGCCGCGCGTGTTTGCGAGCAAGTGCGCACCGGTATCCAGGCGCTGCCCCGCGGCCAGGAATCGGCCGCCCGCGCCATGGGTTTCAAGCTGCCGCAAATCTACTGGAACGTGCTGCTGCCCCAGGCCTACCGGATCATCATTCCACCGCTTACCTCGGAATTTTTGAACGTGTTCAAGAACTCCTCCGTGGCGTCCTTGATCGGCCTGATGGAGCTACTGGCGCAAACCAAACAGACCGCCGAGTTCTCGGCCAACCTGTTTGAAGCGTTCACCCTGGCGACCCTGATCTACTTCACCCTCAACATGAGCCTGATGTTGCTGATGCGCATGGTCGAGAAGAAAGTCGCCGTGCCCGGCCTGATCTCCGTGGGGGGTAAATAATGGAATTCGATTTCAGCGGCATCGTCCCGGCCATTCCCGGTTTGTGGAACGGCATGGTGATGACCCTCAAGCTGATGGCCATGGGCGTGGTCGGCGGGATCATTCTCGGCACCATTCTCGCGCTGATGCGTCTGTCGCACAGCAAACTGCTGTCGAGCATCGCGGGCGCCTACGTCAACTATTTCCGTTCGATCCCGCTGCTGCTGGTGATCACCTGGTTCTATCTGGCGGTGCCGTTCGTGCTGCGCTGGATCACCGGCGAAGACACGCCGATTGGTGCGTTCACCTCATGCATCGTGGCGTTCATGATGTTCGAAGCGGCGTACTTCTGCGAAATCGTCCGTGCCGGCGTGCAGTCGATCCCCAAAGGTCAGATGGGCGCGGCGCAAGCGCTGGGCATGACTTACGGGCAGATGATGCGCCTGATCATCCTGCCGCAGGCGTTCCGCAAAATGACCCCGCTGTTGCTGCAGCAGAGCATCATTCTGTTCCAGGATACTTCGCTGGTTTACACCGTAGGCCTGGTTGACTTCCTCAATGCCTCCCGCGCCAGCGGCGACATCATCGGCCGCTCCAACGAGTTCCTGATTATCGCCGGTCTTGTGTACTTCATTATCAGCTTCGCCGCCTCGCGGCTGGTCAAGCAACTGCAAAAAAGGTTCGCCGTATGATCTCTATCAAAAATATCAACAAGTGGTATGGGGACTTCCAGGTGCTGACTGATTGCAGCACCGAGGTCAAAAAAGGCGAAGTGATCGTGGTCTGCGGCCCGTCGGGTTCCGGCAAGTCGACGCTGATCAAATGCGTCAACGCGCTGGAGCCGTTTCAGAAGGGTGACGTCGTGGTTGACGGCACCTCGATTGCCGACCCGAAGACCAACCTGCCGAAACTGCGCTCGCGGGTGGGCATGGTGTTCCAGCATTTCGAACTGTTCCCGCACCTGACCATCACCGAAAACCTGACCATCGCGCAGATCAAGGTGTTGGGCCGCAGCAAGGAAGAGGCGACCAAAAAAGGCCTGCAACTGCTTGAGCGCGTCGGCCTGTCGGCGCACGCCCACAAGCATCCGGGGCAACTGTCCGGCGGTCAGCAACAGCGTGTGGCGATTGCCCGTGCGCTGGCGATGGACCCGATCGTCATGCTGTTCGACGAACCGACCTCGGCGCTCGACCCAGAAATGGTCAACGAAGTGCTCGACGTCATGGTGCAGCTGGCCCATGAAGGCATGACCATGATGTGCGTGACCCACGAAATGGGCTTCGCCCGTAAAGTGGCGGACCGGGTGATTTTCATGGACCAGGGCAAGATCATCGAAGACTGCCCGAAAGAGGAATTCTTCGGCGACATCAGCGCCCGCTCCGAACGCGCGCAGCACTTCCTCGAGAAAATCTTGCAGCACTAAAAAACCACGCAGAACCCTGTGGTGTGGCGAGCTTCTGTGGCGAGGGGATTTATCCCCGTTGGGCTGCGAAGCGGCCCTGGCATTTCAAAGTCAAACCGCATCTAGCGGTTCGACGACTGCTTCGCAGCCGAACGGGGATAAATCCCCTCGCCACAGGGTTCACCTCAAAGCAACGGTGATGCACAAACAAGTGTTGTGGTTGACCCAAGGCATCTGTGATGAAATGCGACCCCACCCTCTATCGCGCTGCAAAGCCATCACTTGCCGTGAAACCCCGTCTGATTCGCCATCTGTTCCTGCCGCCGCTGGTCATCGCCCTGATGATTGGCCTGGGGTTTATCGGCTTCTGGACCAGTGAGCACTTCGGCATCCGCAGCCTCGGCGAGAACGGCCAGCGTCAGTTGGAGTTGCACGCCCGTGCGGTCGAAAGCGAAATCAGCAAGTACACCTACCTGCCCAGCCTGCTGGAACTCGAAACGAGTGTGCCGCAGTTGCTGGCCGACCCGACCCCGGAACACCGGCAAACGGTCAACGATTACCTTGAGGGCCTGAACCGCCGCAGCCGCAGCCGGGCCATTTATGTGATGGACACCACCGGCCGCGTCATGGCCACCAGCAACTGGCGCGATGTCGACAGTTACCTGGGTGAGGACCTGTCCTTCCGCGCCTATTTCAAGGACGCCGTGCGCGGCCAGCCCGGGCGTTTCTACGGCATCGGCAGCACCAACGGCGAACCCGGTTACTACTTGGCCCATGGCTTGGAAGAGCACGGCAAGATCATCGGCGTCGCGGTGGTCAAGGTGCGCCTGGAAGCCATGGAAGAACGCTGGCAGCGCGCGCGTCTGGAAGCTTTTGTCAGTGACGAAAACGGCATCATCATTCTTTCCAGCGATCCGGCCCGGCGGCTGAAATCGGTGGTCCCGCTGAGCGACGAGGTCAAGGAAAAACTCGCCCGCAGCCTGCAGTACTACTGGTTCCCGCTCAACGAGCTGCAACCGCTGGCCCGCGAGACCTTGTCCGAAGGCGTGGAAAAACTCACCTTCCCGGCCAACAGCGAAGTGGCGTCCGACGAAGATGACATCAGTTACCTGGCGCAGACCCGGCCGCTGAGCGACACGCCGTGGAATTTCACCCTGCTCACGCCGCTGCAAGACCTACGCCGCGAGGCGATCAATCAAGGCATTCTGGTGGCGGTCGCGTTCGCCCTGTTCGCCTTCCTGCTGATCGCCTGGAACGAGCGGCGCAAGGTCCTCGCCACCCGCCTCGCCGCCCGCGAAGCCTTGCAGGAAGTCAACAGCCAGCTGGAGCGACGGATTACCGAACGCACTGCCGATCTGCGTGCCAGCAACGAACGGCTCAAGAGCCAGATCCGCGAACGCCGCCAGGCCGAAGAAACCTTGCGCCGCGCCCAGGATGAACTGGTGCAGGCCGGCAAACTCGCCGCGATCGGCCAGATGTCCACCAGCATTGCCCATGAATTGAACCAGCCACTGGCGGCGATGCGCACGCTGTCAGGCAATACCGTGCGCTTTCTTGAGCGCGGCCAACTCGATGTCGCCAGCACCAACCTCAAGACCATCAACGACCTGATCGACCGCATGGGCCGGATCACCGCCAGCCTGCGCTCCTTTGCCCGGCGCGGCGATAACAAGGGCCAGGCCAGCCTCGGCAAAGCCGTCGACGCCGCGCTGCAAGTGCTCGGCGCGCGTCTGGAAACCTCGGCGCTGCAAGTGCACCGGCAGTTCAGCGACGTGCAATTGCAGATCGACCAGACCCGTCTCGAACAGATTCTGCTCAACCTGATCGGCAACGCCCTCGATGCCATGCAGGCCCAGGCGCAGCCGCAACTGTGGCTCGAAGGCGAAGAATTCAACGGCAAATATCGCCTGCGCGTACGCGACAACGGTCACGGCATCGACGCCGAGGCGCGCAAACATTTGTTCGAACCGTTTTTCACCACCAAGCCCGGCGAGCAAGGCCTGGGCCTGGGCCTGACGCTTTCCGCCAGCCTCGCCGCCGCCACCGGCGGCCATCTGGGTGTCGAACACCCGGCCAGCGGTGGCACCACCTTCGTCCTCAGTTTACCGTTGGTAAGCCCTACACCTGCCGAGCCAATATGAACCACGAACTCAGTGTGCTGATTGTCGAAGACGACCCCCATGTGCTGCTCGGTTGCCAGCAGGCGCTGACCCTGGAAGATATTCCCTGCATCGGCGTGGGCAGTGCCGAAGAAGCGCTGGAGCAGGTCGGCGATAATTTCGCCGGCATCGTCATCAGCGATATCCGCCTGCCGGGCATCGATGGCCTGGAACTGCTGACCCGCCTCAAGCAACGCGACCGCAGCCTGCCGGTGGTGCTGATCACCGGCCATGGCGACATCTCCATGGCGGTCGGCGCGATGCAGAAAGGCGCTTACGATTTCATGGAAAAACCGTTCTCGCCAGAGCGACTGGTGGATGTCGCCCGGCGTGCCCTCGAGCAACGCAGCCTCGCCCGCGAAGTCTCGTCGTTGCGGCGGCAACTGGCCGAACGCGATTCTCTGGAAGGACGGATCATCGGCCGCTCGCCGGCGATGCAGAACCTGCGCGAACTGATCGCCAACGTCGCCGATACCTCGGCCAACGTGTTGATCGAGGGCGAGACCGGCACCGGCAAGGAACTGGTCGCCCGCTGCCTGCACGACTTCAGCCGCCGTCACGGAAAACAGTTCGTCGCGCTGAACTGCGGCGGCCTGCCGGAAAACCTCTTTGAAAGTGAAATCTTCGGCCACGAAGCGAACGCCTTCACCGGTGCCGGCAAGCGCCGTATCGGCAAGATCGAGCACGCCGACGGCGGCACGCTGTTCCTCGACGAGGTGGAAAGCATGCCGCTGCCGTTGCAGATCAAACTGCTGCGCGTGTTGCAGGAGCGCACCCTCGAACGCCTCGGTTCAAACCAGAGCGTGGCGGTGGATTGCCGGGTGATTGCGGCGACCAAATCCGACCTCGACGAAGCCAGCAAAGCGGGGGCCTTTCGCAGCGACCTGTATTACCGCCTCAACGTGGTGACGCTGGAATTGCCGCCCCTGCGCGAACGCCGCGAAGACATCCTGCAACTGTTCGAACACTTCACCCAGCAATCGGCCCTGCGCTTCGACCGCGCATTGCCGGAGCTGGACAATCAGACCCTGTCGCACCTGATGAGCCACGACTGGCCCGGCAACGTGCGCGAACTGCGCAACGTCGCCGAGCGCTTCGCCCTGGGTCTGCCGGCCTTCAAGAAGTCCGGCGCCGGCAGCGGCGGTCAAGGCCTGGCGTTCGCCGAAGCGGTGGAGGCATTCGAGCGCAACCTGCTCAGCGACGCCCTGCAACGCAGCGGCGGCAACCTGACCCAGGCCAGCCTGGAACTGGGCATGGCCAAGACTACGCTGTTCGACAAAGTGAAAAAATACGGCCTGAGCCATTAAGCGAGAACGACGTGGACCTGATATTCAAAGCCCTGCTGGGCGCCGCCGTGGTGGTGATGATCGCGGCGCTGTCGAAGACCAAAAACTATTACATCGCAGGTTTGGTGCCGCTGTTTCCGACCTTTGCGCTGATTGCCCATTACATCGTTGGCAAGGGCCGCTCGATCGATGATCTGAAAACCACGATCGTGTTTGGGATGTGGTCGATTATTCCGTACTTCGTCTATCTGGCCACGCTGTATGTGATGGTTGACCGGATGCGGTTGGAGGCGTCGCTCGCGGTGGCGGCGGTCGCGTGGTTGATGGCGGCGACTGTTTTGGTGACCGTTTGGGTGCGTATTCACAGCTAAGGTCAGTGTTGGCGACCATGATGGCCCCTTCGCGAGCAGGCTCGCTCCCACATTTGCAATGCATTCCCCTGTGGGAGCGAGCCTGCTCGCGAAGGGGCCGAACGATCACCGCAAAACTTTCAGTTAAAGCAAGTTCCCCTTTTCCACCGGCTCGACCCGCGCCCAGTGCGAAGTGTCCTCACGGTGCGCCTGAAGATATGGCAACACCGCCGCCAGCAGCGGTTCCTTGAATGCCTCCTGAAACCGATGGGCCAGCCCCGGAATCAGTTTTAACTGGCTGCCCCGGATATGCGCCGCCAGGTGCACACCGTGCATCACTGGCAGCAACGGATCGGCCGTGCCATGCACCACCAGCGTCGGCACGCGCAGTTGATTGAGCAACGCCACTCGACTTGGCTCGGCGAGAATCGCCATGATCTGCCGCTTGACGCCCTCAGGGTTGAACGCGCGGTCATAGGAAGCCGCGGCCTGTTGCAATAACGCTTGCCGATCATCCGTCACCGCCGGGCTGCCGAGTGCCGCGAGCAGATCAGCCTGTTGTTCCAGCGCCACCTGACGGTTCGGTGCGCCGCGCCGCGACAACAGCTGCACCAACGCCGCATTCGGTGCCGGCAAGCCAGCGGCCCCGGAAGTGGTCATCAGCAGCGTCAGGCTTTCGACCCGTTGCGGCGCCATTGCCGCCATGTGCTGGGCGATCATTCCGCCCATGCTCGCGCCCAGCACATGAAAGCGCTCGACCTGCAGCGCGCTCATCAACCCCAATGCATCGTCGGCCATGTCCGTCAGGCTGTAGGGCGCCGAAACCGGCAGGCCGAGTTTGTAGCGCAACACTTCAAACGTCAGATTGGCCTCGACCGGAGGTTGGCGCCAGGTCGACAGGCCGACATCGCGGTTGTCATAACGGATGACCCGAAAACCTGACTGACACAACGCCACAACCACTTCGTCCGGCCAGTGAATCAACTGACCGCCAAGCCCCATGACCAGCAATAACGCCGGATCCGAGGCACGGCCGATGCTCTGATAGGCGATGCTCACCGCCGGCAGGTCGACCCGCTCGGTCGGTACGTTGACATCACAACGCGAAGCCGCCAACGACGGCAGGCCGACCAACAGCGCGGCCAGAAAGAACAATACACGCATGAAAAAACACCAAAACGCAGAACCCCAGTAGAGCGCGAGTCTGATGATATTTGTGCGAGCGCGCTGCCACAGTTGCGTGACAGTTTGATGAACAGCGCCGAGCGGTCACTGGCCCGGAGACTACGTTGCGCCATCGACAGCCGGTTAAACATGAGACAAACTCAACATCTTTAATTTGATCACGAGTTCTACTCATGGAGACCTGCGGTGCTTGAGATCCGTCACCTGAAAACCCTGCACGCCCTGCGCGAAGCCGACAGTCTGGTCGACGCCGCCGACCGCCTGCACCTGACCCAGTCGGCGCTCTCCCACCAGTTCAAGGAACTGGAAGAGCGCCTGGGCATGGCGTTGTTCGTGCGCAAGACCAAACCGGTGCGTTTCACCAGCGCCGGCCTGCGCCTGCTGCAACTGGCTGACGCCACCCTGCCGCTGTTGCGTGCCGCCGAGCGCGACATCAGCCGACTGGCCGGAGGGACCGCCGGGCGTCTGCACATGGCCATCGAATGCCACAGCTGCTTTCAGTGGCTGATGCCCACCATCGATCAGTTTCGTGACGCGTGGCCGGAAGTCGAACTCGACCTGGCCTCGGGTTTTTCCTTCGCACCGCTGCCAGCCCTGGCCCGTGGCGATCTGGACCTGGTGGTGACCTCCGATCCGCTGGACATCGCCGGCATTACCTACGTGCCGCTGTTCACTTACGAAGCCATGCTGGCAGTGGCCAACCAACATGCGCTGGCGAGCAAGCCGTACATCGTGCCCGACGATCTGCTGACGGAAACGCTGATTACTTATCCGGTGGAACGCGACCGCCTGGACATCTTCACCCGGTTCCTCGAACCTGCCGACATCGAGCCGGCGCAGGTGCGCACCTCGGAGCTGACGGTGATGATGATGCAGCTGGTCGCCAGCGGCCGCGGCGTCTGCGGCATGCCGCACTGGGCGTTACACGAATACAGCTCGCGCGGTTACGTGAAGGCCAAGCGCCTGGGCGAGAAAGGATTGTTCGCGACGCTGTACGCAGCGATCCGCACGGACATGCTGGACGCCCCATACATGCGCGACTTCCTGCTGACCGCCAAGGACACCTCGTTCTCAACACTCGATGGCGTCAGCGCCGTGCGCTGAAACCGCTGCGCAGAACATCCCCTGTAGGAGCGAGCCTGCTCGCGATAGCCATCTGTCAGTCAATAGTGATGTGTCTGAACGACCGCTATCGCGAGCAGGCTCACTCCTACAGGGGGGCTGCTTTTCGACTGGAGAAATGCGGTCAAATTGTGGGAGCGGGCTTGCCCGCGAAAGCGCTGGATCAGTCAACATTTTCGCTGACTGACACGACGCTATCGCGAGCAGGCTCACTCCTACAGGGGGCTGCGTTTCGACTGGAGAAATGCGGTCAAGCCTGTGGGAGCGGGCTTGCTCGCGAAAGCGCTGGATCAGTCAACATTTTCGCTGACTGACACGACGCTATCGCGAGCAGGCTCACTACAGAGGGGCTGCGTTTCGACTGGAGAAATGCGGTCAAAACTGTGGGAGCGGGCTTGCTCGCGAATGCAGTGGGTCAGGCAGCATCTGCGGCGGCTGGCAGGGCCCCTTCGCGAGCAGGCTCGCTCCTACAGAGGGGCTGCGTTTCGACTGGAGAAATGCGGTCAAAACTGTGGGAGCGGGCTTGCTCGCGAAAGCGGTGGGTCAGGCAACATTTGCGGCGGCTGGCAGGGCCCCTTCGCGAGCAGGCTCGCTCCTACAGGGGGGCTGCGTTTGGGCTGGAGAAATGCGGTCAACCTGTGGGAGCGAGCCTGCTCGCGAAAGCGGTGAATCAGGCAACATCTGTGGCGGCTGACACGGCCCCTTCGCGAGCAGGCTTGCTCCCACAAGGGAACAAGAGCAGCGCTGTGTCAGAGCTGGCGCCACATGTGGATTTTGTCGAAGTAATCCTCGCCTACCCGCACCGCCAGCGGTTCCAGGCCGAACTGGATGAAGCCGCAGCGTTGGTACAGCTTGAAGGCGACATCGTTGCCGGCGGTGACAGTGAGCTGGACAACTTTCAGCCCGCCATGGTTTTGTGCTTCGCGCAGTGCGGCCTGTACCAATTGGTAACCCAGGCCGCTTTGGCGAAAGTCAGTCGAGACATACATGCCGAACAAAGTAACTTTATGGCGGGCCTTTTCCCTGGGTTCGAGCGCGAGGCCGACAATGCCGGCCAGCGTGCCGCCGTCAAAGGCGCCGAGCAGCACATCGAGTTTGCTGGTCAAGCGCCCTTCCCACCAGCTCAGCGGCATCACCGCACGCTCACGCACGCTGGAAGTGAACGCCTGCGGGTGGCGGTCATAGGCTTCAAGCATGCGTTCGCGATACGCCAGGGCATGGCTGGCATCGAGCCGCTCGATCCACATGTTCAGGCCGTCCTGCGCTGTTCGAGCATCAGCCGTACGGCCAGACCGCCGAGCACGAACCCCATGAAATAACGCTGCATCGCCAGCCACGTCGGGTTACGCACGAACCATGAGGCAATGCCCGCCGCAAACAGCGCGATCAGCAGGTTGACGGTAAAACTGACGCTGATCTGCGTCAGCCCCAGAACAACGCTCTGGACGAACACCGAGCCGTGTTCAGGGCTGATGAACTGCGGAAACACCGACAGATAGAACACGGCGATTTTCGGGTTCAGCGCACTGGTGAGAAAGCCCATGGTGATCAGTTTGCGTGACGAGTCCGGCGGCAGTTGTTGCGCCTCGAACGGCGAACGCGCCCCGGGTTTGACTGCTTGCCAAGCCAGCCACAGCAGGTACAGCGCCCCCGCCCACTTCAGCACTTCATAGGCCATCGGCACGGCGAGGAACACCGCCGTCAACCCGGCCGCGGCGGCGAACATATGCACAAAGAATCCGCCAACCACGCCAAGCAATGAAGTCACCCCGGCCCGGCGGCCCTGACAAATCGAGCGCGAGATCAGATAAATCATGTTCGGCCCCGGCGTCAGTACCATCAGCAACGCGGCAGCGGCGAAAATCAGCAGGTCTGGAAGCGGGATCATGGCAAAGTCCTTTGCGTGAATGATCAGGCGAGTGCGGTCAGCGAGCGCCGATAAAACGGCAGGATCAGGTCGCGTGTCAATGGTGCCAGATCAACCGCCGGATCAGTGGCCGGGTCGACCCAGATCACCTCTTCGATTTCAGCGGCCGGGCAAACCTCGGCATCGATCGTCAATTGAAAAATCTGTGCGCAGACGACATACCCAGGCTCATTCGCAGCCGGCGCCGCAAACTCACCGAGGAACGCAGCCTGCGCCGGATCGATGCACAGGCCCAGTTCTTCCTCCAGCTCGCGAGCCAGCGCGTGCACCGGCAATTCCCGGGGTTCGATCTTGCCGCCCGGCTGCATGAACGCCGTGGTGCCGCGTTTGCGTACCAACAGGGTCTGGCCCTGCGCATTCAGCAGCAGCGCGGCGGCGATGTGGATAGTTTGAGCGGAAGCGACAGATGCGAGCGTCATGGGTGACAACAGTCCCTGGGTCAAAAAAACCAAGGATCCCACGCCCGCCCCTGTCTCGTCATGCCCTTCAGCCCTCAGCCTGCAGCAAGCCCGGCTCGTCCTGCGGCACTTTGACAAAAACCTGATACTTGCCGCCCTCCATCGCTTCGAAAGCAATCAGCTTTTCAATCAGCGGAGCACTGAGTACCTTGCCGGCGTTGAGCAGGAGCATGCCGTTATCGGCGTTGAGGTTACGCGCCAGTTCTGTTCCCGCTGTCAGCTCGCGGGTGGTCACGACCTTGACGTCCGGGTCGATCAGGGTGATATCGCTGAGGAACGCCGCGCACACCTGGATAAAATCCTCGACCAGTTCCGGGTCGTACAGACGGCCACTGTATTGACGCAGGTAAAGCAGGGCTTCGTCGCTGTTCATCTGCCGTTCAAGAATCAGCCCGCGTTGCAGTTCGACAAAGTCCACCGCCAGTTTCAACAAGCGCGAGCCGAACGGAATCGCCTCGCCCTTGAGGCGATCGGGAAAACCGCTGCCGTCCCAGCGCTCCTGATGATGGAGGATCAGCCGCGCGGCATCCTTCATCGGATCGAGGGTCATCAACAGCGATTCGCTCTGCTTCGGATATCCGCGATAACGCTCGCGCTCAGCGGAATGCAGCAGATCCGACGGCGTGACCATCATGGTGTCGGGCCAACTAAGTTTGCCAATGTTGTACAGGGCGGCCGCCATGGCCAGGTCGCGGCTGGTGGCTTCGTCCAGGCCGTGCGCCTTGCTGTAGCCGCGCACCAGTTCGATGATTTGCCGGTTGGTCTGTTTGGCCGGCGGCAGACGCAGATTGGCCAGCAGGGAGAACACTTCGGTGCCAGTGACGTAGCTGTGTTTGAGTTCTTCGTAAGCCAGATCGAGCATGTCGGCGGTCTGCTGCAACTCGGCGGTACGCGCGGCGACGTGCTTCTCCAGCGTGCTGTTGAGCAGCTTGAGCTGATCGTTCTGCACCCGGGCCAGACGCTCCAGGCGCTGGCGTTCGCGCTCGGAATGCTGGTGTTCCAGCGACTGGCGCAGAATCACCAGCAGTTCTTCGTCATTCCACGGTTTGCTGATGTAGCGGTGAATCTGGCCGTCGTTGATCGCCTTGATGATCGCCGTCGGATCGGCATAGCCGGTGAGCATGATGCGCATCGTCGCTGGCCAGCGCTGACGGACCTGCGCCAGCAACGAGGCGCCGTCCATGTTCGGCATGCGTGCGTCACTCATCACCAGGTCCACTGGCTGCTGCGCCAGTATCTCCAGCGCCTGGGCACCGCTGGTGGCCAAAAGGACATCGTAGGGCTGGCCGCGCAACAGGCGGCGCAGACTGTTGAGAATCGATTCTTCGTCATCGACCAGCAGCACCTTGGGGCGCTGGCTCGTCGAGGTGGTTTGTTCTTCCATGGTATGGCCTCAAGCGCAACAGTGGAGGTCAACGACGCGGCGCTCTGCCCCCGGCACCGACCCGCATCTGCTTTAAAGGCTAGATGATTTTGCCGATTGCTCACGCAAAACTTCTGCCTGGAAGCGCAGGCAAAGTGACGAACGGCCAACTACGCTCAACACAGTGAGCGGTTCCGTCCGCTGATAGGCCAGGAAATAAGGGAAAGGGATGCTCTTGACGACAACCGCGTATGAAATCGCAAGCAGCACGGGATGAACGCGCCACTTACGCAGATCAATCGGCGCGTACTCATCGTTGACGACAGTGCGTCGATCCATGAGGACTTCGCCAAGATCCTCAGTCCGGTCGCGCTTGACGATGACGGGTTGGGCGCCACCGAAAATCTATTGTTCGGCACCCCGTCGGCAGCGCCGCCCCTGCGCTTCGAACTGGATTCGGCCTTCCAGGGCCACCAGGCGCTGGAAAAGATCGAAGCCGCGCTGGCCAGTCAGCGGCCCTATGCCATGGCTTTTATCGACATGCGCATGCCGCCGGGCTGGGACGGCCTGGAAACCATCGAACGGCTGTGGCGAGTCGACCCGAAATTGCAGGTCGCGCTGTGCACGGCGTATTCCGACTATTCCTGGGAAGACATCGACCAGCGCCTGGCGCTGAACGACCGCCTGCTGATCCTGAAAAAGCCCTTCGACGCCATCGAGATCCGCCAGATGGCCAGCGCCCTTACGGTCAAATGGCAAATGACCGAAGACGCCGCGCTGAAAATGAACCTGCTGGAGCAAGCCGTCGAGGAGCGCACCCGGGAGCTGTCCGACGCCAACATCATTGTGCAGAACAGCCCGACCATCCTTTACCGGCTGCGCGGCGAGCCGTCGTTTCCGCTGATGTACATTTCCCACAACATCACCCGTTATGGCCATGTGGCGGCAGAACTGGTGCGTTCGCCCAACTGGGCACAAGCATTGATTCATCCCGACGACCAGGCCAGCGTCGATACGGCCATGGCCCGGGTCCTTGACCGGCACGCGCTGGGCGCTTCGATCGAGTTTCGTATGCGGACCGGGGACGGCACCTGGCGCTGGGTGGAAAACCGCTATATCCCGGTGCGCGACGATGACGGCCGCCTGCTCGAAGTAGAGGGGATTATCCTCGACATCACCGAGCGCCGCGTGGCCGAGGAAAAACTCGCCTTGCTGGCCCGCTCCGATGGCCTGACCGGGCTCGCCAATCGCGCGACGCTGATTGAGCGGCTGCACCAGGCCTTCGCCGCCGCGCGTCGGGGCGCCGCGCCGTTCGCGGTGTTTTATCTGGACCTGGACCACTTCAAGCGGATCAACGACACCCTCGGCCACCCGGTGGGTGATCTGCTGTTGCAGGAAGTCGCCCGGCGCATCAAGGCCAGCGTGCGCGAAAACGACGTGGTCGCGCGCCTCGGTGGCGACGAGTTCGCGATTGTGCAACTGGACGTCAGCGACCCGACGCAATCGGCGGCCATGGCCAACAACATCCGCGACACGCTGCTGGCGCCCTATCACCTGGCCGGTAATGCCCTGCACGTGTCGGTGAGCATCGGCATCAGCACCTACACCGCGGCCAGCCTCGACGCCGACAGCCTGCTCGGGCAGGCCGACACGGCGCTGTACCGCGCCAAGGAAATGGGCCGCAACCAATATCACTTCCACTGCGCCGAGATCTCCCGGGAGGTGGCTGAACGCATGACCCTGGCCAGCGAGTTGCTGACGGCGCTGGACGGCGACGAACTGACCCTCAACTACGCGCCCGAAGTGGATCTGCACAGCCGCCGGATTCTCGGCATGGAGGCGCAGATCGTCTGGCAGCATCCGCGTCTGGGCCTGCTGCCGGCCAGCGCGTTTGTGCCGGCGGCGCAACGCACCGGCGCGATCATTGCGCTCGGGCGCTGGGTGCTCGATCGCGCCTGTCGCCAGATGCGCCTGTGGCGCGATGAAGGCGTGGCCCCGCCGGTGATGGCGATCAAGCTGTCCCTGGCGCAACTCAAAAGCGGTCCGGAACTGATCTACGACGTACTGCGCACCACCGCACGCTGGGAACTCGCACCGTGGGACCTGCGCTTCGATGTCACCGAGGCCACGCTGGCGCAGACCAAGTGGACCCACAACGATGTGTTGCCGCGTTTGCGCGAGCTGGGCGTGACCATCGCCATCGACGACTTCGGCACCGAGTACTCATCGTTCGATTACCTGAAAACCTACCGGGTCAATCACCTCAAACTGGCTCAGACGTTCATCGACAGCGCGAGCAGGGATCCGGCCAGCGCCAACGCCCTGCGTGCGATCGTCAACTTCGCCCGGGATCTGGACATCGGCATCATTACCGAAGGTCAGACAGCCCCCGAGGCGCCGCTGATTGAGGGGAGCGAAGCGCCACTTTCCAGCGCGCAGGGGTTGTACTTCAGCGAGGCGGTCAGCGCCGAACAGGCGGAGCAACTGCTGCGCAACAGCGAATTGCCGCCGAAGGGGAATGAGGCATGAAGACCCCGTTCCCGCAGACCAACCGGCGCATTCTGATCATCGACGACACGCCGGCGATCCATGCTGACTTCCGCAAGATTCTCGCGCCACAGGCGCAGGACCCGGCCGATCTGCAGCAACTGGAACAGACGCTGTTCGGCACCCACCCGTCGGCCCACCTGACCTTCCAGCTCGATTCCGCCTATCAGGGCCAGGAAGCCCTGGCCCTGGTCGAGCGCGCCCTGGCCGCCGGCACCCCGTATGCCCTGGCCTTTATCGACATGCGCATGCCGCCCGGCTGGGATGGTCTGGAAACCATCGAGCAGCTCTGGCAGGTCGATCCGAACCTGCAAATCGCCTTATGCACCGCTTACAGCGATTACAGCTGGGAAGCCATGGCCGAAAGGCTGGCGTTCGGCGATCAATTGCTGATTTTGAAAAAGCCGTTCGACAGCCTGGAAATCCGTCAGATGGCCAACGCTCTGACCTGGAAATGGCAACTGGCGCAGGACGCGGCGTTGAAGATGCTCGCCCTTGAGCAAACCATCGAGGCGAGGGTGCATGAGCTGCTCAAAGTCTCGCACCTGCTGCAATACGACGCCCTCACGGGGCTGCCCAACAGCACGCTGCTCGGCGATCGCCTGAGTCAGGCGCTGGCGGTCTGCCGGCGCCATGACAAGCAACTGGTGGTGATGTTTCTGGGTCTCGACCGCTTCAAACGCATCAACCATGCCCTGGGCCATCCGGCGGGCGACGAGATGCTCAAATGCACCGCGCGGCAATTAACGCTTTGCCTGCGCGATTCGGACTCGGTCTTTCGCTACGGCGCCGACGAATTCGTGGTGATCCTCAACGACATCAACCACCCGCAGCAAACCCACGGCGTCGCAGAAAAACTGCTCGCGGCCATTCGTGCACCGCAGACGATTGCCGGGCATGACGTCAGCGTTACCGCCAGCCTGGGCATCAGCGTCTACCCCGAAGACGGGCTGGACGCCATCGTGCTGATCAAAAAAGCCGAAACCGCGATGCGCAACGTCAAGGAGCACGGTCCCGATGAAATCGGCTTTTTCATCGAAGCCATGAACCAGCACGCCCGGGAACAGCACAGCATCGAATCAGGTCTGCGCCGGGCCCTGCAAGCGCAAGAACTGGTCCTGCACTATCAACCCAAGGTCGACCTGCGCAGCGCCCGCGTGGTCGGGGCCGAGGCGCTGGTGCGCTGGCAGAAACCGGGGCATGGCTGGGTGTATCCCTCGGCATTTATCCCGGTGGCCGAGGACACTGGTCTGATCGTGCCGTTGAGCAAGTGGGTGCTGAATGAGGCCTGCCGTCAACTGCGCGAATGGCAACTGGCCGGACTGCCGCCGATTCGCCTGTCGATCAACACCTCGCCCATCGACTTTCGCCAGCGCGACTTCGTTGACGGTGTCGAACAGGCGCTGAAGCAAAACAACCTGGCCGCCGAATGGCTGGAGCTGGAAATCACCGAAGGTGTGTTGATGCAAAACGTCGAGGCCACCCTGACCGCGCTCAATCGGTTGAAGGCGCTGGGCACACGGCTGGCCATCGACGATTTCGGCACTGGCTATTCCAGCCTGAGTTATCTACGCCGCTTTCCCATTGACGTGCTGAAAATCGATCAGTCGTTCATTCGCGGCCTGTGCAGCGACAGTCACGACGCCGCGCTGGTCAGCGCCATCATCAACCTGGGCAAGAGCCTGGGTTTGAACGTCATCGCCGAAGGGATCGAAACCGCCGAACAACTGGCCTTTCTCAAGGCCCATCACTGCGAAGAAGGCCAAGGGTTTTATTTCAGCGAAGCCTTGCCGGCAGATACCTTCGCCCGCTGGCTGGCATCGGGAGAATGTGCACCGTGGAGCGCACCATGAATCGGTCGACGGGCCTGGTGCCCTATGCCCTCGCGCTGCTGCTGAGCGGCGGCGCTGCCAGCGCCATCGCCGAACCGCTGAACGAGCCGCTCAAACCGCTGCCCGAGGTGCCCCGCCAGGATGCCGGACGCGTGGTCCTCGGACGGCAGTTGTTTCATGACCCCAGATTATCGGTCAACAACACCTTGTCCTGCGCCAGTTGCCATCAACTGGAGCACAACGGTGCCGACAGCCGAGCGCTTTCAACGGGTTTCGACGGCAAACCCGTGGCGGTCAACACACCGACGGTATTCAACGCCAGCCTCAACTTCCGCCAGTTCTGGGACGGTCGCGTCGAAACGCTGGAGGAACAAAGCAACATCGTCATCACCAGTCCTCACGAAATGGGCAGCGACTGGAAGACCGTAATCGAGCGGATCGTCAGCGACGCCGGTTATCGCCGGGACTTCGCCGCGGCCTACCCGGACGGCGTGACCCGGGCCAATATCCAGCAGGCGCTGGCCGCCTTCGAACGCACCTTGCTGACCCCCGGTTCGCGTTTCGATCAATACCTGCTGGGCGATACCGCCGCCATTACCTATGAGGAGAAGCAAGGCTATCAGCGCTTCAAGGATTACGGCTGCATCGCCTGCCATCAGGGCGTGAATATCGGCGGCAACATGTTTCAGAAATTCGGCGTGTTCGGCGATTACATCGCCGATCGCGGCAACCCGACATCGGCTGACCAAGGGCGTTTCAATGTCACCGCCGACGAGGCCGATCGTGCGGTATTCAAAGTGCCGAGCCTGCGCAACGTCGCGCTGACCGCACCGTACTTCCATGACGGCTCGGCACCCGACCTCGAGCGGGCTGTGGATATCATGTTCCAGTACCAGTTGGGCCGCATGCCCAGCGCTGAAGACAAAAGCCTGATCATCCAGTTTCTCAAGACCCTGACCGGCAAGACGGAGGGCAAGCCATGATCGACATTTCACGCCGGCGCAGCCTGTTGCTGCTCGCCCTGATTGCCCTGGCGCTGGCCTCGGTGCTGCTGTTTCTGTATCTCAAGTCCAACTCCGAGCAGACCATGACTTACACCGAGTCGCGGGATCTGATCCGGCAGATCAAGCAGCAGGACTCGCTGTGGGAAAACGAGATCCTCAAGGCCAGGGTAGCGATTTCGCACAACTACGACCCGCTGGTGTCGCCGATGAACGAGATGAACCGGCTCTGGGCGCAGTTCGATTCGCTGGAGTCCGGCCACGGTCGTAACGACCTGGCGCAATGGAACGGCGCCCATGAGGCCTTTTTGCAGGCGATGCAGGAAAAGACCCGCCTGGTCGAACAGTTCAAGTCGCATAACGCCCTGCTGCGCAACTCACTGGCGTTTCTGCCGACCGCCGAGGACGACATTCAGCAGCAACTCGCCGCGCTGTCCGATTTCGACAAATTGCAGCAGCAAAACATCGTCACCGACACCTACGACTTACTGCTCAGCACGCTGGAATACGCCCAGGTCACCACTGTGGAAAAAGCCGCCGAAATCGAGCTGGGCCTGAACAAACTGGCGGTCAACGCCGAACGCCTGCCAGCGGATTTCAAGGCCCCGATCAGAATCCTCAGCAACCACATCGCTCTGATTGCTCGGGAGCAGCCGGTGGTCAATCAGGTACTCGAAAGCATCGAGGCCGTCCCCGTCGCCGAACAGCTGGACAGCCTCACCACCCTGCTCGATCGCGACCAGCGGCGCGTCGAGATAACCGACCGTCAGTATCACTTCTACCTGCTGCTGTTTTCTGTGCTGCTGATGTTGTCGCTGGTGTGGCTGGCGATCCGTCTGATCGGCAGCTTCGCGGAAATCAACCGGGTCAACGCGGCGTTGCAGACCGCCAACGATGTGCTGGAGCAACGGGTCGAGGAACGCACCCGCGAGCTGCGCAATGCCCAGAGCGAACTGCTCGACGCGGCCCGTCAGGCCGGCATGGCGGAAATTGCGACCAATGTGCTGCACAACGTCGGCAACGTCCTCAACAGCGTGAATATTTCTTCTGACCTGATCGCGCGCAAATTGCGCAGCAGCAAGACCCAGGGCCTGGGCAAAGCCATGCAGTTGATCAATGACCATCCCGATGACCTGGGGGTATTTCTCAGCGAAGACGCCAAGGGCAAACTGCTGCCCGGCTATCTCAATCAACTGGTCACCGCCATCGCCCAGGAACAACAGGAGATGGCCGACGAGTTGACCCAGATGAGCAAAAGCGTCGACCACATCAAAGACATCGTCGCTACCCAGCAGTCCTACGCCGGCGCCAGCAGCATGACCGAGCCGCTGTACATCGATCAGTTGCTCGAAGATGCCTTGCGCATGAACGCCGGCGCGCTGACCCGACATCACGTCACCGTGGTCAAGGCCTACGACGACGTGCCGCAAGTGATGGGCGACAAGCACCGTTTGCTGCTGATCCTGATCAACCTCATCAGCAACGCCAAATACGCGATGTCGGACCTGAGCAATCGTCCGCGCACCATGACCCTGGGCGTCAGGACTGTCGATGAGCGCTTTCTCGAAATCAGCGTCAAGGACGACGGCGAAGGCATTGCCGCCGAGAACATGACGCGGATCTTTGCCCACGGTTTTACCACCCGCAAGGAAGGCCACGGCTTCGGCTTGCACAGCTGTGCGCTGGCGGCCATCGAAATGAACGGCCATCTCACCGCCCACAGCGACGGGCCGGGCACAGGTGCGCTGTTCACCTTGCAGATACCCTTGATCACCGTCACGGAGAACGCATGAGCGAGCTGTCGAACCGCCGCATTCTGCTGATCGACGACATGCCGTCGATTCACGAGGACTTTCGCAAGATTCTCATGCCCGCCACACCACAGTCGGTAGAGCTGGACGAAATGGAAGCCGCGCTGTTTGGCGCCCAGGCCCGGCCCGAGCGGCCGCTGTTCGAACTGGACTCGGCCTACGGCGGCGAGGAAGGCCTGGGCAAACTGATCCAGGCCCTGCAGGAACAACGCCCCTATGCACTGGCGTTCGTCGACATGCGCATGCCCGATGGCTGGGATGGCGCGAAAACCATCGAGCATCTATGGCAGCACGATCCGCAATTACAGGTGGTGGTGTGTACTGCCTATTCGGATTATTCCTGGGACGAACTGCTCGACCGACTCCAGGCCCATGATCGCTTGCTGATCCTGAAAAAACCCTTCGACAACATCGAAGTCCAGCAGATGGCCAACACGCTGCTGACCAAATGGCAGATGACCGAAAGAGCCTCGCTGCAGATGCACCATCTGGAACATCTGGTCGATCAGCGCACCGCCCAGTTCAAGCAGGCCAGCGAAGACTTGCAGCGGGAGATCGACGAGCGCAAACAACTGGAAGGGCAACTGGTGCAGTCGGAAAAACTCGCCTCGCTGGGGCAATTGGCGGCGGGGGTCGCTCACGAAATCAACAACCCGATCGGCTTCATTTCTTCCAACCTCGGCACGCTCGACGGTTACTTCAATCAGCTGCGTCCCCTGTTCGATGCCTACCACAGCATCGGCCAAACCCTGGGCGGCGAGTCCGCCGCCCGTTTGCAGCAACAGCGCGAAGCGGCCGAACTGGATTTTCTTCTCGAAGACATCCCGCTGCTGATCCGTGAATCCAAGGAGGGCATCGGCCGGGTCGGGCAGATCGTCAAGGACTTGAAAGACTTCTCCCGCGTCGACACCCAGCAGCAATGGCAATGGGCGAATCTGCAGCAAGGCATCGAATCGACCCTGAACATCGTCGCCAGCGAACTCAAATACAAGGCTGATCTGGTCAAGGATTACCAGCCTCTGCCGGACATCGAATGCCTGCCCTCGCAAATCAATCAGGTCATCATGAACCTGGTGGTCAACGCCGCGCAGGCCATGGGTCCGGAGCGCGGCACCATTACCTTGCGCACCGGCGTCGAGGGCGACAACGTCTGGATCGAAGTCGCCGACACCGGTTCGGGCATCCCTGCGGACACGCTGCAGAAAATCTTCGATCCGTTCTTCACCACCAAACCGGTCGGCCAAGGCACGGGGCTTGGGCTGTCGCTGTCTTACGGTATCGTGAAAAAACACGGCGGCGATATTCAGGTTCGCAGCGAATTGGGCGTGGGCACGACATTCCGTGTCGAACTGCCCATACGCCAGAACCGACTGGCCGTTTGAGGCACATTCAGCCGGCTTCCTGAAAATCCAGTTCCGGCGGCTGACGACGGAAACCACCGGTGAGCACCGCGAGGTACACCACGCCAATCGCCAACCAGCTCAACCCCAGCCAGACCGCCAGATGATCGAGGCTGACCATCAGCCACAAATCCGCAACCAGGCCGATCAGCGGGCAGAGCAAAAACAGCAACAGCTCGCGCGGGCCTTTTTTCTCGCCGCCGATCCAGTAGTGGAAAATCACCGACAGGTTGACCAGGCTGAACGCCAGGAACGCGCCGAAGTTGATGAACGAAGTCGAGGTGGTGACGTCGAGTTTCAGCGCCAGCAACGCCACTGCCGCACACAGCAGAATGCTGTTGACCGGCGTACCGAAGCGCGTGTGCAAGGTGCCGAAAAACGACTTCGGCAAGACCCCGTCTCGGCCCATGGCGAACAGCAGCCGCGAACCGCTGGCCTGCGCCGACAAGCCTGAGGCGAACTGGCCGACGATCAGACCAATGAGGAAGATCGACACAAACAGATCGCCACCGATGTTGCGGGCGATTTCATAGGCTGCCGAATCGACGCTGTCGAACTGGAACGACGGATGCGCGATTTGCACAAAGTACGAGACGCCGACGAAGATCAAACCGCCGATCAGGGTGATCAGCATGATCGCCCGGGGAATGGTGCGGCGCGGATCGCGGGTTTCTTCGGTCAGGGTACTGACCGCGTCGAAGCCGAGGAACGAATAGCAGGCAATCGCCGCGCCGCTCATGATCAGCGGCATCTGCATGTCGCCGTTGAAGAACGGTTTGATCGACCACAGCGGCGTACTCGCATCGCCGCCGATGTAGTGAATGCACAGCGCAACGAACGCGATCAGCACGAGGAACTGCACCAGCATCAGCAAGGCGTTGATGCCATTGGCCAGTTTCAAGCCGATGATATTGATCGCACTGGTGATGCCGATGAACGCCAGCACCCAGATCCACTGCGGGATCGACGGGAACGCCGAAGCCAGGTAGGCCGAGCCGATCAACCAGATGGCCATGGGCAGAAACAGGTAATCGAGCAACACCGCCCACCCGGCAATGAAACCGAGCTTGGGGCTGATTGCCTTGCGTACATAGCTGTAAGCCGAGCCGGCCACCGGGAAAGCGGCGGCCATGCGTCCGTAACTCATGGCGGTGAAGAACATCGCCACCAGTGCTGCCAGGTAGGCCGCCGGGACCATGCCGGCGGTGGCCTGGGCGAGGATGCCGAAGGTGCCGAGGACAATGATCGGCGTCATGTAGGCGATGCCAAACAGCACCACCGACCCTAGCGAAAGGGTGCGTTGCAAACGAGCCATGGGCGTCTTACTCCGAATGTTATTGGATTTATGGCAGAGCCGGATTCGGCGAAAATTTCGGGTGTGACTGATCGTTCCCACGCTCCGCGTGGGAATGCCTCAATGGACGCTCTGCGTCCGCTCTTGGGACGCAGAGCGTCCCGGGCTGCATTCCCACGCAGAGCGTGGGAACGATCGGAGTAAAGGGCTAAGGAATCAGCAGCTCCCGCACACCAGAAGCCTGCTCCACCCTCTCCCCCGGCAACTTCAAACGCTGATCATCCAGATAGCGATAATCCTTGCGCGCAATTTCCAGTTGAGCGAAATCCAGCTCGACCCCGAACTGCCCTTCTTCGCGCCCAGCCTCGAACAGCAGCGTCCCCAGCGGATCCACCAGCGCACTGCCACCGGCAAACACCAGGCCGTCATCGCCCGATTCAACGCGATTGACCATCAGCGCAAACGCCTGGTTTTCCTGAGCGCGGGCCATGACCGCGGTGCGGTGGGTGGGGCCGTACGGGTCCATGTTGCCGTTGGTGACGATGAGCAATTCCACCCCCAGTTGCGCGAGGGCACGGGCGGTTTCCGGGAACTCGATGTCGTAGCAGATCAACAGGCCGACGCGCACGCCGTTCCACACGCAGGTGGCGTAACGGTCGCCGGCTTCGAATACACCACGATCCGAGGCCCACAGGTGGGTTTTGCGGTATTTCAGGGCGATGCCTTCGGGGGTGATCAGCAAAGTGGTGTTGTAGAAGCGCCCGCTGTCGCTCTCGGCCATGCCGATGACCACCGCTATATCGCGCTCACGCGCTGCTGCGAGCACGGCGCTGACGGTCGGGCCGTCGAGCGGTTCGGCAATCTGCGCCACGGTTTCAGCGTTTGGGAAGCCCATCAGGTGAGTTTCCGGAAATACGATCATCTGCGTATCCGCCGTGCAGGCAGCGATCGCCGCCAGCGCGCGTTCGAGGTTGTAAGCCGTGTCGTGGTCACGGCCCGCCAGTTGGGCGAGTTCGACTTTCATGGGCATTCCTTGTTATGCGCGCCGGGCCTTGAAAGATTGCCCGGTGACTGTCTGTGGGCCAGTATGCGCAGCAAGCAACCGGCCAGGGAATCACGCGGCCGGGGTAACCCGATAGGGGTAGATCAATGACACTTTCGTTGAATGACATCACTTGGCACCGCGCCGTCGGGCAATTGATCGACGCACTCGACAAGCCGAATTTCTGGGCGCAACTGGTGCGTCTGCTTGAGCAGTACGTGGTGTTCGATAGCTGGGTGGTGCTGCTGTTCAGTGCCGACCAGCATCCGCAAGTCTTCGCCGAATGCCCCGGTGAGGACGGCAGTCCTGATCCGTTGTTTCAGGATTATCTGCGCGGTCTGTACCTGCTCGACCCGTTCTACATCGCCTGCCGCGAGCAATCGCGCACCGGCCTGTATCGCCTGTCGGAAGTTGCACCGGAGCATTTCGAGCTGACCGAGTATTACCAGCGATACTTTCGTCTGAATGTGGTGGCCGACGAAGTCCAGTTCAATTGCCAGCTCGAAGGCGAGCGCACGCTGTGCCTGTCGCTGGGCAGTGAAAAACGTTTCACTGGCGAACAGATCGCTTTGCTGTCTTTGATTCAGCCATGGGTGCTGGGTCTGTTGCGCCAACGCCTGCCATACGAGATCAACGAAACCGTGGCCCTCGCCGCCGCGCCTGCGCAGACAGACTGGCGGGTGCAACTGGAAGCGTCGGTGCAACAGCTCAAGGGCGCACAATTGACCGCGCGCGAGCTGGATGTCGGGCGCTTGATGCTCAGCGGTTGCTCCAGTAAAGAAATCGCCCGTAAGCTGGAAATCTCCGTGGAAACCGTGAAAGTCCATAAGAAACACATGTACAGCAAGCTGGGAATCAAGTCCCAGTCCGAGCTGTTTTCGATTTTTCTCCAGGCGCAGAACGCCTGAGCGCCGGGTATTGTTGCCTTTTGTAGGAGTGAGCCTGCTCGCGATGGCGCCAGGTCAGCGAAACTTTTGTAGCTGATATACCGCTATCGCGAGCAGGCTCACTCCTACAGGGGAATGTGTATATCCCAAAATCTTCGCTGAATATTCGAGTCCGAACCCAAGGAAACCGTATGAGCCTGTCGCTGCTGAGCCGCTACGCCTTCTTTGCCGTCTGTGTGATTTTCACCCTCGCCAGCCTGCCTTTCCTCGACCACGACTGGCTGTGGCCACTCACCGCCGTGACTGCCGTGCTGAGCCTGATCGGCATTTTCGATCTGGTGCAGACCCGTCACGCCGTGCGCCGCAACTATCCGATCCTGGGCAATGTCCGTTATCTGGTCGAGGGCATCCGCCCGGAGATTCGCCAATACCTGCTCGAATCAGACAGCGATGCCCTGCCCTTCTCCCGCGCCCAGCGCTCGCTGGTGTACTCGCGCGCCAAGAATGAAACCGCCGACAAACCCTTCGGCACGCTGATCGATGTCTATCAGTCCGGCTTCGAATTCATCGGCCACTCGATGCGCCCGGCGCCGTTGAGCGACCCGAACGGTTTCCGGGTCACCGTCGGCGGCCCGCAGTGCACGCAGCCGTATTCGGCGTCGATCTTCAACATCTCGGCGATGAGCTTCGGTTCGCTCAGCGCCAACGCCATCCGCGCGCTGAACCAGGGCGCCAAACTTGGCAATTTCGCCCACGACACCGGCGAAGGCAGCATCAGCCCGTATCACCGCGAACACGGCGGCGACCTGACCTGGGAACTGGGCAGCGGCTACTTTGGTTGCCGCACCAGCGACGGCCGTTTCGACCCGGAACGCTTCGCCGTCCAGGCGCAGAATCCGCAAGTGCGAATGATTGAAATCAAGATGAGCCAGGGTGCCAAACCCGGCCACGGCGGCATCCTGCCCAAGCACAAGGTCACCCGAGAGATTGCCGACACCCGCGGCATCCTGATGGGCGAAGACTGTGTCTCGCCGTCACGCCACAGCGCGTTTTCCACGCCCATCGAAATGATGCAGTTCATCCAGCAACTGCGTGAGCTGTCGGGCGGAAAACCGGTGGGTTTCAAATTCTGCCTCGGCCATCCGTGGGAATTCATGGGCATCGCCAAGGCCATGCTCGAGACCGGCATTCTTCCGGACTTTATCGTTGTCGATGGCAAGGAAGGCGGCACCGGCGCCGCACCGGTGGAATTCACCGACCACATCGGCGTGCCGATGCGCGAAGGCCTGCTGTTCGTGCACAACACCCTGGTCGGCCTGAACCTGCGCGACAAAATCAAACTCGGCGCCAGCGGCAAGATTGTCAGCGCCTTCGACATCGCCAGCGTGCTGGCCATCGGCGCCGACTGGGCCAACTCTGCGCGCGGCTTCATGTTCGCCATTGGCTGCATCCAGTCGCAAAGCTGCCACACCAACAAATGCCCGACCGGCGTGGCGACTCAGGATGCCCTGCGCCAGCGTGCGCTCGTCGTCCCGGATAAAGCGCAGCGTGTGTTCAACTTCCATCGAAGCACTCTGAAAGCCTTGGCGGAAATGCTCGCGGCGGCCGGACTTGAGCATCCGTCGCAACTGTCGGCCAAGCATCTGGTGCGGCGCATGTCGGCGACCGAGATCAAGTTGTTCTCGCAGTTGCATGTGTTTTTGAAACCAGGGGAATTGCTTACCGGGGAAGTGAACGGGGAGTTTTATTCGCGGATGTGGCAGATGGCGCGGGCGGACAGTTTTGAGCCGAATGAGGTGGCAGCTGCGTGAGACTGGCAATATGCTGACACGTAGTTTTCCCCGCTGTGCAGCGCTCACGAAAAAGCCCCGGTCTCACTCACGACCGGGGCTTTTCTGTTTTCAGCGATTGAACGTTACGAAACCGAACGCGCCGTGTCTTGCGACACCTGAGTCGGTTGCAACTTGAACACATAGAACAACACCGTCAGCAGCACCAGAAACGCCGGCCCTACATACAGCGCCACGCGAGTATCCGGGAAGTACGCCATCAGGCCGACCACCAGCACCAGAAACGCCAGGGCGAAATACGAACTGACCGGGTACAGCCACATTTTGTATTTGAGGCCGGCACGTTCGCTGGCGCTCAGGCCTTTGCGGAATTTCAGCTGGGCGAGCAGGATCATCACCCAGGTCCAGATCGCGCCGAAGGTGGCGATCGAGGTGACCCAGACGAAGACTTTTTCCGGCACCAGATAGTTGAGCAGCACGCCCAACAGCAGCGCAGCAATCGACAGCAGCAGCGCGCAACGCGGCACGCCGTTGTTCGATGTCTTGGCAAAACCGGCCGGGGCCTGGCCGTTCTGCGCCAGGCTGTAAAGCATGCGGCCGGTGCTGAAGATGCCGCCGTTGCACGACGACAGCGCTGCGGTGATCACCACGAAGTTGATGATGCCGGCGGCGGTCTTGATGCCCAGACGCTCGAACGTCATTACGAACGGGCTGCCTTGCGTGCCGATTTCATTCCACGGATAGATCGACAGGATCACGAACAGCGCGCCGACGTAGAACAGCAGAATTCGCCAGAACACCGAGCCGATCGCATCAGGAATGGTCTTTTGCGGGTTCTTCGCTTCGCCGGCGGTCAAGCCGATCATCTCGACGCCGAGGTAGGCGAACATGACCATTTGCAGGGACATCAGCACGCCCGTTACGCCGTTGGGCATGAAGCCGCCGTGGGCCCACAGGTTGGAAATGCCCAGCGCCACGCCGTCATTGCCGAAACCGAAGGCGATGATGCCGACGCCGCCAATGACCATGGCAATGATGGTGACGATCTTGATCAGGGCGAACCAGAACTCGAATTCACCGAAGGCCTTGACCGCGATCAGGTTGATCGAGCCCATGCTGATCAGCGCCGCGAGGGCCCAGATCCAGCGCGGCACATCGGGAAACCAGATGCCCATGTACACCGCCACCGCGGTGATTTCCGCGACGCAGGTTACCAGCCACAGGAACCAGTAGTTCCAGCCGGTGAGAAAACCGGCCAGCGGGCCGAGATAGTCCTGGGCGTAGCGGCTGAACGAACCGGCCACCGGGTTGTGCACCGCCATCTCGCCGAGGGCGCGCATGATCACCAGGATCGCCAGACCGCCGAGGATGTAGGACAGCATGATTGCCGGGCCGGCCATTTCAATGGCCTTGGCCGAACCCAGGAACAGACCGACGCCGATACAGGCACCGAGCGCCATCAGGCGAATATGCCTTTCGCCGAGTTCGCGTTTGAGCGGACCGCCCTGAGCGGTTTCGCCGTGAGGCAGATGATTGCCGACTGGCATAAGGGTGCAACCTCGTTTTGTTATTGGATATGACCACCGGGTCTCGAAGCGTCGGCCGATAGGCGTTGGCTGGGCAGGAAACCGCGTCGGCTTCGTGGGCAGACGCGTCTTGCAGGGCAACCTGCAAGATCAGCGGGGCGTGCAGTATAAAAAGCCTTTCGCAGGTCTTTTCACTCTATAAATCACAACATTCAGTGACAAGTCGTGGCACAAGTGCGGTTTGCAGAAGGCATTACCTGCCTTGCGTAGGAAGACTCGCCACTGAAAAAGGCGCCGAGTATTGCACAGCAATGGTGCAGCGTCATGCCCCAGCCCCCGTGCACTTGATTCACCTGCTATCTCTCTCCTTGCGCTTCATCACCGATAAATCACCCGGCGAATTCAGAAATTTCACTCAACGATTGCAGCGCCAACCAAAGCAATCAACCACTAACCTTTAGAGAAGCCAGGAACACAAGCAAGGAAGCTCACGTGCCAGTCCGTCCCAATTCCCACCGTCTACGCCAAGGTCGATTCTCTGAAAAGGGGCGTGCCTATTTCATCACCGCGGTTATCCACCAGCGCCGGCCCGTATTTTCAGATTGGCAAACAGGCCGATTATTGGTTGCAGAGCTGCGTCGGGTTCATGAGCAAGGCATCGCGAAATCCATTGCCTGGGTTGTCATGCCCGACCACTTTCATTGGTTGATGCAGTTGCAAAGCGGCTCACTTGGCGAAGTCATTGGCGGTATCAAGGCTCGCTGCACGCACGCGGTCAACAGAAAAACCGGACGTCACGGACCGCTGTGGCAATCCGGCTACCATGACCGCGCGATCCGTGACGGCGAAGACTGGGAGCCATTCGCCCGCTACCTCATCAATAATCCCTTGCGAGCCGGACTGGTCGATAAAATCGGTGACTACCCGCTTTGGGATGCCTGCTGGCTATGAGCGCAACAGCTCTCTGTAATAAGTGAATTTATTGTGGCGAGGGGATTTATTGTGGCGAGGGGATTTATCCCCGCTCGGCTGCGAAGCAGTCGCAACTCCCCTACACGCGGTGTGCCTGCAAAAACGCTGCTGCCAGGGTTTGGGGCCGCTTCGCTGCCCAGCGGGGATAAATCCCCTCGCCACAGTGAATCTTCACATGACGGAGAAAACCCGCTCGTTACAAAATTCTCTCGTCACACCGACAACACTTGAGATGCTTGCGGCGTTGAGCGGAGCAGGATCTCTGTGGCGAGGGGATTTATCCCCGCTCGGCTGCGAAGCAGTCGCAACTTCCCTACACGCGGTGTGCCTGCAAAAACGCTGCTGGCCGGGTTTGGGGCCGCTTCGCTGCCCAGCGGGGATAAATCCCCTCGCCACGGTGAATCTTCACATGACGGAGGAAACCGGCTCGTTGCATAAATCCATACATCATTACGTTCAATTGTCCGCTCCAGTTTTATTCAGATAATCCGCCTCCCCCGCCCTTCACAATTTTTTCACCAGCGCCAACCACCGTCTAAGCTTCAGGCAAGTGCGATCAATCTGCGTGAATGGATCAATCGACTATGGGCGCTTTGTGGCAAACCGATTCGAGTAAAGCCGTGGTTCCGACTGAACGTGTGGATGAAGCGCCTATTCCTGAAAAAACCCGCCGTCACCGGCATGGGTGGAAGGCTTTCTGGTTGTTGCTGGTGATCATTGCGGTCGTTGTGGGGTTGGCTGCGTCCAAGGAAATGCGCACCTCGCGTTTTCAGTCCCGGGAATTGAGCCAGTACGCCGCTTCGCTGACTTACAAGCTTGAACCCGGCCCCAGCGAAGCGATTCGTTATCCCGGCAACGGGCCGTTCGATCTGCGCCTGGGCTACAGCTCGCTCGACGAATTTCTGCCGCGGCTGCTCAAACGCAATTATGTGATTACCGAGCAGACGCGTTTTTCCCCGGCCCTGCTCAGCTACACCGACAAGGGTCTGTTCGTGCCCTACTCCGAAAAGATTCAGGCCGGGTTGTCGATCACCGATTGCCGCGCCGCGCCGTTGTACCAATACAACTATCCGCAACAGCTGTACGCCAGCTTCGCGGCGATTCCGCCGGTGGTGGTCAACAGCCTGCTGTTCATCGAAAACCGCTTTCTGCTTGACCCGAAACAACCGTTGGCCAACCCGGCGGTGGACTGGCCGCGCTTTGGCATGGCGGCGTGGTCGCAGGTGGCGAAGTTGCTGCGCCTGCCGGGACAGTCGGCCGGTGGCAGTACGCTGGCGACGCAACTGGAAAAGTACCGGCATTCACCGGATGGCCTGACTGTGTCGGGTGCCGAAAAGATTCGCCAGATGATCTCCGCCAGCGTGCGCGCCTATCAGGAGGGTCCGCAAACCCTCGGCGCGCGGCAGAACGTTGTGCGCGACTACCTCAACAGCGTGCCACTGTCGGCGGTGCCGGGGCATGGTGAAGTGCACGGCATGGCCGAAGGGTTGCGGGTCTGGTATGGCAGCGACTTCAACAAGGCCAACGAACAACTCAACAGCCCGGCCACCGATCCGCAAAGCATGGCCGCCAAAGGCCTGGCCCTGCGCGAAATGCTCTCGCTGATGATCGCCCAGCGCCGCCCATCGCATTACCTGACCAAGGGCCGCGAAGAGCTCGCCAACCTCACCGACAGCCACCTGCGCCTGCTCAAGCAGAACGGCGTGATCGACAGCGCACTGGCCGACGCCGCCCTGGCCAGCACCGTCAGCTACCGCGACTGGCAGACCCAGCCAACGATGCAGCCGATTGAAACCAACAAAGGCATCAGCGTCGCCCGCAGCCGCCTGGCGAGCATGCTCAACCGGCCGTTGTATGACCTCGATCGCCTCGACCTTTCCGCCACCAGCACCTTGCAAGGCGATTTGCAGAGCCAGGCCACCGCCTACCTGAAAAAACTCGCCGACCCGGCCTATGCCGCCGAAATCGGTCTGCTCGGCGAACGCCTGCTGACTCCGACCAGCACCACCCAGGTGCGCTACAGCTTCACCCTGTTCGAACTGACCCCGGACGGCTCCCGCGTGCGTGTGCAGACCGACAGCACCGACCAGCCGTTCGACATCAACGAAGGCAGCAAACTGGAACTGGGCTCGACCGCAAAAATGCGCGTGCTGACCACTTACCTGCAAATCATTGCCGAACTGCACGACAAGTACGCCACCATGGGCGTGCCGGAACTGAAAAAAGTCGAGATCCCTGAGCAGGATCGCCTGAGCCGTTGGGTCCTCGATTACCTGATCCAGAACAAGGACCACGACCTGTCGAAGATGCTCGGCGCAGCGCTGGACCGCAAATACTCGGCGAGTCCCGGCGAGGCGTTTTTCACCGGCGGTGGCTTGCACACTTTCAATAACTTTCGCAAAGAGGACAACGGTCGCCTGCCGACCCTGCGCGATGCCCTGCGCGAGTCGATCAACCTGCCGTTCATTCGCCTGATGCGCGACGTGGTGCGCTACATCACCTACTCCGGCCCCAACAGCAGTGCCGAACTGCTCAAGGATGACCGCGACCCGCGCCGTCAGGAATACCTGGCCAGTTTTGCCGACCGCGAGGGCACCTCGTTCCTGCTCAAGTTCTGGAAAAAGTACCGGAACAAGGACACCCAGGCGCGACTGGAGACCTTCCTCGACGGCATGCGCCCGACGCCGATCCGCCTGGCCGCCGTGCATCGCTACCTGCTGCCCGAGGCCGAACAGAAAGACTTCAACAGCTTCGTGCGCTCGCATCTGAAGGGCAGCAAACTCAACGAAAAACTCACCGACGATCGCCTGATCAGGCTTTACGATGCCTACGGCCCGGGCAGCTACGACTTGCCGGATCAGGGCTTCATCGCCAAGGTGCATCCGCTGGATCTATGGCTGATGGGCTACCTGCTCAACCATCCGGACGCGACGTTCAGTCAGATCGTCAAAGCCAGCCATTTCGAGCGCCAGGAAGTCTACAGCTGGCTGTTCAAGAGCAAGCACAAGGGCGCACGCGACAGCCGAATCCGCACCATGCTGGAAATTGAAGCCTTTCTTGAGATTCACCAGCGCTGGCAGAGCGTCGGTTATCCGTTCGACCACCTGGTGCCGTCACTCGCCACCGCCATCGGCAGCTCCGGCGACCGCCCTGCGGCGCTGGCCGAGCTGATCGGTACGATCCTCAATGACGGCGTGCGCCTGCCAACGCTGCGCATCGACAGCCTGCATTTTGCTGCCGGCACGCCCTACGAAACCCGCCTGGTCAACGACCCGCATGTCGGCAAACGGGTGATGCCGGTAGAAGTCGCCAGAGCCATGCGTGAAGCGCTTTCACAAGTTGTTGATGCCGGTACGGCAAAACGTGTTTCCGGCAGTTTCAAACTGGCTGATGGCACGCCATTGGCCATGGGTGGCAAAACGGGCACCGGTGATAACCGCATACAGGCCATCGGATCGGGCGGCAGAATCCTCAGTTCGAAGTCGATCAACCGCACCGCGACCTTCGTGTTCTACATCGGCGATCACCATTTCGGCACCCTCACCGCGTTCGTGCCGGGGCGCTCAGCGGACACCTTCAAATTCACCTCGGCCCTGCCCACACAGGTGCTCAAGGGCATGGCGCCGATTCTGACGCCCTACCTGCAACCGGGCAGCGACTCGCAATGCCGACCGCCGGCGAATACCCAGGTGACGATGGCGGCAATGGCTGAATCCGAATGGCATGGCCGCGAAGACTCACTCCGCTAACCCACCTCAGAATCCCAGATCACCGTGACACTGCCCGAATAGCTTCGGGCAGTGCCAGGTTTGATCATTTCATCCACCGCATCCTGCGCGACTTCGAAGTGCAAAGTGCCGACCTTGCGATCCAGGTAAAAGCCCGGTTGAAACAACTCGGTGCCGCTGCCGTCACGCAGCAACCGCCGGCGGTTGACCGGCTGGCCGGCGCCATCTGTCAGGCCGTTGGGCAACGTCACACTGACCTCCAGCGGCGCCGAGTGGCCGGAGGTCGACTCCCATAACGCACAGGTGTTGTTGCTGTAATACTCACATTGCAGGTTCATCTTGAAATGGCTCGACGTCCAGATATTGAAAGTCTGGTCACGCAGCAAACGCGTCGGCTTGCGGCCCTGATCCAGCCAGGATTGCCAGCCGCCGACGGGCTCCAGTACCACTCGGTTGCCGCCGGGCGGGATGTCGACCTTCAGGGTGTGTTCAACGGACAAGGCAAAGTTGAGGCTGATGGCACTGTCATCCGCCAGCATGACATCGCCCATGTCGAAATCCCCATACGGCCCGACCGTGTAATTCAATACGCCGCGATAGACCCCGGCTGACATTCTGAGCGGGTTGGGGGTGATGAGTTGATAAGAAAACCCCGTATCCCGATAGGAAAAACCGTAGCTCTCGTCGATCGTTAACTTTGCCTGCCTTGAGCACACCCCGGCATCGAGCGGCACCCGCCAGAAAAAGGCGTACCACACTTGAGTACCGTAGCCGACACCGCCGTATCGACAGGGCGCGGGTGCATTGACCCAACCAGGCCAGGTGCCGGCCAGAAGCGGTTTCGTGATGGCGTAAGTTGCACCTATGCCATTGACGCGCATCCTGACGGTCTCGGTTTCCCCCGTCCCTTCATGAACGACCTGGACGTCGCGCCATGACGACGGCACCCGGAACATCGGACCTTTGCGCTCGTCATGCAGTGCCTCGATGGGCGCTACCGCCTTGAAGCGAATGGGTAGGCTAAGACTGAACACGCCATTCTCGCAAAGCGTCGGGTAATTGCCGCAATACCCGCCTTGTGGTGTCGTATTTTCAAACTCATTTTGGGCAGGATTCGACGGATCCGGGCGAAACACCGCGGTGATATCCAGACTCGCGGCGCGCACCGTGGAGGCAAACAAACCTGCCAGCAGCCAAGCCAACAGGCCCCAACCCTTTTTTGTCGTGATCATGATGTGCATATTTTGCGAGGGCCTCTGGTAACGCCACAAATTGGTTTTCGCTCATCCTGCGTGATAGCTGAATGGCATGGCCGCAAGGACTCACTCCGCTAACCGACCTCCGAATCCCAGATCACCGTGATATTGCCCTTGTAGGGTTTGTCCCGGGCGTTGTCGATCAGCCAGTTGACGTCCCTCTGGTCGACCTCGAAATGCAGCGTTCCGGGCTTGCGATCAACGTAGATACCGGGTTGAAACGGACTGCTCGGTGTCAGGCGCAATGGCATGCGCCGGACCGGTTGTCCGGTGCTGTCGGTCAGTCCGTTGGGCAGGCTGACGCTGACGTTCACGGCGCCGACGTAGCCCGTTTCGCGGTCGGTGATCCCGCAGCCGTTACCAAAACCCATGTCGTGCTCACATTCGATCTTCATGGTGAATTTCGACGAGGCGGAGATATGGAAGAGCTGGTCACGGTAAAGACGTGTCGGCCGGCGGCCGTGTTCCAGCCAACCCTGCCATCCGCCCTCGGGTTCCAGCACGACCTTGTTGCCCCCCGGCGGAATTTCGACTTTGAGGGTGTGCTGTACGTCCAGGACAAAGTCCAGAGTGAGGCTGTCGTCATCCGCATCCATCATCGAGCCCATCTGGAAATCGCCGCTGGACCCCAGGGTGTAGGTGATTGAACCGGTATATAGGCCGCTGCTCATGCTCAACGGATTTGGAGTTTTCAGTTCGTAAGCAATATCGATGCCCTGGAAGTACATGGAGGGAATGCCGAAGGCTGCTGTTTTTGTGCAGGCCGCTTCCACCGGCATCCGCCAGAAAAAATGATAAAGGGTGGCGGTATACCCGGCCACGCCGGTCCCCAGACAGGGCGCAGGGGCATAAAGCCAGCCGGCACGGGATGTCCAGAGCACGTCATGGCCGGAAGGGTGAACCACTCCGGTCAGCTCCTCGACGGTGTTGCTCAGGATGTACCGCGAGCCGATGCCGGTAATGCGTACCTCGACGTCCTCTGTCTCTTGAGTATCAGTGTTGGTTACCGTCAACCGTCGCCAGGCCACGGGAACCCGCAGCGAAAGATCGTCCCCCGGTACGATCGCGCGGTTTGAGTCAAAACGGACGGGTAACTGAATACTGAACATATTGGCATTGGCGCACTGCACAGGATAGCTTGCGCAGTAGCCACTGTTGGGCGTCTGGTTGACGAACAGGTTCTTGCTCGGCTGGGACGGGTCGGGCTGAAACAGCGCACGGATTTCCTGATTGGCCGCCTGCACCCCGGTGGTACTCATCACCGCGAGCAACGCCAGACATTGGCTGACCCGAGGCATGCGCCGGCCTTGTTTGTGAAATTTCATCAGTGTCATCCCGCATCCGGGGTTTGGGCATTGAACAGCAACAGCACATTGCCGGCATAGTCTCCCTGGCGGTACCCAGCGGCCGGCTTGATCGGGGCGATCTCCAGCATCACCCGTTTGCCCGCCGCCGCTTCTTCGCGGGTCAGCACTTGCCGCGGCGTCATCGCCGCACTCAGTTCAACGCCATTGAAGGTCACGCGCAGACTGATATCGTCCTCGGGGCGGCCATTGGACAGATAGGGTTCGGCCTCCAGTCGCGCTTCGATTGCGCTGCTGTCATGGCGCACGTCGAAGTTCTTTTGCACGCTGCTCAAGGTGGAAGTGGGGTAATCCCAGTTGAGCCGTTGCGCGCGATGAATCCAGTCCGGCTCCGCCGGGATCACGTAAAACGGCCGACTGGGAATGGTCAGGGACACTTCGAAGGTGTGTTCTTCGCGGGCCGCCCAGGCAGCGCTGGCGGTCAGTGCCGCCACGGCCATCAGCGCGACGACGGTGCATTGCTTGATCATGTTCGTTACCCGTTGCGTCAATGAAAGGCAGGCCCGGCGCAAACACGCCACGGCACCTGTGGCGAGACTGTTGGCTCGCACCGGACTGCGTTAGCGGCTGGTGATCCTGAGGTTTTTCTTGTCGTTGCCTTCGATCAAGAAGAAGCGGTATTCGCGGCCCTTTTCCTTGTCGAACGAGAAGGTCTTGCCGGCCAGCACATGGTGCTTGGTGGTCGCGCCGCAATCGGTTTCCTTGGTCAAGGAGCAGCTTTTGAACTCGTCGACGATCACCACGGTGTTGCCGTCGTTGCGCAGTTCATAACGCTTGTCGGTTTCATTGATGACCGTGGCAAAACGCGCATCCTTCGGCCGCACGAAAAAGATCGTGCCGAAACCGGTCATCACGTTGACCCCGGCGGTAAGGGTCTTTTTGTAGTCCTCACGTTCTTCGCCGCTGACGGCAAACTCGTCTTCCTTTTCCGGCACGACCGGCACGAACCGCACGCGGAAATAGCGCTCGCGGTCACGCTCGCCCATGTACAACAATCGCGTACCCTGCATGCCCTTGGCCGGCACGATCAGCCGCGCCGGGCTGGCCATCACGCCGTTGCGCGAAGCGCCGTCGGCGGCGGCCTCCACCGGAATTTCCTTGGGCTGACCGTTGGCGTCGTAGATGATCTCCAGCACGTTGACCTTGACGAACGCGGTGGCGTCGCCGCTGTTGAATACGCGCTTGAGGTAGGTGCTTTTGTCAGCGTCCAGATAGTCGTACACGGTGCCGACATTGATCTGCGGACCGGCCTGCGCGGTCAGACAAAACACACTGAGCAGGCCCAGCAAAAAAACACGGTTCATCGTTTTCGACTCCACAAGAATTGAAAAGGGCCAGCCCGGAACGCTCACGCTTCCGAGTCCCAGATAATGGTGATATTGCCGCGCAGCTTGTCGTTCACGCCGGGTTTGAGCAGAAAGTTGATAGCAAACGGCGTCATGTAGAAGTTCAGCGAACCGACCTTGCGATCAACGTACAGTCCGGGCTGGAATGGCCCCACCCAGTTGTTGTATTGCAATGGCATCCGGGTGACGTTGTAGCCGCCAGCGCCGGCAATGCCCGGCGGTAAGGTGATGGCCACCTGAATGTCGGTCGTGTTGCCCTTGGGGCTGTTCAGCCGGCAGGTGTTGCCCCCAGGGGAATTGCACAGCAACATGACCTTGAAGCGCGACGACGCCGACAGATAGAACGGCTGATCGCGGAAAATCTCGGTCGGTTTTTTCCCGCTCTCGATCCATGGCGCCCACCCGCCTGCGGGTTCCAGCGAAACTCTATTGCCACCCGGTGGCAGCTCGACCTTCAGGGTGTGCTGCACATCCAGCACGAAATCCAGGGTCAGGTTGCTGTCATCGGGCATGAACGATGACCCGAAAGTGAAATCGCCGGCGGGACCGAGGGTGTAGTTGATCGACCCGGTGTAAAGTCCGGAAGACATCCCCAGCGGATTGGGGGTGCGCAGTTCATAGGCAAAATCCAGGGTGTTGAACGTCATCTGCGGAATGGTGAACCGCGCCACCTTGGTGCAGTCTGCTTCAACCGGTGCTTTCCAGAAAAAACGATAGGTTTGGCTGCCGTAGAAACCGACTCCGCTATACCGGCACGGAGCGGGCGCATAGACCCAACTGCTACCCTCCCATAACGCCTGATGCGCGGTGAGATTGTTGGTCTCTCCCGTCAGCTCGGCGGCGGTATGACTGAGGATGAAATTGGACCCGATGCCCGTAATGCGCACCTCGACCACTTCGGTTTCCTGGGTGTCGGCATTGGTAACCGTCAATTGCCGCCAGTTTGCAGGCACCCTGATCGGGATCGCATCCCCCGGCTGCAAGGGTGCCTGGGATGACATTAGAACCGGCAACTGAATGCTGAACATGCTGTTCTGCTCACATTCACCCGGATACGACGCGCAGTAGCCACTGTTCGGTGTCTTGTTGACGAATACATTTTTGCTCGGTTGGGACGGATCCGGCTGGAACAACGCTCGGATTTCCTGGGTCGCCGCTTCCGCTCTGGGCATCGCCAGCGCCAGGCACACCCCAAGGACTGTCGTGGACAATTTCATCGACTCAACCCGCCTTCTGCTCAGTGGAGGTCACGTCGGCCAGAGTGTCTGGCGTGCAACGCAGGTCACCGATCATCAACACATTGTTTTCACGCCGATGGCTGTCGGCGTCGAGACGGAACTGACACAGCAACTGATTGCCCTGGCGCACTTCCAGGGTCGGCGAGCCGGCGTTCATCTCCATTGAGAAAAAGCCATCGACCTCGGTCACGCCGCGGCTGGCATGGTTGATCACATGGTGGCCCTTGAGCGGCAGCCCTTGTGCATCGACCAGACGCCCGAGCACCGTCAGGGTTTTCATCACGCGAACCTTGCGATACTCCACCCCGCCCTTGTTAAGGTGATAGCGGGTACGCGCCGGTTCGATGGTCGCGGCCGGGACGTTATTGCCCTCGAAATCGAAGCTCACCGAGCTGTTCTGATACGCGGTGATCGGAATGAAATTGCGCCCCGGTTTCAACGCCGCACTGCCGCCGCTGTAATCGTCGGCACGCAGCAAGATGTTTTCGATGTCCGACTCGACATCGACAATCATCCCCGCGCCGCGCACCTCGCTCTGGCTGGTCATGAGCATTTGCTCGCCGCCGATCACCAGCGTGCTGTCGAGGTTGAGGCCACCGGTGAAATTGCCGTTGTAGGACGAACGCTGGACAAAGCCATCGCCACCGACGGTGTCGGTGCGGAAGTTCGCCAGGCTGGACATGCCCACGCCATAGGTGTCGGTGAGCGCGGTGACCGACACGTTCTGCAGCACGTGGTCTTTGAAATCCCTGCGCCAGCCGAGCGAAGCATTGTTGTCGCGCGCGCCGTCACGCGCCGTGCGTGAACCGATACTGCCGGTGATCTGCTGGCCCGGCGCGCCGAGCGCCAGGTTGACGCTCAGGTCGACCCCGCGATTGCGCGCATCGCCGCTGCTGTAGCTGCCCGGCCGATCAAAGATCGACAAGCGCCAGCTGGCATCGCTGCCGAACAGCTCGGTGCGCTGGGTCCAGCCCATGTCGACACCGAAGCCCTCGACATTGCCCTCACTGTGCGACACCCGAGCGTTGATTGAACTCTTGCTGTTGACCCGATGGTTGAGCGCCAGCGACGAATTGCTGGTCTGGCCGATAAACACATTGCGCGGCCGTACCCGGGTGCCATCGGGCAGGGTGTCGTAGGTGTCCGTGGTGTCGAGCCAGCTGCGGTTGTGGCTGATCACGATGCTGCCGGCGCCGTAGTTATACAAGCTTTGCAGGTCAAGTCCGGTGCCGTAGTCCTCGGTCTTGTAGACGTTGGCGTACAGGCTGATGTGGTTGGCCAGCGTCCAGTCGATGGACGTGCCGTATTGCAGTTTTTCGCGGATCTGCCGCGCCGACATCCCGAGAATCACCCGCGGATGCAGCAGGTAATTGACGGCCGCGCCCGCGGTCGGACTGCCACTGGATTGCGTGTCCCAGTTGCTCAGCAACTTGCTTTCTTCGCCGGCGAACACGTTGTAGCGCCAGCGGTCATCGAGGTTGCGCCAGTTGTTGGGCTTGTACACCAACTCCTGGGTGGTGGAGGTGATCTGGCCGTCTTCGATCAGGCGCACTTCCACTTCATAGATACCGCCCGGCAAGGGACGGGTGTCGAGGGTCTGCAAACCGGCGGGCACTGACTGGGTATTGATCAGCAGGCCATCGCGCCAGATTTCCACCGAACCCTGGCGGTTGGCCGTGACATAGATCGGGTACACGCTGGGCATCGGCGAGTTGATGGCCAGACTGTCGGAGCTGCCGTACATGATGCCCACGGCGGTATCGGGGCTGGTGCCAAACGTACGCGGTTGGCGCGTCAGCCCTTCGGAATTGGGGGTGAAATAGCCCAGACGGAAAAAACTGCCTTGCAGTTCGCGCTGGGTGTGGAGTTCGTGCACGGCATGGTAGAGCTTGTCGTCCGGGCCGCCGAGGCGCGCCACTTGCAGGTTGAGCGTCTGGCTCCAGTTGCCGAGGCTGCCGGTAGCCTCCAGGCCGAAGCGCCCGCCCAGATCCTGTTCCTGGCCGCCATTGAGGTTGAGCTGGTTACGCACCATCAGACCACTGCTGCCGCCGTTGGGCTGCTCGTAATAGCGCTTGACCGAAGCGTCGCGCTCGGCGTTTTCGGTGAGGATCGACACCGTCGAGTTTTCCAGGTTGTAGTGCACCGCCAGCAACTGCTCGGGACAGGCACTACTGCACGTCCCCAACGGTACGCCGGGCTTGAGCACGCTCGCCCATTTTTCCCGCTCGGTGGGGCCAAAACGGTTTTCGCTGGTGTCGGTGAATTCGAGCAGGGTGATGCGATCATCGCGCGACAGCACCACCATGGCCTCACCCAGCGGCTGTTGATCGAGTTCGACTCGAACCGCCAGCGGCACATCAAAGAAATGCTCCTCGAAATCAGCTGGCAAGCCCTTGGCCTGCGCCAGCAGACTGCGAGGCGTCGTGCCAGCGGAATTGGAAGCCACGGCTGCACTGGCACAAAACAACAGCGCAAGCGCAGCCGCGATGGGTGTCATCGGGAACATGAACTCTTACTCTGGTTACGAAGGATGGAAGTCCGACGGGGCAGACATTGCTGTCTGCCCCAATCGGTAAACGCTGACTACCGTCAGGGTTGAAGGCCGAATGGGCCGATCAAGGCCCAGCCGGAGGAACGGCGTCGAAAGTCATCGCAACCACACCGGTGTAATCGCCCGGAGTGAAAGTGTTACCAACGGCGCTGATTTTCAGCGGCGCACGGTAGTTCACGTCGGATTCAGCCTCACCGACGATTTCCTGTGGCGTCAGGGTCAAAACCTTGTTGTTGATCGCCACTTGCAGATCGATGCTGCTCGAACCGGAGATCAACTTCGGCACGCTGTCGAGGCTGGCGTGAACCGAACCGCTGTTGTTGCGCACGTCAAAGAAACCGGTCACGTCACGCATCTTGCCGGTCGCCGGCTGATAGCTCATGTCCTGGTCTTTGTTGACCAGATCAGGGTCGGTTGGAACGATATAGAAACCATTGGTCGGCACGTGAGCGACGAGGCTGATGGAGTGCGCAGCTTCACCGGCGGCGAACGCGCCAGTGGAAGCCATGGCCAGTGCCAGAGGAGCAGCGATTGCGAGTTTCTTGAACATCGGTCAGTACCTGTTTCTGTCTATAAGGGAGTTCATTCAAAGTTCCAACCGACCGTATCTCTAGTTGAGACAAATCAATTCGAACCTTCAACGCCGGGGCATGATCGACTGTTACCTCTGGAATGTAAGCAGGCAACTTCCGACAACCACGTAGCCCAACACCCCTTGATCCCGCCAGAAAAAAGACTGAAAAACAGAGACTTGCAAAAGTAACTGTAAGTTATCCCCTACATACAGTTATCCGGAAAAAACCATGCAGCAACTTTAATCAACAGGCATGCCAACTTAGCACTGTTTAGAATACAAGCTCTACGACAACTAGAGCGTTAACTTTAACTCTCGGGTTACGCCGCAGAATTATTGATTCGGAAAATAAATTGTTGCGTTCAAGCTGGCCAACCGCTCGTCCGGCGCGTTCGGATCAGAGGAAAAAGGCCTTGCGCGAGCTTTAAGATATATCTTAAGTTGTATCTAAACACGACGAGAGAAAGCGAAAAATGAGAGACCCTCATTCCCCCCACCGCGAACACGCTGATGGCCGCGACGGCTTCGAAAAACGCCCCGGCCGCGAGCGCGGCGGGCGCGGTCCGCGAGTGTTCGCCCCCGGTGATCTGAAACTGCTGCTGTTGGCGCTGATCGCCGAACAGCCGTGTCACGGCTACGACCTGATCCGCCAGATCGAAGGCATGTTCGATGGCGCCTACAGCCCGAGCCCCGGCGTGATCTACCCGACCCTGACCTTTCTGGAAGAAAGCGACCTGATTGCCGGCGACGCCGAGGGTGGCAAAAAACGCTACCGCGTCACCGACACCGGTCGTTTGTCGTTAAGCGAACAGGCCGTGGCGCTCGACGGCGTGCGCATGCGCATCGAGGTCAGCAAGCGCTCCCTGCGCGGCCACGACCGCCCGCCGGAAATTCATGAAGCAGTGCATAACCTGCGCCATGCCCTGCAGATGCATCACGGACGCTGGAGCGCGGCAGAAATCCTGCGTGTACGCGATCTGCTCAACGACACCGCCAAAGCCATCGTCGACGGCCCTGCCGTTCAACCTGCCCCGGAGAAAGCCGAATGACTGCAGTCGATAGCCAAACCATCCACCGCGTGATGCACGAGATCAAACGACGCAAGCTGCAAGTGTTGCGCGTCACCGACCTGACCCCGCGCATGCGCCGCATCACCCTCGGCGGGCCGGAATTGGCCGGATTTATCAGTCTGGGCACGGACGATCACGTCAAACTGCTGTTCCCGCAGAACGCCGAGCAGGCAGCGGCGCTGGAGACCCTGGTACTCGGCGCTGGCAAGGACAACGGGCCGTTGCCCGAGATGCGCGACTACACACCGCGCCGTTACGATTTGGAAAAAATGGAGCTGGACATCGATTTTGTCCTGCACGGCGACGGTCCTGCCTCGACCTGGGCGGAACAGGCGCAGCCCGGACAGTTTCTGCACATCGGCGGCCCCCGCGGTTCGATGATCGTGCCGGACATTTTCGACAGCTATCTGTTGATTGGCGACGAAACCGCCCTGCCCGCCATCGCCCGCCGCCTCGAAGGTCTGGCGGCGAATCGCAAGGCGCTGGTGGTGATTGAAGTGGAAAACGGTGCCGAGCAGCAAAAGCTGGACAGTGCCGCGCAGGTCAACGTGATTTGGGTGCTGCGTGAAGGTGGCCAGGACAACCTGCTGACCACCGTCAGACAGTTGCAAGTGCCCAAGGGCAATCTGTATGCCTGGGTGGCAACCGAGACCAGGGTTTCGCGGCAGATTCGCCGTGTGCTGATCGATGAGCATGGGCTGGATGAACAGTTCATCAAGGCTGTCGGTTACTGGCGCGCCGAAGGCTCTGACGAAGAGTAATGCTCCACCTGTAGGAGTGAGCCTGCTCGCGATAGCGCTCTATCAGTTGATGCAACTGTGAATGACAGACCGCTATCGCGAGCAGGCTCACTCCTACAATGATTTTCGGCGATCCAGACCTATCACCAGCAGGCCCACCAGCACAAACCCGACCAATATCCCGCCGGCATTCGCCAGCACCTGTGGATAACCCAACACTGCCACATCAATGAACGGATACGCATACGCGCCAAGCAAATGCCCGCGCAGCAAGGCGTAGACGAAATACACCAGCGGATAAATCAACCACACCGGTAAGTGCCACAGGCGCAAGGTGCCTTTGGGGACGCACCACCACCAGTAGCCCAGAAACAGCAACGGCATGACGTCGTGGAGCAGTTCATCAGCGACAAACTGCCAACCTTCGGGATGCCACAGATGCCGCAGCAGCAGACTGTAGGCCAATCCAACCACTGCGATGCTTACGGCAATTCCACTGCTCACCCAAGGCTTTCGAAACCAGCGCCGCACGGCGGATTCGCGATCAGTCACGGCACAGGTCAGCACCGTCGCCGCCAGCGTATTGGTCAATATGGTGAAGTAGCTGAAGAAGCTCACCAGCCCGCCCAGCAGGCTGGCGCCGACGCTCAATCGTGCGAAAAAAATCAGGTACAACTGAATCGCCAGTCCTGTCCAGCCCAACACGGCCAGGCAGGTGATCAAGCGTCGCCGCCTTGCGCTGTCCATGTCAGAGCGGTCGCTTGGTGCGCATCAGCTTCACGTACAGACGCTCGACTTTCTCCCGTGCCCACGGGGTTTTACGCAGAAAGGTCAGGCTCGACTTGATGCTGGGATCGCTCTTGAAGCAACGGATGTCGATGCGCTCGGCCAGCCCCGACCACTCGTAGTGAGTCACCAGTGCGTTGAGGATCTGTTCAAGGGTCACGCCGTGCAGCGGATCGGGGGATTGTTCGTTCATGCCGGGCCTTTGGACGAAGTGGAAATGCTTAAAGCCGCGCACCTTAGCCGAGGGGATGATCGGGTGGAAGGCCTTCCTGCAAATGTAGGTCAAGGTCAAAAGATCGCAGCGTTTCGCAGCTCCTACAGGTTGTACGCATTTCAAGGTAGGGGCTGCCGAAGGCTGCGATCTTTTCGCACTGTTACCAAATCCGAAAGGATGCATGTTTATAAAAGGCCTTTGTCTTTTTGTAACAGATCATTATCCTGCCGCCCTTCTGCTTAAACGCTTCACTGCCTGCGTCATATTGAAGCGCCGCAATCGCACCCGAAAAACACCAAAAAAAGACTTATTCATGCCTGATTTTTCCTCACCCCGAGACAGCGCTATCTCAATCCTGCGCACCCTTGGCGGCTGCACCGCCCTGGGCCTCGCCACTTGTGTTCAAGCCGCTCCGGCGTTCGACAGTGAATCACCGTGGATGCTCGGTGACTGGAACGGCACGCGCACAGAGCTTTCGGAAAAAGGCTACGACTTCAAGCTCGATTACACCGGCGAAATGGGCAGTAACCTGCACGGCGGCTATGACCACGACCGCACCGCGCGCTACAGCGATCAGTTCGGCCTCGGCACGCATCTTGACCTGCAAAAAATCCTCGGCTGGGACGGCGCCGAGTTTCAACTGACCCTCACCAAACGCAGCGGCAACAACATCAGCAACGACCGCATCAACGACCCGCGCGTCGGCGGCTTCACCTCGGCGCAGGAAGTCTGGGGCCGTGGCCAGACCACGCGCCTGACGCAGATGTGGTACCAGCAGAAATTCCTCGACCAGAAGCTCGACATCAAGGTTGGCCGTTTCGGCGAAGGCGAAGATTTCAACAGCTTCCCCTGCGATTTCCAAAACCTGGCCTTCTGCGGTTCGCAGGTCGGTAACTGGGTCGGCGGCATCTGGTACAACTGGCCGGTCAGCCAATGGGCGCTGCGGGTCAAATATCACCTGACGCCGGAGCTGTACGCGCAGGTCGGCGCCTATGAGCAGAATCCGTCGAACCTGGATCGCGGCAACGGTTTCAAACTCAGCGGCAGCGGCACTCAAGGCGCAATCCTGCCGATCGAGCTGGTGTGGACGCCGAAGCTCAACGGCCTGCCAGGCGAATACCGCGCCGGCTACTACTACAGCAACGCCAAGGCCGCTGATGTTTATAAAGACCAGAACGGCCAGCCGGCAGCCCTCAGCGGCGAAGCCTACCGCAGCGCGTCGAGCAAGCATGGCGTGTGGCTCGGCGTGCAGCAGCAGGTCACCAGCGTCGCCAGCGACAACTCGCGTGGCTTGAGCCTGTTCGCCAACGCGACGATGCACGACAAGAAAACCAACGCCATCGACAACTACGTGCAGGCCGGCCTGACCTACAAAGGCCCGTTTGATGCCCGCGCCAAGGATGACATCGGTTTCGCCCTCGCCCGCGTGCACGTCAACCCGGCCTATCGCAAAAACGCCGAAATGAGCAACCGCGCCAATGCCGTCTACGACTACGACGATCCGTCCTTCCTGCCACCGCAGGACACCGAATACAGCGCCGAGCTGTATTACGGCGTGCACGTGACGAACTGGCTGACCGTACGCCCGAACCTGCAATACATCCGCCACCCCGGTGGCGTGAACGACGTCGACGACGCCCTGATCGGCGGAATCAAGATCCAGTCGTCGTTCTAAAGAATACGCAACCTCCTGTAGGAGTGAGCCTGCTCGCGATAGCGGTGTTCCAGGCGACCTCTCCAGTGGCTGAAAAACCGCTATCGCGAGCAGGCTCACTCCTACACAAATGCATTTCGTTAGCCGAACAAGTTTTTCAACTGAACCATGCCCACGCCAAATCGTCATCTAAAGTGACTACAGCGCGGGACTACATAAACGTCACGGAGAATCACACTATGAGCACCGAAAGTGCTTCGAGTCGGGGCCGTCTGCTACCGGGCCTGCTCGGCATCCTGCTGTTACTGATGGGCCTGGCCATGCTGGCCGGGGGAATCAAGCTGAGCACGCTCGGCGGTTCGCTGTACTACCTGCTGGCCGGTATCGGCATCGCCCTGACCGGCATTCTGCTGCTGATGCGCCGACGCGCGGCGCTGGGCCTGTACGCCATCGTACTGTTTGCCAGCACCGTGTGGGCGTTGTGGGAAGTCGGCCTGGACTGGTGGCAACTGGTGCCGCGTCTGGCGCTGTGGTTTGTCCTCGGCTTCGTGATGCTGCTGCCGTGGTTCCGTCGTCCGCTGCTGCTCAACGGCCCGGCGAAAATCGGCACCGGCGGTTTGACCGTCGCCGTGATCCTGGCCGGCGTGACCGCGTTGGCCAGCCTGTTCACCCACCCGGGCGAAACCTTCGGCGAACTGGGCCGCGACACCGCAGACATGACCAGCACCGCGCCGGCCATGCCCGATGGCGACTGGCAGGCTTACGGTCGCACCGAATTCGGTGACCGTTACTCGCCGCTCAAGCAGATCACCCCGCAGAACGTCGGCAAGCTGCAAGAAGCCTGGCGCATCCAGACTGGAGACCTGCCGACCGCGGATGACCCGGTCGAGCTGACCAACGAAAACACCCCGCTCAAAGCCAACGGCATGGTCTACGCCTGCACCGCGCACAGCAAAGTGCTGGCACTGGACCCGGACACCGGCAAAGAACTGTGGCGCTTCGACCCGCAGATCAAGAGCCCGGTCGGCTTCAAGGGCTTTGCCCACATGACGTGCCGTGGTGTGTCGTACTACGACGAAGCGGCTTATGCCAAGTCTGAAAACGCCGGCTCTGCAGTGATTTCCGAAGCGGGTAAAGCCGTTGCTCAGGCCTGCCCGCGTCGTCTGTACCTGCCCACCGCTGATGCCCGCCTGATTGCACTGAATGCCGACACCGGCAAAATCTGCGAAGGCTTCGGCAACAACGGCGTGGTCGACCTGACCCAGGGCATCGGCCCGTTCACCGCCGGCGGCTACTACTCCACTTCGCCCGCGGCGATTACCCGTGATCTGGTGATCATGGGCGGTCACGTCACCGACAACGAATCGACCAACGAGCCATCGGGCGTGATCCGCGCGTTCGACGTGCGCGACGGTCACCTGGTCTGGAACTGGGACAGCGACAAGCCAGACGCCACCGAGCCTCTGGCCCCGGGCGAAACCTACAGCCGCAACTCGGCGAACATGTGGTCGCTGGCCAGCGTCGACGAAAAACTCGGCATGGTTTACCTACCATTGGGCAACCAGACCCCGGACCAGTGGGGCGGCAACCGCACCCCGGGCGCCGAGAAATTCAGCGCCGGTATCGTCGCGCTGGACCTGGCCACCGGTAAAGTGCGCTGGAACTACCAGTTCACCCACCACGACCTGTGGGACATGGACGTAGGCAGCCAGCCAACCTTGCTCGACATGAAAACCGCCGACGGCGTGAAACCTGCGCTGATCGCTCCGACCAAGCAGGGCAGCCTCTACGTTCTCGACCGTCGTGACGGCACGCCGATCATCCCGATCAAGGAGATCCCGGTTCCGCAAGGCGCCGTGAAAGGCGACCACACCGCCCCGACCCAGGCCCGTTCGGACCTCAACCTGCTGGCCCCGGAACTGACCGAAAAAGCCATGTGGGGCGCGAGCCCGTTCGACCAGATGCTGTGCCGCATCCAGTTCAAGGAACTGCGTTATGAGGGCCAGTACACCCCGCCATCGGAACAGGGCAGCCTGATCTACCCGGGCAACGTCGGCGTGTTCAACTGGGGCGGCGTCTCGGTCGACCCGGTTCGCCAGATGCTGTTCACCAGCCCGAACTACATGGCCTTCGTGTCGAAAATGGTGCCGCGCGCCGAAGTCGCCGCCGACAGCAAGCGCGAAAGCGAAACCGCTGGCGTGCAGCCCAACACAGGCGCGCCATACGCGGTAATCATGCACCCGTTCATGTCGCCTCTCGGCGTACCGTGCCAGGCCCCGGCCTGGGGCTACGTCGCCGGCATCGACCTGACCACCGGCAAAGTCGTGTGGAAACGCAAGAACGGCACCAGCCGCGACAGCTCGCCGATCCCGATCGGCTTCACCCTGGGCGTGCCGAGCATGGGCGGCTCGATCGTCACCGCCGGCGGCGTCGCCTTCCTCAGCGGCACCCTCGACCAGTACCTGCGCGCCTATGACGTGAATACCGGTAAAGAACTGTGGAAATCGCGTCTGCCAGCAGGTGGCCAGGCCACCCCGATGACCTACACCGGCAAGGACGGCAAGCAATACGTGCTGCTCGTTGTCGGCGGCCACGGCTCGCTGGGCACCAAGATGGGTGACTACATCATTGCGTACAAACTGCCGGAATAAGCGTTAGCTGCTGGTAATGAAAAGGCGATGTCCCGCAGGGGGCATCGCCTTTTTTTGTGAGCCTGATTTTCACGCTGAACTCAAGCCCTGTGGGAGCGAGCTTGCTCGCGAAGGCGTCGGAACATCCAATATTGAGCGGGACTGACACAGCGCCTTCGCGAGCAGGGCCACCCATACCCTGATCAACCCTGCCCCCGCCATATAACCCATATCAACAGGTTCCATCGCGAACAAGTATAAAAACCTGTCAGATATGACAGTTCACCGCTTTGAGCGCCCCCCGCAGACTTCCTGGTCTTAAGACATCAGTCACAAGGAGCCTCCCAATGACAAATCCAAACGCATCCCCGGCAGTCTGGGTAGGAGGTACGCTTAACGTTGCTGTAAAAGGCATCATTGGCGGCACGTCGGTCGATCTGGCAAGCTTTCTGACGAGCAGAATTTCGGCATCTTTCAACCCGCTTGGCGGTTACAGTTTCACTTTCGAAGATAACCACGGTTCATCGAGCGAACGAAAACTCTCTATCTCGCTTCGCACCCTGCTGGATCCATCAATCTCTGGCTACTTAGAATATGTTGTTACCGAACGGGGTGCCCAGCCTTATGACTACGAAGTGACATCCCGTTCCAGCGTTGCCGTAACTCAACTCAATCCCAGCCTGTATCGCTACTCCCTCGATAACTTTCAACTTTCCGGCAAGGCACGCCACGGTGATGAAACACGTGAACTCACCGGCGGCGGATGGTTTCTTGTCCGAGAGCTGACTTACCCCCTCTAGCAAGCAGGTCAGGTTCAGTCATTGGGTTATTTTCGGACTGTGGGAAAAGTGCTTGTCCTACAGATCTGGTGGTTGCGCGGAGTTTTCCGACAGGTCGCGTCGGTTGTGCTTGGGAAATGCGCTGGATAGGCTCGTAGGGTCGCTGCCAATTCAGCGACCGGGCGTCGCGGCCCGGGTTATGAGGCATAATCGCCGCCACCGAACAGCTGCTTGCAGTTATTCATGGTGGCTGTACGCGGGATACCTTCGGGTATGCCGAATGCCTCAGGTCGGTCCGCGAACCTGCGTACAGCTGCCACCCTCAGATTGCGTCGCGGCAATTTTGAGAAGTGGCCCCTAACCTGAGGCGTCACTATGTTCAAACCAACACCCAATCCACCCGAAACCGAAAGCACTTCCCCGTATCAATCCCCCGAATCCAAAAAACTTCACGAAGCCGCCGAGCGCGCGCTGGACCACTACCTGAAGCCACCCGCCAGCCCTGACAAATCCCACAAACCCAGCACCATGTTCCAGGTCACCCCGGATCAGGACAACGAAAGCCTGCTGGCCCATGCGTGCGAATCCCTCGCGTCGGCGAGTGTGATGGCCAGTGACATTGCCGCCTATGTGGACAGCCCTCAGCGGCATACCGTTCTGGCAATCCAGCAAGTGATCATGCTGGCCGAACTGGCGGTGAATCGCGTGCTGGACAACTACGAAATCCCCCAATCCACGGCACACAGCTAAATCCCTGTGGGAGCGAGCCTGCTCGCGAAGGCGTCGGCACATTCAGTCGTTATGGTGCCTGATACACCGCATTCGCGAGCAGGCTCACTCCTACAGTTGAATCGGGTACATCAGCGAGGACAGGTCGGCTGGCAGGCCGCCATCGCGAGCAGGCTCACTCCCACAGAAAAGCCAAAGCAAAAGCAAAGCAGCGCAGCTGCCCGCGGCGAAGCCGCCCCACTCAACAATGAGCGCAAGCTCGAGTACCGCTCTTGATCTTGATCCACGGGCGACGTCGGAAGGCTGAGTGGAGGGATTGATCCGGGCGTGGGAGCGCAGCGACCGTTTGGCGCAGCCAAACACAGCGGAAGGAGGTGCAGCGAAGCAAACCGGAAACGCTGCGCCCGGATCAATCCCGCAGCGAAGGAACCCGAGCCTGCGAGGGCCGAACGCAGGAGCAAGCCTTTTCGGTTACCTTTTCGGCGTCTGGAAAAGGTGACCCGCCGTAAGGGCGGAACCGTAATCAGCAACACCCACAGAAACGGATATACACCCAAACCACCCAAGGCATGGCCGGCCCAAAGGCCGCCAAGGTCAAAAAACTGTCCATCCCCTGAACACACAAGCAGAAACACTCCCGCCCCATTGAAACCACCCCACCCCTGCCCCATCTAAGACCCATACCCCATTGCGCAGGTGCCCCATGACCGACCAGCAAGATCGCCCGGACAACCACGACGACTACGAAACCGACCACATCGAACACACCTCCTCGGGCACCGGCCTGGCGCTGCCCGGGCAAAACCTGCCGGACAAGGTCTACATCATCCCGATCCACAACCGCCCGTTCTTCCCGGCGCAGGTCCTGCCGGTCATCGTCAACGAAGAACCGTGGGCCGAAACCCTCGAACTGGTCAGCAAATCCGAACACCACTCCCTGGCCCTGTTCTTCATGGACACACCCCAGGAAGACCCGCGCCACTTCGACACCGGCGCCCTCCCCGAATACGGCACGCTGGTCAAAGTCCACCACGCCAGCCGCGAGAACGGCAAACTGCAATTCGTCGCCCAGGGCCTGAGCCGAGTACGCATCAAGACCTGGCTCAAGCACCACCGCCCACCGTATCTGGTCGAAGTCGAATACCCGCACCAGCCCACCGAGCCGACCGACGAGGTCAAGGCCTACGGCATGGCGCTGATCAACGCGATCAAGGAACTGCTACCGCTCAACCCGCTGTACAGCGAAGAGCTGAAGAACTACCTCAACCGCTTCAGCCCCAACGACCCGTCGCCGCTGACCGATTTCGCCGCCGCCCTGACCTCTGCCACCGGTCCCGAGTTGCAGGAAGTGCTCGACTGCGTGCCGATGCTCAAGCGCATGGAAAAAGTCTTGCCGATGCTGCGCAAAGAAGTCGAAGTCGCGCGCCTGCAAAAAGAGATTTCGGCCGAAGTTAACCGCAAGATCGGCGAGCATCAGCGCGAGTTCTTCCTCAAAGAACAACTCAAGGTCATCCAGCAGGAACTCGGCCTGACCAAGGACGACCGCAGCGCCGACCTCGAGCAATTCCAGCAGCGCCTGGAAGGCAAAGTGCTGCCGGCGCAGGTGCAGAAACGCCTCGAAGAAGAAACCCACAAACTGTCGATTCTCGAAACCGGTTCGCCAGAGTACGCGGTGACGCGCAACTATCTGGACTGGGCCACCTCGGTGCCGTGGGGCGTGTACGGCGAGGACAAACTCGACCTCAAGCACGCGCGCAAAATCCTCGACAAGCACCACGCAGGCCTGGACGACATCAAGGATCGCATCCTCGAATTCCTCGCCGTCGGTGCCTATAAAGGCGAAATCAGCGGTTCCATCGTGCTGCTGGTCGGACCGCCGGGCGTGGGCAAGACCAGCGTCGGCAAATCCATCGCCGAATCCCTCGGCCGACCGTTCTACCGCTTCAGCCTCGGCGGCATGCGCGACGAAGCCGAGATCAAGGGCCACCGTCGCACCTACATCGGCGCACAGCCGGGCAAACTGGTGCAGGCGCTCAAAGACGTCGAAGTGATGAACCCGGTGATCATGCTCGACGAGATCGACAAGATGGGCCAGAGCTATCAGGGCGACCCGGCCTCGGCGCTGCTGGAAACCCTCGATCCGGAACAGAACGTCGAATTCCTCGACCACTACCTCGACCTGCGCATGGACCTGTCGAAAGTCCTGTTCGTCTGCACCGCCAACACCCTCGATTCGATCCCCGGACCGTTGCTCGACCGCATGGAAGTGATTCGTCTGTCGGGCTATATCACCGAAGAAAAAGTCGCCATCGCCAAGCGTCACCTCTGGCCGAAAATGCTGGAAAAGGCCGGCGTGTCCAAGGGCAGCCTGAGCATCAGCGACACCGCGCTCAAAGCCTTGATCGACGGTTACGCCCGTGAAGCCGGGGTGCGCCAGCTGGAAAAGCAGATGGGCAAACTGGTGCGCAAAGCGGTGATGAAACTGATAGACGACCCGAAAGCAGTAATCAAGCTCGGGCCGAAAGACCTTGAAGCCTCGCTGGGCCACCCGGTGTTTCGCAACGAACAGGTGCTGTCCGGCACCGGCGTGATTACCGGTCTGGCCTGGACCAGCATGGGCGGCGCGACGTTACCGATCGAAGCCACCCGCATTCACGCGCTCAACCGTGGGTTCAAGCTCACCGGGCAATTGGGCGATGTGATGAAAGAGTCTGCGGAAATCGCCTACAGCTACGTCAGTTCGCACCTGAAGCAGTTCGGCGGTGATGCGAAGTTCTTCGACGAAGCCTTCGTCCACCTGCATGTGCCGGAAGGCGCAACACCCAAGGACGGCCCGAGCGCCGGCGTGACCATGGCCAGTGCCTTGCTGTCTCTGGCGCGTAACCAGCCACCGAAAAAAGGCGTGGCGATGACCGGCGAACTGACACTGACCGGGCATGTGCTGCCGATTGGCGGGGTGCGCGAGAAAGTGATCGCGGCGCGGCGGCAGAAGATTTTCGAGCTGATTCTGCCGGAGCCGAACCGGGGTAATTTTGAAGAGTTGCCGGATTATCTGAAGGAAGGGATTACCGTGCACTTCGCGAAGAAGTTTGCGGACGTGGCGAAAATCTTGTTCTAACCCGATGCAAACAGGGCATCGCCTCTTGGCAATGCCCTGTTATCTCTATAACCAGATGCGACAAAACCTATCGCAAAAAACAATAAAAACCTGTCAAGTCTACCAGTGGCGCCTCGTCAGACCGCCCCTCAAACTTCCCTCTCGAAGCGACTCATTGAGGGAACTCATTATGCCAAGGCGATCGCGTCTTCCCGGTAATTTCAGAGCAACTAAAAAGGGCGTACTGCTCTTCGAGGTCGACCGTATAGAAGTGACGAATGGCCAGTACATAACCATCGAAGGCTCTAAAGAAGGGGGGTTTCCGAATCAACACGCAATCCGCCTTACCATTGACTCGTTAACGCCTAACGGCGATCACGTGTTCGAGAAAGGTAAGTATTTACAACAAGTGTTCTACCTCAACATAGGTGGAACCCAGTACGCCCAGCAGGGAACTTTCACTTCCTACCTGGACATCCTTAACAGGAAATATCGAATTAACTGTGATCTTGATTTTCCTGGCCATACTGATCCTATAAAGATCGAACTCGACGTTAGCGGACCTGCTCGGACTTGGTCACAATTTGTCTCATCAGTTATGCTCGCCGTTCGTCGTTACCGCCGGAGCTGCTGATCTTATGTCCCCCACTCGCCTGTTTCTCCCCCTCGCCCTTTCCTTGCTGGCCGCCTGCGCCACGCAACCGAAACACAACGTGACCGTGGAAAAACAAAGCGAATGCCCCGTGCGGCTCAGCACCGGGCAAAACCTGATCATTACGCTGCCGAGCAACCCGACCACCGGCTACCGCTGGGCGATTCAGGATTCGGCGGGCGGCGTGTTGCGCACGCTCAGTCCCGAGGTTTACAGCAATCCGGAAGATGCCGGCGTGGTCGGTGCGGCGGGCGTTTCGACCTGGCGCTTCCAGGCCTTCGCGGCCGGCACCGGGCGTTTGCGCCTGACCTCGCAACAACCGTGGGCACCGGAAGTGCTGCCAGTGGAAACCTTTGACTGCGCCATCTCGGTAAATTGATTGCCTCAGCGCTCTTCCAGACCCAGCGCTGACCTTTTGTGGCGAGGGAGCTTGCTCCCGCTCGGCTGCGCAGCAGCCGCAGAACCGGTGTTTGAAGGGGCCCTGCAGTACCGCGTGCACCGCGTTCAGGGTCGCTTCGCAACCCAGCGGGAGCAAGCTCCCTCGCCACACAGGCGCATCTCACGTTTCGCACGGGTGCTTTATCAGACAACCCAAGCATCCGCGCCCCACTTTGGCTAAAATGCCGGCCTTTTCCACCGACACCGCCGGAACCGCCGTGAGCAAAGAACCCGATCGCCTTTTCGCCCAGCCCTTGGCCCAGGTGCCTGACTTCGCCTTCAACGAAGACGTGGTGCGGGTGTTCCCGGACATGATCAAGCGCTCGGTGCCGGGTTACCCGACCATCGTCGAAAACCTCGGCGTGCTCGCCGCGCAATTCGCCCAGCCCAACAGCGTGCTCTATGACCTCGGCTCGTCGCTGGGTGCAGTGACCCAAGCCCTGCGCCGCCATGTGCGCACCGACGGTTGCCAGGTGATCGCTGTGGATAACTCGGCTGCGATGGTCGAGCGTTGCCGCGAATATCTCAACGGTCAGGATTCGATGTTTCAGGAGTTGCTGCCGGTCGAGGTGATTGAGGGCGATATCCTCGCATTGGAGTTCCAGCCCGCCTCGGTGGTGGCGCTGAACTTCACCCTGCAATTCATCGCCCCGGATCAGCGCACCGCGTTGCTCTCGCGCATTCGCCAATCGTTGTTACCCGGCGGCGCGCTGATTCTTTCGGAGAAACTGCGTTTCAACGATGCCGAAGAACACGCGCTGCTGACCGACCTGCACGTGGCGTTCAAACGCGCCAACGGCTACAGCGAACTGGAAATCGCCCAGAAGCGCAGCGCCATCGAAAACGTCATGAAGCCCGACAGCCTCGAAGAACACCGCGAACGCCTGCTGGCCGCCGGGTTCTCGAAAGTCGTGCCGTGGTTCCAGTGTCTTAACTTTGCCTCGTTGATTGCCTTGCCATGATTGACCTGTCCCCCCTCGCCCGCCGTCTGGCCGGTACACCGCTGGCCGAATGGGCCAACACTTTGCAGGCACAACTCGACCAGAAAATGGAGAAAGGCCACGGCGATCTGGAGCGCTGGCAGAGTGCGCTGGATGCCTTGCCGAAGATTCAGCCAAGCGAAATCGACTTGCTCAACGGCCTGAAGCTCGACACCGATTGCGACGACGAGACGCGCGTGCAGATGCGCACCGCGCTGATGGGCCTGTCGCCGTGGCGCAAGGGACCGTTCGATCTGTTCGGCGTGCATGTCGACACCGAATGGCGTTCGGACTGGAAATGGTCGCGGGTCGCTCCGCATCTGGACCTCAAAGGCAAGCGCATCCTCGATGTCGGCTGCGGCAACGGCTATTACATGTGGCGCATGCTCGGTGCGGGCGCCGACAGCGTGATTGGCGTTGACCCGAACTGGCTGTTCTTCTGCCAGTTCCAGGCGGTGCAACGCTATCTGTCCGAGCCAAACGCCTGGCATCTGCCGTTCCCGTTCGAAGACCTGCCGCCGAACCTTGAAGGCTTCGACACGGTGTTTTCCATGGGCGTGTTCTATCACCGTCGCTCGCCGATCGAGCACTTGCTGGCGCTCAAGGACTGCCTGGTCAAGGGCGGCGAACTGGTGCTGGAAACCCTGGTGGTCGAAGGCGACAAGCATCAAGTGCTGGTGCCGGAAGATCGCTACGCACAGATGCGCAACGTGTGGTTCCTGCCGTCGGTGCCTGCACTGGAGTTGTGGCTGCGCCGGGCCGGGTTCACCGATATTCGTTGCGTGGATGTCAGCACCACGACGGTGGAAGAACAGCGCGGGACGGAGTGGATGAAGTATCAGTCGCTGAGAGATTTTCTTGATCCTGAGGATCACAGCAAAACCATTGAAGGACTGCCGGCGCCGATGCGGGCGGTGATCGTCGCCAAGAAATAACCCAATCTCCCGAACAATGGAGATCCCCCTGTGGGAGCGGGCTTGCTCGCGAAGGCGGTGTGTCAGTCACTCTCCATTCTGAATGTACCGACGCCTTCGCGAGCAAGCCCGCTCCCACAATTTGACTGCATTACTGCCGTTGAAATGCGGCCCCGTGTAGGAGTGAGCCTGCTCGCGAAGGCGGTGTGTCAGTCACCGTTCATTCTGGATGTACCGACGCTTTCGCGAGCAGGCTCGCTCCCACAATTTGACTGCATTACTGCCGTTGAAATGCGGCCCTGTGTAGGAGTGAGCCTGCTCGCGAAGGCGGTGTGTCAGTCACCATTCATTCTGAATGTACCGACGCTATCGCGAGCAGGCTCGCTCCCACAATTTGACTGCATTACTGCCGTTGAAATGCGGCCCTGTGTAGGAGTGAGCCTGCTCGCGATAGCGGTGTGTCAGACACCCTCGATGTTGTAATTGCTGACGCTTTCGCGAGCAGGCTCACTCCTACAGGGGGCGGTGTTTATTCAGCGGGTTTCGCTCGGCGGGCGCGGAAGAACTCGGTCAACACCGCGCCACATTCTTCAGCCAATACCCCGCCCTCATACAGCACCCGGTGATTCAAAAAGCCCTGGGTAAAAAACTGACCCTGACTCTGCACAATCCCGGCCTTCGGCTCCAGCGCGCCATACACCACTCGCGCCACTCGCGAATGCACGATCAGTCCGGCGCACATGCTGCACGGTTCCAGCGTCACATACAGGGTGCTGCCCGGCAGGCGATAGTTATCCACTGCCTGCGCGGCGGCGCGGATCGCGACCATTTCGGCGTGGGCACTCGGGTCGCTGGTGCTGATCGGGCAGTTAAAACCGCGACCAATGATGGCGCCGTCCTGCACCAGCACCGCGCCCACCGGCACTTCGCCAAGCGCAGCGCCCTGTTCGGCGAGGATCAGGGCTTCGCGCATGAAGTCGCGGTCGCGGCTGCGGTCGATGATCGCCGCCGGGCGAATCTGGCGCATCACTTCACCTCGATCGCGGCCATCAGGCCGGTTTCCATGTGGTCGATGACATGGCAGTGGAACATCCATACCCCCGGGTTATCCGCCACCAGCGCCACTTGCGCGCGCTCGTTCTTGCCCAGCAGATAGGTGTCGGTGAAGTACGGAACGACCTTGTGCCGGTTCGACGCAATCACCTTGAAGCTCATGCCGTGCAGGTGGATCGGGTGCTGGTACTGGGTCATGTTCTTCAGTTCGAAAATATAGCTCTGGCCCAGTTTCAGGCTGGCAATAGGTCGGTCAGCACAGGTCTTGTCGGTGATGTCCCAGGCCTTGCCGTTGATCTGCCACAGACTCGGCGGCTTGCCGTTTTCGGTGTTCACCGACACCGAGCCGACCCATTCGAAATTGAAGTTGAGTTTCTCCGCATTGGCCAGATCCGGCTCGGCCACTGGGTTGGCCGGCAGGGCTTTCGGCCAGTCAGTCGGCGCATCGGTGTTGGTGACTGAACGCAGCGTGCCCAGACGCACCGGGCCGTTGCGCAGCGACAGTTCTTCACCGGCCGCCGGGGCCCTGATCGCCAGACAGATACGCATGCCTGGACCGAGCCAGTATTCCTTACCCAACGGGCGCGGCTCGACCGGGTTGCCGTCCAGCGCGTAGATCTGCGCTTCGACGCCGGGAATGTTGATGCGGTAGGTCAGGGTGTTGTCGAGGTTGAGCAAACGCACCCGAGTGATCTGCCCGGCCGGCAGATCGATCACCGGCAACGGCACGCCATTGATTGTCGACAGACGTCCGGCAGTACCGCCACGGGCCGCTTCGCGCGGGATGCTGAATTCTACGAACTGACCTTGCTCATCGACGTGCCAGTTCTTCAGGCTCAGGGTCTTCTCGTACTTGAAACCGGTCGGCTCGCGCTCCTCGATGATCAGCGGCCCGACCAGGCCACGGCCGAGTTCCTCGCTGCTGCTGACGTGCGGGTGATACCAGTAGCTGCCGGCATCCGGCACGCGAAACTTGTAATCGAAATACTCGCCCGGCAGCACCGGCAGTTGCGAGACGTAGGGCACGCCGTCCATTTCCAGCGGCAGGCGGATGCCGTGCCAGTGAATCGTCGTCGCCACCGGCAGGTGGTTGATGAAACGCACCCGCAGCCATTCGCCCTGACGCACGCGCAGCTCGGTGCCCGGCGCCGACGGGCCGAACGCCCAGGCTTGGGTCTTGTGGCCAGGCACCAGTTCCACATCCAGCGGCGCGGCGATCAGTTCATAGTCGTGACCGGCCTCGCCGTCGGCCATTTTGCCCAGCCAGTACCGCGATGCGCCCCCCGCGCCAACGCCAACGACAACAAGACCGGCCAGGCCACCGAGGATTTGGCGACGGGTAAAGGACATGAACTCAACTACCTCACGTATCAGCGACAGGCCCCGGGGGGCCCGTAAAAGGCGAATACGATACACCCGCAGTTGAGAAACAGTAAGGGCGACCTGGGGCCGCACGCCTGCTTTGGCTTATTCCCGCAGGCCGGTAATCAGGTGCAAAACGCCGCCCGCAAGCGCCATGACCCCGGCGACACCGGCAAGGCTCAATGCCTCACGATCAACGCAGGCGACGTCTGCCAGCTCCACCCGTACCCGCGTCAGCGCCACCGCCTGCTGCGACTTTAGGTTATCCGCGCCGCCCAATGCCGCGACGATTTCAGCGCTCAAGCCGACGGCCGGCTCGGTCGGCGTTTTCGGCTCGTCTGCCACCAGATCCGGCGTCAGCGCTTTCCAGAATGCCTGCTGCAACTTATCGAACATCATCAGTTCTCCAGAATCCGTGTGGTGTCGGCAATCGCTTCGCTGTGCAGGCGTAACGCCTCACGCACTTGCTCGGCACTTTCCAGGTCGAGCACCTGCCGGGCGATGGTTTGACACTCGGACAGATTCAGCTCGCGCACGGTTGATTTGATCGCTGGAATCAACGGCACGCTCACCGACAGTTCATCCACGCCCAAGCCCAACAGCAGCGGCACCGCCAGACGCTCGGAAGCCATGGCGCCGCAGACCCCGACCCATTTGCCGTGGGCATGCGCCGCCTGCACGGTCGTGGCAATCAGGCGCAGCACCGCTGGATGGTAGCTGTCCGCCTGACTGGCCAGGCGCGGATGATCGCGATCCATGGCCAGGGTGTATTGCGTCAGATCGTTGGTGCCGATGGAGAAAAAGTCGACATGGGGGGCAAAGCGATCGGCCATCAGCGCCGCCGCTGGCACTTCGATCATGACCCCCAGTTTCGGCATTTCAGCCAGGCCCAGCGCCTGCGCTTCTTGCTCGAGCATCTGCCGCGCCAGCCGCAACTCCGACAGTTGCGTGACCATCGGCAGCATGATGTGCAAGCGCGTCAGCTGACAGCAGGCCAGCACCGCACGCAATTGCTCACGTAACAGTTGCGGGCGCTCCAGGCACAGACGTATGCCGCGCAAGCCGAGGAAGGGATTGCTCTCTGCGTCCATCGGCACATAGGCCAATGGTTTGTCGCCGCCGACGTCGAGGGTGCGCACCACCAGATTATGCGACGGACCGACGCTGCGAGCGATGGCGCTGTAGGTGGACACTTGCTCGTCATGGCTGGGCGCCTGATGGCGGTCCAAGTAGAGGAACTCAGAACGCAACAGCCCGACGCCGCCCGCGCCGAGGTCCATGGCCTGGGCGGTTTCGCTCAGTGACGCCACGTTGGCGGTCACCTCGATGTGCTGCCCGTCGCGGGTGCACGCGGCGAGCGTTGCCTGCGCCAGTTCATGCTGATGGCGTTGCCGTTGCCGTTCATGCCGGGCGCGCAACTGATCAATAGACTCAGCGTTCGGGTTCAGCTGCAACTCGCCCTTGTCTGCGTCCAGCAGCACCTGGGTGCCGTCGGCCAGTGCGAGCATCTGCACCGGCATCGCGCAGATTGCCGGCAAGCCACAGGCCCGCGCAAGAATCGCCACGTGGCTGGTGGCACCGCCGCCGACCGTGGCAAATCCCAGCACTTTATCTGTGTTCAGCCCGGCGGTCTGTGACGGGGTCAATTGATCGGCAATCAGGATGGCGTCGTCCGGCAACACCAGCGTCTGTTCGCGCACACCCAGAAGCAATTTCAAGACGCGCTGGCCGACGTCGACCAGATCCGCCGCCCGCTCGGCCAACAAAGCACTGCCCAGCGACCGGAACATCGCCGCTGTCGCTTCGGTGCTGGTGTTCCAGGCAAACGCCGCGCTTTTGCCCTCATCGATCAGGGCCAGGGCTTGATCCAGAAGGCTGGGGTCCGCCAATAACTCCTGATGCGCCTTGAAGATTTCGGCCTGCGCTTCACCACTGGCCGTGTCGCACAGGTGCTGCAAAGCCATGTCGGCCTCCACCAGGGCATCGGTCAGCGCCGCCCGTTCAACGGCGGGCTCGGCACCGAACTCGTTGACGGTGAGCGTCGGCTCCACGATCTGCACCACCTGCCCCAACGCCGAACCGGGCGAAGCACACACCCCACGCAGCACATTGGGCAGTTCCGGTTCGCTGGTTGCGACCGGCACCGGCACGTTTTCGCCGCAGCCTTCGGCCAGCAGCCGGGTCAGCGTGTCGAGGGCGGCTTCGGCATCCTCCCCCTGCGCGCTCACCTGCACGCTGTCGCCGGGGCCAGTCTGCAACGCCATGATCGCCACCAGCGACTTGGCATTGGCTTGCGCCTGCAACCGGTGCAGATGGATCGTCGCCGTAAAGCGCTTGGCCGCCTGGGCGAACACCGCCGCTGGTCGCGCATGCAGTCCATTGGGGTTGGGCAGGCTGATCGGTGGGGAGAACAGCGCTTCACCTTTGGGCATTTCCGGCGTCACGCTGGCCGTTCCGGCGCTGCCGACACTCAGCACTGGCTGACCGCTTTGCACTAGCCCTGTCGTCCCGACCAGCGAAGTAAACGGTTCACCGCTGACCACCAGCATCAGCGTCAGCAGACTGCGTGCATGCAGGGCAATGTAATCGGCATCGAAGTCGATCAGCGCCTGCCCGGCCTCGACCCGCTGGCCCGCTTCGACGCGCGGAGTGAAACCCGCGCCGGCGAGGTTCACCGTGTCCAGGCCGATGTGCATCAGCACCTGCACACCTTCATCACTGGTCACGGTAACGGCGTGCCCGCTGGCCTGTATGTCGCTCACAACCCCGGCCAGCGGCGCACACAGCGTCGACGAGGTTGGATCGATGCACAGCCCATCGCCGATCACCCGACCGGCGAACACCGGATCGGGCACCTGATCCAGCGCCATCAGCACGCCGGACAACGGCGCCAGCAGTTGCAATTGTTGGGGTACGGCCATGACATCACCTGCTTGTTCGTTCTTTGAAGGGCCGACGGTGCGCGAAACACCGTCGGCATCGCTTACTTCCACCAGTATTCGACCTGCAAGCCGATGTTGGAGCCGTGCCGCGCGCGACCGAAGGCACCGGTGTCGGACAACGCCGAACCTTTGGCCAGTTGGTTGGCCGCACGCTTGGCGGCTTCGTTCCAGCTCGCATAGGTGTAATACAGCCGCACCTCGGGGCGGGCCCAGAATTCCGGGCCCTTGGGTGACCAGGTCGGGGCGAACGTGAACTTGCTCAGTTTGCGCGTGCCTCCCGGCGCGTCGACCTGATCATGGCCCAGTTCGCTCACCAGTTTGAATTGCTCGGTCAGCGCATAGGTCGGGCGCACGCCCAGGGAGATCCAGTTCTGGTCGGCACCGTCCGCACGAATGTCTTTCTGATACACCGCCGCGACCTGTCCGCCGAAACGCGGTGTCAGCTGCCAGTCGAAAAACTCGACGATGCGATAACTTTTGTTGCGGTCGTCGAGCATCACGTCGCCGGTGTAGCCCAGCCCAGTGCCGGGGCCTTCACCGTATTGCAAAGCCAGTTTGTTCTTGCCGCCGAGAAAATTCTGCTGCACATGTTGCGTGGTAATGGCCCAGCCGCGGTGCGCATCGCGGCGGTCGGGCTTGTCGATGTAACTCAGGCCGAACTCCAGTTCGCCGCCCGGGTTGCTGTTGAAACCGCCAACGTTGAAGTCATGCCGGTTGATGTAATCCTTCTGATAAAGATTGTCCTTGCGCGAGAAGGCGTAACTGTATTTCAAGCCGTCGATCAACACGTCTTCGATACCGCCGCCGGTAGCGCTCTGGTTCCAGTAGTAGAAATCGGAAATATGGATGTCGTTACGTTTGTAGTAGCGGCGTCCGGCCCACAGCGAGCCGCCGTTGAGCGCGGGCATGGCCGACCATTGCGCGTAAGCCTGCGGTAAGCGAATCGAGCCGTTGTCCTCCTTGAACGTCAGGCTGCGGTCGTAGCGGTTATACAGCGACGCCATGCCGTCGACGCTCAACACCGAGCCATCGTCGAGGGTGTACAGGTCCTGGCGCAGCTCCAGTTCGCCGTACTGCTCGCATTCGTTGCCCAAGCGGTATTTGGTTTGCGCACCGGGTAGCTGGAAACACGATTGGCCGCTGCTGTTGAGCGACGTACCGACCCCGCTGCGCAAGTAGCCGCCGAATTCCAGTGCATGCGAAGAAGTGGGAACTGCCAGACAAAAACCGGCAACGACCAGGCTGTGATTTATTGTTGTTTTCATATGCCACCCGTTGTTTTTATTGTGTGGTTGCAGGAATTCGGCGCGCAAAAGTCCCCCGCGCAGTGTTCTGCGTGTTTCAAAAAGGTTGTTTTTTCAGTTATCGATCACGGATCGGTCAGGTGCACCACGAACGACTCATAAGGTCGCAAGCGCAGATGTCGCGTGCGCAGCGGACAGTCCGGGTAGTTGCTGATCAACAGTCGCTGCGCCTGCGTTTCGTCGATCACCGGCGGTAACTCGACGTCACACGGGCCGCCATAAAAGTTGTTCACCACCAACAGGCGCTCACCCTCCCCCTCGCGCAGGTATGCCCAGATTTGTGGGTGCTCGGGCAGCAACTGGCGATAGACGCCGTCGCAGATCAGCGCTTCGCTGCGGCGCAAGGCGATCAGCCGTCGATAGTGATGCAGTACCGAGTCCGGGTCGTGCAGCTGATGCGCGACGTTGATCTGCGCGGCATTGGCCGGCACGCCGATCCAAGGTTCGCCGCGACTGAAACCGGCATTGTGCCCGGCGTGCCAGTGCATCGGCGTGCGCCCGTTGTCGCGGGACTTCTGCATGATCGCCGCCATATTGTCGACGTCGTTGACCCCCGCTTCACGCTTGAGTCGGAAGATGTTCAGAGTCTCGACATCGCGATACTGCTCGATGCTCTCGAACCCCGGATTGGTCATGCCCAGCTCTTCGCCCTGATACACAAACGGCGTGCCCTGCAAAAAGTGCAACGCGGTGCCAAGCATCTTTGCCGAGAGCTCGCGGTACTCGCCGTCATGGCCAAATCGCGAGACCACCCGCGGCTGATCGTGGTTACACCAGAACAACGCATTCCAGCCGCCCCCCGCCTGCATGCCAGTTTGCCAGTCCGAGAGGATCTGCTTGAGCTGGAGGAAATCGAAGTCGGCGCGCACCCACTTCTGCAGATTCGGATAATCGACCTTCAAGTGATGAAAATTGAAGGTCATCGACAGCTCTTTCGATTGCGGGTTCGAGTAGCGGATACAGTGCTCGAGACGCGTCGAGGACATCTCGCCGACGTTAATCAGGTCGTGACCTTCGAACACTTCACGGTGCATCTGCTGCAAGTATTCATGCACGTTCGGCCCATCGGTGTAGAAACGCCGACCGTCGCTGTCATCTTCTGGAAAATCTGCCGGTTTGGAGATCAGGTTGATCACATCCAGACGAAAGCCACCGACACCCTTGTCGCGCCAGAAGCGCATCATCTTGAACACTTCGTCCCTGACCTTCGGGTTGTCCCAATTGAGGTCAGCCTGGGTGTGGTCGAACAGGTGCAGATAATATTGCCCGGTCTGCGCTTCGTACTCCCAGGCCGAACCGCCGAACTTGGATTCCCAGTTGTTCGGCTGATCGCGCCAGATATAGAAGTCACGGTAAGGATTATCGAGGCTGCTGCGCGCCTGCTGGAACCAGACGTGTTCGATCGAAGTGTGGTTGACCACGATATCGAGCATCAGCTTGATCCCGCGCTTGCCCGCTTCGGCAATCAGCAATTCACAATCGGCCATGCTGCCGTAGCTCGGATCGACGGCGTAGTAGTCGCTGATGTCGTAACCGTTGTCCCGTTGCGGCGAACGCAAAAACGGCGTGATCCACAAATAATCGACTCCCAGCCATTGCAGGTAATCGAGCTTGGCGACGATGCCGAGCAGATCGCCGGTCGCGTTGCCGGCGTGGCTGTGGAAGCTTTTCGGGTAGATCTGGTAGATCACCGAACGTTGCCAGTCTTGCATGACGCAATTCCTTGGTTGGATTTCAGGCGACCCGGTAGCCCGGCCGGACAATCTTCATGCTCAGCACGCAGGTCAGGGCAAACGGAACCAGCATGGCGATCAGCATCCCGATGACAAACATCGGAATGAACTGCGGGATGATCGAGATAAATCCGGGCAGGCCGCCGACGCCGATGGCCGAGGCCTGGATCTTGTTCAGCGACAGGAACATGCAGCCCAGCGCCGAGCCGGCCAGCGCGGCGTAGAACGGAAACTTGTAGCGCAGATTGACGCCGAACATCGCCGGCTCGGTAATGCCGAAATAGGCGGAAATCGCCGAGGTCGACGCCATGCTTTTATCCCGCGCGTTGCGCGTCATCCAGAACACCGCCAGCGCGGCACTGCCCTGCGCGAGGTTGGACATGACGATCATCGGCCAGATGAAGGTTCCACCCTGGGTCGAGATCAGTTGCAGATCGACCGCGAGGAACATGTGGTGCATGCCGGTGATCACCAGTGGCGCATACAGCAGGCCGAAAATCGCCCCGCCTACCAGTGGTGCCAGATCGAACAGCATCACCAGCCCTTCAGTGATGAAGATACCGATATGCCGGGTTACCGGGCCGATGATCGCCAGCGCCAGCACGCCGGTAACAACGATGGTAGTGATCGGCACCACCAGCAATTGCACCGCATTGGGCACTCGCGCCCGCAGCCATTTTTCGATCACGCTCATCACGTAGGCCGCCAGCAGGATCGGCAGAATCTGCCCCTGATAACCGACCTTTTCCACCTGGAACAGGCCGAGGATGTCGAAGTACGGCAGTTGCTGCCCGTCGAGACCGGCGACAGCCTTGCCGTAGTTCCAGGCGTTGAGCAAGTCCGGGTGCACCAGCATCAGGCCGAGGACGATGCCGAGGATTTCGCTGCCGCCGAAACGCTTGGCCGCCGACCAGCCCACCAGCGCCGGCAGAAACACGAACGAGGTGTTGGCCATCAGATTGATCAGGCTCCACAGCCCGTCGAGATTCGGGTAGGCATCGAGCAGGGTTTGCCCCTCGATGAACATGCCCTTGGCGCCGAGCAGGTTGTTGATGCCCATCAACAGGCCGGCGATGATCAGCGCCGGCAGGATCGGCATGAACACGTCGGAGAACACCCGCACCAGACGCTGCATGGCGTTTATCTTCTCGGCGCTTTTCTGTTTAACGTCCGCAATGGTCGAAGCGGCCAGACCGGTCTGGTTACGCAATTCGGCGTAGACCTTTTCGACTTCCCCCGGCCCGATCACCACCTGATACAGCCCGCCGGTGAAGAACGAGCCCTTGACCAGATCAATCACGTTGAGCGCGGCAGCGTCGACCAACGCGGGGTTCTTCAGCGCCAGGCGCAACCGCGTCACGCAATGCGCAGCCTGTTCGAGGTTGTCGCTGCCACCGAGGCTTTTCAGCAGCTCCCGGGCAATGTTGGGGTAATCGTGGCTCATGCTCGTTCTTCCGTCGTGGATTGTTGTTATAGGCAGCACGCAGAAGCGAAAAATACTCGTCTGTACGAGTTTATGCAACAACTCGTCTGTACGAGTTTGTGTTTGCCGATAAACGTCGGATCAGCGACGATTTTTCCTACTTTGACCTAAGATGTTTTCCGTCATTCACATGGACAAACCCCTACCCTGCCCTTAAGGTTCGACGTTTGAGTAGTGCCAGCAAAGAGTCCACCCAATGAGCAAATACAACCAGATCTACAGCGATTTGCTTGCCAGCATCACCACTGAACGTCTGGAGCGCGGCGCACGGCTGCCTTCGGAAACCGAACTGATGGGCACTTATCAGGCCAGCCGTGGCACCGTGCGCAAAGCCATCGAGTTGCTGCAGGAACGCGGTTTCGCCCAGAAAATTCACGGCAAAGGCGCGTTCGTGCTGTCGACCCATCCGATCGAATTCCAGCTCGGCGGCATCGTCAGCTTCCAGGAGACCTACCCGCGCCTGGGCAACGATGTCAGCACCGAAGTGGTCGAGATGTGCCAGGTTCCGCTGGACGGTGCGCTGCTCGAACACATCCATGCCGAACCCGGCAGCCCGATCACCCGAATCAAGCGCGTGCGGCGCATCGATGGCAAACGGGTCATCCTCGACATCAATCACTTCGTCAGCGCCGTGATTCCCGACCTGACTGCAGACATCGCCGCACACTCGATCTACGCGCACATCGAACAAACCCTGCAACTGCAGATCGCCTACGCCCAGCGCACCATCGAAGCGGTGCCGTGCAGCAAGGACGACCAGCAGCATCTGGACCTCGACGGGCAGAGCCATGTCATCGTGGTCAGCAACCAGACCTTCCTGCAGGACGGCCGGCAATTCGAGTACACCGAATCGCGGCATACGCTGGATAAATTTTATTTTTCTGATGTGGCGCGGCGCTGACCCCCGCACATTTCGACCGGCCATCTGCGGTACATAGTTAATGCACCCTCGGTGGGTGAATCGGACATGCTCAGGCTTCATTTCTCAAGGATGGAGAAGCATGAACATCACCACACCGCGCCCCTTGCCCAACGCAACCGACAAAGCCGCCCTCGAGGCAATTGCTGCTTCGCTCGTGCAGGCCTGCCCCGGTCTGCACGATGCAGCGCAGCAAGTCGCCCGCCAGTTACTGCAAGACCAAGGCTTGCCCGAGCACGACCCGGACCGTGTTTACTTCCACCGTTTCAAGACAGCCCAAAGCAGCACCCGGTCGTTTACCGGCTGGGAACACAGCCTTGAAAAGCCCTACGAATCGACGACTCTCACGCAACTGGTGATTCATCGCTTTCGTGCCACCGACCAGGACAACGCCGACCTCCTGGACTTGTATGGCGGCTTCTACAGCGAAGGGCCGGACGCCGAAAACTTCAGTGAGCGCAACGAGGTGCGCCTGCATGGCAGTGAAGTATTAAAGGCGTTCTGGAGCCTCGATTTCAGCGCTCATTACCGCGATGAACTGAGTTCTTTCTGGGACAGCCACGCCGATAACTTCCGCACCTTGGCCAAGTGCAACTTCCTCATCCAGGCAGTACAGGCGCTGGAACGTGAATACATTAGCCACAGCGACTTTCAATGGCTGACCGGTTCTGTGATCGGCGAGCTAAGCTGGCCCGTCACCCTGAACATGTTGCAGACCGCCCACACGACAAAAGGCGACGTCCGTGCCTTCGATGTTGACGGCTCTGTGGCAACTCAATTGCTACGCATCGTCGCCCCCGACGGCCGGCAGATCCTGTATGTGCCAGGCGACACCGAAGCGTTCGTCGTCAAGGCGACGCCTTCAGCGTTGCACTGGTGGGTGCTCGAACAGATGAACGACGCAACCCGCCGAGCGTCCTTCCTGAACCATTTCTCCCTCGCCGATCGTCAACAACTGACCGAGAACCTGACCGATCTGATGAATCGGCTGGTCAGCACCTGGGGGCGTGCCGATCATCATCTGATCAATCGGAAAAACCTTGTGCTTGCCGGCGATGCATTCACCTGGCTGCGCGATAACACCCGCCTCGCGATGTTCGCTGAAGCCGACCTGACCCTGACGTCCAACGCCGATCTGCGCAAGAAACTCTGGATCGGTTACCTGAGCGCAGGCCTCAAGGTTTTTGGCCCGATGGCAGTCGTCGGCTGGCCGGTGGCGCTGCCGGTGATTGGCGCTACGGTTGCCAGCATGGGCCTGAATATCGACCAGGCGGAAAATGGCAAGAGCAAGGCGGAGCGCAAGTCCGGCGTGCTGGGCGCAGTGGTAAGTGGTATCAACCTGTTGTTCAACCTTCCGTTGCTCGCAGGAACCGGCCCGATGCTGGAGGTGGGAGCGCAGGTTGAAGCGGCCGAAGCCGCGGAAATGGCCGAGATGAGCAACGCGCTGAATACGTCCGGCACCACGGTTGAGCAGGCACAAATCCGCGCGCCGGAAGACCTCGAAACACCCCTGCCGATCGTCGAACAAACCTCGCCCGCACCGGCAGCGAGCGGCACACTGGTGCCGGTGCCCGAACGCTATCAATGCAACGAGCTGCTTGATGGCACGGCGCCCGGTGAAGAAGCCGGAAAATTCGCCGGCATCTACCGTCTCGACAGCGATCCGCCCTATGCCATCCTGATGAATGACACACCGTACTACGTGCGCTGGTTCGCCGATTCAAGCGGTGCAGGCGACTGGGCTATTGTCGACCCGGCAAGGCCCAACCAACTCGTTCACGCATTGCCGGTTCGCCTTAATGGCGAAGGTTTGTGGGAGCGCATGCCTGCCCTGGGCCTCAAGGGCGGCGGTCAATGCGTCGGCAAGCAGTGCGCGCCAGACATCGAACTCGACACCCTCGAGCTCGTCCCGCCTGAAGTCGAAGCCCCTGCGGTGGAGTTGCCGCAATCTTCGCAACTACGGCCCCCACGGGTCGTGCGGTCTTCCTACGACATCGACCCGACGGTGCGCCGATCACTCAAAGCCTGGGCGATGAATCTGGAGCAAACCCATGTTGTCATGCAGCCCGACGGCGCTGGCGGTATCGAGATTGAAGATCCGTTCGAGGCGTATGCGGCCGATAAACGCCAGTTACTGCAATCCTCGGCCATAAAATTTTTCCAGAACATGCCCAGAACGATCGAACCGGAGCGCCCGGCGCTACCGGATGTCAGCCGGTTGATGCCAAATGCCGAGCTTATCGATCAGGTCTATGAGGCCGCCTCAGGGCTGGTGATCGGGCAAACCCCCGATCGCATCGCCAGCCTGCGCTGGCTGATGGAAAGCATGCCGTCACTCGCGCGGCACGCAAAAACCCTTTACATGCGCGGCTTGCTCAGCGACTTCGCGCAGGTGGAACTGAATCGCTATTTCACCAGTGGCGAAATGTCCGAAAACCTTGAGGAATACCTGAGCAGCCTGGGCAGCGACCCTGAAGGACGTTTTACGCCATTGGAGCTGGTCAGAACCGCCAAGGCGAACGGGATCAGGGTGCAGGCCATCGATTGCGCAGCCAGTTACAAAATGAAGACACCCCTGCCCCCGACCGATGAGCAAATCATCGGCACCTACCTGGCCAGCGACATCATGACCGGCGACGCCCTGCTCAATGCGCCGCAAAAATGGATCGTATTGACCGATGCACAAAACACCAATGCGTTCCGAGGTATGCCGGGACTCAGCGAAATCAAACGAGGGATCGGCCTGCGAATCGAGGAAGTGGGGCTTGGTGAAGATCTGGGTATCGAGGCCGACCCGGGCACCGAAGTACCTCAAGGCACCTCTACCGGTGGCACAGTCCGCCAGGGCGGTCCGGACCTGCTACGTGCCGATTTGCGTCTGCGGGTACCAGCACAGCCGGTAAACTGGACCGAGCAGTCGCTGGAAAACCTGCTGCACCGACGCGGCATGTACATGTTTAAGAAAACCGGCGACAGCTATACCCTCGTGCACCGCAGCAAGCAGGGCATGATTCAGCGCACGCCGGTGACGCAATTGAGCGGCGGCCGAGTGTCTCTCCACCGACCGTCCTGGCCACGGGTGAACAACATCGTCTTTAGCAGCCTGAAGGATTTGTCTAACCGTTTGTCCGAGACCGGGCTGACGCTGCAGAGCCGCCTTCCTGACTGAGCCAAATCACAATAAAAAAGGCCGCGTGAAACAGAGTTTCACGCGGCCATTGTCTGCCTGCACTCACGCCATCAGGGCATGTGCAGGATCATTCCCACTCAATCGTCGCCGGCGGCTTGCTCGACACGTCGTAGGTAACGCGCGAGATGCCTTCGATTTCGTTGATGATGCGGCCGGACACGGTTTCCAGCAGTTCGTAAGGCAGGTGTGCCCAACGCGCGGTCATGAAGTCGATAGTCTCTACGGCACGCAGGGCCACAACCCAGGCGTAACGACGGCCATCACCGACCACGCCCACCGATTTGACTGGCTGGAACACCACGAACGCCTGGCTGACCTTGTGGTACCAGTCGGCCTTGCGCAGTTCTTCGATGAAGATGTGGTCGGCACGACGCAGCAGGTCGGCGTATTCCTTTTTCACTTCACCGAGGATGCGCACGCCCAGGCCCGGGCCCGGGAACGGGTGACGGTAGACCATGTCGTACGGCAGGCCCAGTTCCAGGCCGAGACGACGGACTTCGTCCTTGAACAGTTCGCGCAGTGGCTCGACCAGTTTCAGGTTCATTTCTTCCGGCAGACCGCCCACGTTGTGGTGCGACTTGATCACGTGGGCCTTGCCGCTTTTCGCGCCAGCCGACTCGATCACGTCCGGGTAGATGGTGCCCTGCGCCAGGTACTTGATGTTTTCCAGTTTGTTGGACTGGGCATCGAATACGTCGATGAAGGTGCGGCCGATGATCTTGCGCTTCTTCTCCGGATCGGCTTCGCCGGCCAGGTTGTTGAGAAACTGCTCTTCAGCGTTGGCGCGGATCACCTTGACGCCCATGTTCTCGGCAAACATCGCCATCACTTGCTCGCCTTCGTGCAGACGCAGCAGGCCGTTGTCGACGAAGACGCAGGTCAGTTGGTCGCCGATGGCTTTGTGCAGCAGGGCCGCCACAACGGAGGAGTCAACGCCGCCGGACAGCCCCAGCAGGACGTTGTCGGTGCCAACCTGGGCACGGATGTTGGCGATGGCGTCTTCAGCGATCTTCGACGGCGTCCACAGGGCTTCACAGCCACAGATGTCGAGAACGAAGCGCGACAGGATGCGACCGCCCTGCTTGGTGTGGGTCACTTCCGGGTGGAACTGCACGCCGTAGTAAGCACGCTCGTCGTTGAACATACCGGCGATCGGGCAGCTCGGGGTGCTGGCGAGGATGTGGAAGTCTTCCGGCATCTTGGTGACTTTGTCACCGTGGCTCATCCATACGTCGAGACCGAACAGGCCGTCGGCGTCGATGTGGTCTTCAATGCCGTCGAGCAAGCGGCTCTTGCCGACCACGTCAACGCGGGCGTAGCCGAACTCACGCAGTTCGGAACCTTCAACCTTGCCGCCCAGTTGCTCGGCCATGGTCTGCATGCCGTAGCAGATACCGAAGACCGGAACGCCCAGGTCGAATACCGCTTGCGGGCAGCGCGGGCTGTTGGCTTCGTGCACGGACTCCGGGCCACCGGCGAGGATGACGCCTTTAGGGGCGAATTCGCGGATCGCATCTTCGTCCATGTCGAACGGGTGCAGTTCGCAGTACACGCCGATCTCGCGCACGCGGCGGGCAATCAGTTGGGTGTATTGCGAGCCGAAGTCGAGGATCAGGATGCGGTGAGCGTGAATGTCGAGGGCCATGACTCATTCTCATGTAGTGAATCAGAAACAACTCGGGGCTGAATGAACAGCCCCGGTGATTAAACGTTTTGCTGGAAGCCTCAACCTACGCGGTAGTTTGGCGCTTCCTTGGTGATCTGCACGTCGTGTACGTGGGATTCGGCCATGCCGGCGCCGGTGATCCGCACGAACTCAGGCTTGGTGCGCATTTCTTCGATGTCGGCGCTGCCGGTGTAACCCATCGAGGAACGCAGACCGCCCATCAACTGGTGAATGATCGCGCTCAGGGTGCCTTTGTATGGCACGCGGCCTTCGATGCCTTCCGGAACCAGTTTCTCGGCACCGGCCGAGGAATCCTGGAAGTAACGGTCGGACGAGCCTTGGGCCTGGGACATGGCGCCCAGCGAACCCATGCCGCGATACGCCTTGTACGAACGGCCCTGGAACAGCTCGATCTCACCCGGCGCTTCTTCGGTACCGGCGAACATCGAGCCCATCATCACGCAGGACGCACCGGCCACGATGGCCTTGGACAGGTCACCGGAGAAACGGATACCGCCGTCGGCGATCAACGGCACGCCGGTGCCTTCAAGGGCGGCGGCGACGTTGGCGATGGCACTGATTTGCGGCACGCCGACACCGGCGACGATACGGGTGGTGCAGATCGAGCCCGGGCCGATACCGACCTTGACTGCGTCGGCGCCCGCTTCGGCCAGAGCCTTGGCGGCAGCGCCGGTGGCGATGTTGCCGCCGATCACCTGCACTTCAGGGAAGTTTTCTTTGACCCAGCGTACGCGGTCGATCACGCCTTTGGAGTGACCGTGCGCGGTGTCGACCACCACCACGTCCACGCCGGCATTGACCAATGCGGTCACGCGGTCGCCGGTATCTTTACCGGTGCCGACCGCAGCGCCGACGCGCAGACGACCTTGATCGTCCTTGCTGGCCAGCGGGTAGGCTTTGGCTTTTTCGATGTCGTTGACGGTCATCATGCCCTTGAGGGCGAACTTGTCGTCGACGATCAGCACGCGCTCGATGCGGTGCTTGTGCAGCAGTTCGCGCACGTCGTTCTTGTCGGCGCCTTCCTTGACCGTGACCAGACGCTCTTTAGGCGTCATCACTTCGCGGACAGTGGCTTCCAGACGGTTTTCGAAACGTACGTCGCGGGAAGTGACGATGCCGACCAGGTCGCCATCGTGCAGAACCGGAACGCCGGAAATGTTGTGCAGACGGGTCAGTTCGAACAGATCACGCACCGTGGCATCGGCCTCGATGGTGATGGGATCCTTGACCACACCGGCTTCGAACTTCTTGACCTTGCGCACTTCGGCAGCTTGCTGCTCGATGGTCATGTTCTTGTGGATAATGCCGATGCCACCTTCCTGAGCCATGGCGATTGCCAGACGGGCTTCAGTCACGGTGTCCATTGCAGCAGAAACCAGAGGAATATTCAGTTCGATGCCACGGGTAAGACGGGTCTTGAGACTGACTTCGTTAGGAAGCACCTCGGAATAACCGGGCACTAGGAGAATGTCGTCGAATGTCAGAGCTTCTTGGCTGATACGCAGCATCGCGGGGGCTCCCGAGCGGGAAAATGGAAGCGCGCCATTATAGTCAGACACCCCCTGCTGTTCAATGTAAAACTCAGCTTAATTGATGTACGGAAAAGCCCGGCCCTACAGCTCCACCTTGACCCACGAGACAGGTTGATCGAGCCAGTCGGCGAACTCGTCGATAAAGCTCTGCTTGAACCCCGCCTCCAGCCAATTGTTGAAGATAAAGCCGAGGTTGGAAAACGCGCATTCCTGCAAGAACAGGAAACCGTTGATGTCGTCTTCATGCCCGCATTCCGGGCAGGTGAAATTGTCGGTGCGACCCGGCATCCACTCTTCGAGACTTTCAAACAAGGCTTCGCCGACTTCACGACGACACTCGGCGCAACCCGCCTCTTCGAGAAAACCCTTCGCCGGGGTATAGATGCAGCGCTTGGTGACAATCTCCAGGCCATTGATCGGCTCGCCGAACGGCAGCGCTTCAGGATGCAGGACCACGGCACGGGCGCCATCGGCGATCGCATGGGCCATGCGGTTGCCGGTGCGACCGCAGGTGGTCAGTTGCTCTTCGATGATGTTCTTGCGCACCAGCCAGCGCACGATCGCCCGCGCCCGGGGTTCGTGGACCGGCAGGGTGGAGATTTTCGGGACGATGATGCTTTGCGAGTTCATGGAAAGTCCTGCGGTATGGCTTCTGACGCCTTCGCGAGCAGGCTCGCTCCCACATTGGAATGCAGTCCCCTGTGGGAGCGAGCCTGCTCGCGAAGCCGCCTCAAAGGCCGGCAGCTTAATCCCTGTCAAAATCCGGTCAAGTGCTGAAGTAGCGCACGATCAACGCAACCCCGCTGGCCAGCACCAGCCACGTCACCAGACGCACAAACGCCTCGCGCGACAATTTCATGGTCAGCCGCCGACCAATCCACAAGCCCAGTGCCATGGCCGGCAACAGACACAGCGCCAACATCAACAAGGGTAGCTCGGCATAGACGCCGGCAATGACGAACAGGCCCAATCGCACCACCGTGCTGCAACTGATCAAGGCACTTTGCGTGGCCCGCGCCGCTTCCTTCGGCAGACGGCTGTTCAGATAGATCGCATAAAGAAAGCCACCACTGCCAAACAACGCGCCGAACAAACCGCCCACGGTGCCCATCGGCACTGCCCAAGCCGCCGACAACTGCGCCGGCCGCACTTTGACCCACAGGCTGTAAACCGCATAGGCGCTGATAAACAGCCCCATCAACAACAGCAGCAGATCGGATTTCAGATTGAGCAGAAAGATCACCCCCAAGGTGCAGCCGACCGCCATGCACGGCAATAGCCTGAGCAATTCGGGCTTGGCGACGTCTCGCCGTGATGGCAACAGATTGCCGAACGCCGCAACGAAATCCAGCAGTACCAGCAGCGGCACGATTTTCGACAACGGCATGAACAGAATCAAAATCGGCCCCGCGACGAGCGCCGTGCCGAAACCGGCGATGCCGAAGACGATGTAGGCCATTGCGATAGCCAATCCGACCACTGCCCAGCCGCCGGCCCCCCACGACCACGCCCCCAACAGCTCCATCACACTCATCGTCCGCATCCTTTATAAGACTGGGCTGACTGTAACATCCCCCTGTAGGAGTGAGCCTGCTCGCGATAGCGGTGGGTCAGACACATCAATGTTTGCTGACCCACCGCTATCGCGAGCAGGCTCACTCCTACGGGGGATCGGTGGTGATCCGACGGCAAATGCCTTTAAACTGCGCCCCATGATTAAAGATCCCTTTGCAAGACTTGGCCTGGACCGTGAAGTCCTGACCGTCAGCCAGCTCAACGGCCGCGCGCGGGTGTTGCTCGAAGACGTGTTCAGCAACATCTGGGTCGAAGGCGAAATCTCCAACCTCGCCCGCCCGGCGTCCGGCCACATTTACTTCACCCTCAAGGACAGCGGCGCGCAGGTGCGTTGCGCGCTGTTCCGGCAGAACGCCGCGCGGGTGCGCCAGGCGTTGAAGGACGGTCTGGCGGTCAAGGTGCGCGGCAAGGTTTCGCTGTTCGAAGGCCGCGGCGACTATCAGCTGATTCTCGACACCGTGGAGCCGGCCGGTGACGGTGCGCTGCGTCTGGCCTTCGATGCGCTGAAGGAAAAGCTCAGTGCCGAGGGCCTGTTCAGTGCCGAACGCAAAGTGCCGCTGCCGGCCCATCCGCAGCGCATCGGCATCATCAGTTCGCCGACCGGCGCTGTGATTCGCGACATCATCAGCGTATTCCGCCGCCGCGCGCCGCAGGTGCAACTGACGTTGATTCCGACCGCCGTGCAGGGCCGCGAGGCCATCGCGCAAATCGTCCGCGCCTTGAAAATGGCTGACGCCCGCGGCTTCGATGCGTTGATCCTCGCCCGTGGCGGCGGCTCACTGGAAGACCTCTGGTGCTTCAACGAAGAAGCCGTGGCGCGCGCGATCGATGCCTGTGTGACGCCGATTGTCAGCGCGGTCGGCCATGAAACCGACGTATCGATCAGCGACTTTGTCGCCGACGTGCGGGCACCGACGCCCTCGGCGGCGGCCGAATTGCTCGCCCCGGACTCCAGCCATTTGATCCGTCAGGTTGAAAGCCTGCATCGCCGCCTGGTCATGCGCATGCGTGATCGCTTGATGCGCGATCGCCTGCGTCTGGAAGGCATGGCGCGGCGCCTGCGGCATCCCGGCGAACGTCTGCGCCAGCAAGCGCAACGTCTGGATGATCTGGACATGCGCATGCGCCGGGCTTTCGAGCGCAGCCTCAACACCCGTCGCGAACGCTTGATCCGTCTGGAAACCCGCCTGGCCGGGCAACACCCGGGGCGGCAACTGGCGATGCTCCGCCAGCGCCTCGAAAGCCTCGCCGACCGCTTGCCCCGAGCCATGCGCGAAGGTCTGAAAAACCGTCGTCAGCAATTGCACAGCCAGATGCAGACGCTGCACGTAGTCAGCCCGCTGGCGACTCTCGGTCGTGGTTACAGCATCTTGCTCGACGAGCGCGGCCACGCGATCCGCAACGCTGCCCAGACCCACACCGGCCAGCGCCTGAAAGCCAAACTGGGCGAAGGCGAACTGCAAGTGCGCGTCGAGGACAATCACCTGACGCCCGTCACCCTCTCTTTACTGGACTGATCCATGCCGCGTTTTCTCGCACCACTGCTGTTGCTCTGTTTGTCTTTCAACGCCCACGCCGACAGTTACATCACCCGGCTGCTGAACAAACCGGTGCCGGGCGGCGTTGCAGTGGTCGATCTGGGCACGGCCGCACAGGCCCCAAAGGCGACTTATCAGGGCAGACCGGTACTGGTGGTGAAAGAGCAGAACAACTGGCTGGCGATCGTCGGCGTGCCATTGACGGTCAAACCGGGCGCCCAGCAAATCAATAGCGCTGGCCGCACGCTGCCGTTCACCGTCGGCAGCAAGGAATACCCGGAACAGCACATCACCCTGAAGAACAAACAACAGGTCAATCCAGACGCCAACAACCTCAAGCGCATCGAGGGCGAACTGGCCGAGCAGATCAAGGCTTACCGCAGTTTCAGCCCGAACACGCCGAGCAACCTGCTGCTGGACAAACCGGTCAACGGCCCGCTGTCGAGCAAGTTCGGTGTGCGCCGTTTCTTCAATGGCGAAGAGCGCAATCCCCATGCCGGGCTTGATTTCGCGGTACCGGCCGGGACACCAATCAAGACGCCAGCGGCCGGCAAGGTGATTCTGATCGGCAACTACTTCTTCAATGGCAACACTGTGTTTGTTGACCATGGCCAAGGCTTTATCAGCATGTTCTGCCATATGTCGAAGATCGACGTGAAGAACGGCCAGCAACTGGCCCGGGGCGCGGTGGTGGGCAAGGTTGGCGCCACAGGGCGGGCGACCGGGCCGCATATGCACTGGAACGTCAGCCTGAATGATGCGCGGGTGGATCCGGCGATATTCATTGGTGCGTTCCAACCGTAATCGTTGTGTCGAGGCTGCTGGCCTCTTCGCGGGCAAGCCCGCTCCCACAGTGTCCGTGTCGTACACAAATTTTATGTACACCCGAATAACCTGTGGGAGCGGGCTTGCCCGCGAAGGCGTCCTGACCAACACCACAAGGCCCCATGACACACCGCCCGCTCGATTGCGCCCCAATCGAACCCCACGCAAAAATAACGACAATCCCAGCCATCAAGCACAATAAAATCGCGCAAAAAACCGCTTTTCGGGTATTCCTCTCAATTTTTTTCGACTGCTTGCCATCCTTCCCCCTCAAGGTTAGGGTTGAGGCCATGAAAACCTCTCACACCCTCATTCAGCTTCGCCAGCACCGCAGCCTGTGCCTCGTCAGTGCACGACTGCCGGGCTGAATCGCTGCGCCTCGTCCCACGCTTTTCCAAGAACATACGTTCAACCGGCAGGCCGCCTCTTTTCGGCCCAGACAACAAGGAATTTCCCGATGAGCATGCTCAAAGACCCGTCTTCGAAATACCGCGCGTTTCCCGTCATCAACCTGCCGGACCGCACCTGGCCGTCGAAAACCATCGACGCCGCGCCGATCTGGTGCAGCTCCGACCTGCGTGACGGCAACCAGTCGCTGATCGAGCCGATGGACGCGGCGAAGAAGCTGCGCTTCTGGAAAACCCTGGTGCAGGTGGGCGTGAAAGAAATCGAGGCGTCGTTCCCGGCCGCTTCGCAAACCGATTTTGACTTCGTGCGTACCCTGATCGAAGAAGGCCACATCCCGGACGACACCACCATTCAGGTGCTGACCCAGGGCCGCGAAGATTTGATCGAGCGCACCTTCGAATCCCTGCGCGGGGCGAAGAAAGCCATCGTGCACCTGTACAACGCCACCTCGCCTTCTTTCCGTCGCATCGTCTTCAACCAGGACAAGGACGGCATCAAGGCCATCGCGGTCAATGCGGCCAAGCTGTTCGTCAAGTACGCAGCCATGCAGCCAGAAACCGAGTGGACCTTCGAATACTCGCCGGAAACCTTCAGCGCCACCGAGCTGGAATTCGCCAAGGAAGTCTGTGACGCCGTGATCGAGGTGTGGAACCCGACACCTGAACACAAGATGATCCTCAACCTGCCGGCCACCGTTGAATGCGCAACACCGAACGTCTACGCCGACCAGATCGAGTGGTTCGGTCGTAACATCAACCGCCGTGACAGCGTGATCATCAGCCTGCACACCCACAACGACCGTGGCACTGGCGTGGCCGCCACCGAGCTGGGCCTGATGGCCGGCGCCGACCGTGTCGAAGGCTGCCTGTTCGGCAACGGCGAGCGTACCGGTAACGTCGACCTCGTCACCGTCGCGCTGAACATGTACACCCAGGGCGTCGACCCTGAGCTGGACTTCTCCGACATCGATGGCGTGCGCAAAGTCGTCGAAGAGTGCAACCAGATTCAGGTGCATCCGCGTCACCCGTACGTTGGCGACCTGGTGCACACCGCGTTCTCCGGCTCGCACCAGGACGCGATCCGCAAAGGCTTCGCCCAGCAGAAACCGGACACCCTGTGGGAAGTGCCGTACCTGCCGATCGACCCAGCCGACATCGGCCGCAGCTACGAGGCAGTGATCCGCGTCAACAGCCAGTCGGGCAAGGGCGGCATCGCTTATTTGCTGGAGCAGGAATACGGCATCAGCTTGCCGCGTCGCATGCAGATCGAATTCAGCCAGGTTGTGCAGCGTGAAACCGATCGCCTGGGCCTGGAGATGACCGCCAAGCAGATTCACTCGCTGTTGATCAGTGAATATCTGCAAGCCAACACCCCGTACGCGCTGGTCAGCCATCGCCTGCAGGAAGAGAACGGCAACAGCGCCGTCGAAGTGGAAGTGGCCAGCCAAGGTCAGGGCGAAACCAACCTGCACTGGCGCGGCAAAGGCAACGGCGCGCTGGAAGCACTGGTCGCCGGCCTGCCGATTCCAGTGGAGATCATGGACTACAACGAACATGCGATCGGCGCAGGCACCAACGCCAAAGCCGCGGCTTACATCGAATTGCGTGTGAATGGTGAACGTGCGGTGCACGGCGTGGGCATTGATGAAAACATCACCACGGCGAGCTTCAAGGCCCTGTTCAGCGCATTGAACCGCTCGCTGAGCCAGCCTGAGGCGAAAGCGGCGTAATCGACCGCAGCAATGCGAAAGGCCCCGGAGTGTGAGCTCCGGGGCCTTTCTTTTTGCCTGACGTTTTTGTGCCGTATTCACCGGCCCCTTCGCGAGCAGGCTCGCTCCCACAATTTGGAATGCGTGCCCCTGTAGGAGTGAGCCTGCTCGCGATAAGGCCAGCTCAGCCAACAAAAAATCAGGTGAATTCGAAGGTATCGGCATCCAGATTCGCCGGAAAGCGCTCACGGTAAGCCGCCAACGGCGCCGCCTCCAGCACCACCTTGAACACGCCATCCGCCTCCCCCGCCGCCAGCAAGGTCTCGCCCTGAAAGTCCAGGACCTGACTGTCACCGGTGTAAGCGAAACCCTTGCCATCGCTGCCGATGCGATTTACCGCCGCCACGTAGCAGAGATTTTCAATCGCTCGTGCCGGCAACAGACGATTCCAGTGCAAGCGCCGTGCGCCCGGCCAGTTGGCGGTGTACAGCAGCAGATCTGTGTCCTGCGCATCGCGGCTCCACACCGGGAAGCGCAGGTCGTAGCAGATCAACGGACGAATCCGCCAGCCCTTGAGTTCGAACTGCACCTGAAGCTCGCCGGGGGTGTAGTGGTTGTGTTCGCCGGCCATGCGGAACAGGTGACGCTTGTCGTAGTGCAGCACTTCACCGTCCGGCCGCGCCCACAGCAAGCGGTTGCGATGGCTACCGTCGGCCGCCTGAATGATCACGCTGCCGGTGATCACTGCGTCGAACTTCGCCGCCTGCGCCCGCAGCCATTTGCTGGTCGGACCGTTTTCGGCTTCGGCGAGGGTTTCCGATTCCATGGAAAACCCGGTGGTGAACATCTCTGGCAGGACAATCAGGTCGGCGCCCCGGGCCTGCTCCAGCAACAGCTCGAAATGCTCAAGGTTGGCCTGGCGGTCATGCCAGGCCAGGCTGGTCTGGATCAGCGCCAGGGTCAGATCGGGCAACGCACTCAGATCACGCATAGTTTCGCCGCCGCTTCACGCAGCGTCTCCTCGCGTTTGGCAAAGCACAGGCGCACAAGGCGCTGGCCTTGCGGTGGATTCTGGTAAAACACCGACACCGGAATGCTCGCTACACCGTGCTCGCGGGTCATCCACATTGCCATGTCGACATCATTCAGATCAGGGCGAATCTGCGAATAATCGACCAACTGGAAATAGGTGCCGGCGACCCGGGTGAAGCTGAAGCGCGAAGGCGCCAGCAGATCGCAGAACAGATCGCGCTTGGCCTGATAGAAACCCGGCAGTTCTTCAACGTGCTCCGGATGCTCGGCCATGTAATCGGCCAGCGCATATTGCAGCGGAGTGACGCCGCAGAAACTGACGTACTGGTGCACTTTGCGTAACTCTGCGGTCAGCGCTGGCGGTGCGACGACGTAGCCGGTTTTCCAGCCGGTGACGTGGTAAGTCTTGCCGAACGAGCTGACCACGAACGCGCGCTGATACAGCTCTTCATGGGCCAGCACGCTGACATGCGCCACACCGTCAAATACCAGATGTTCGTACACTTCGTCGCTGATCACATAGATGTCGCGATCACGGATCAACGCCGCCAGTTGATCCAGCTCGGCACGGCTGATCAGCGCACCGCTTGGGTTGTGCGGGGTGTTGAGGATGATCATCCGCGTGCGCGGGGTGAGCGCAGCGCTGAGTTGATCGAAATCGATAGAGAAATCCTGCAGCCCCAGTTGCACATGCACACAACGGCCACCGGCCAATTCCACCGCGGGTTCGTAGCTGTCATAGGCCGGATCGAAAACGATGACTTCGTCACCGCTGTGGATAACCGCCTGAATCGCACAAAAAATCGCCTGGGTCGCGCCCGGCGTCACCGTCACTTCATGGTCGGCATCGACATTCACGCCATAGCTGCGCGCGATCTTGGCGGCGATCTGCTGACGCAACGCCGGCAAGCCGGTCATCGGCGAATACTGGTTATGGCCACTGGCGATGTGCCGACCCACCGCGTCGCGCAACGATTGCGGGCCATCGAAATCAGGAAAACCCTGGGACAGGTTGATCGCGCCGGTCTGCGCCGCGAGCTGAGACATCTGCGTGAAAATAGTGATGCCGACATTCGGCAGCTTGCTGGTGATCATCGGGGGTTCTCTGCTCAACACCCGGCTCTGACGACGGCGCGGGAGAGCCCGAGGATAGCCCATCCGGCGCCCATAAAAAAAGGGCGCCAGACGGCGCCCTTCTCTCATTGAACAAACCCAATCCTGTGGCGAGGGGATTTATCCCCGTTCCGGCTGCGAAGCAGTCGCAAACCCGTTGAATGCGGTTTGACTGATACACCGCGGACACGGGTTTTGGGGCTGCTGCGCAGCCCATCGGGGATAAATCCCCTCGCCACAAAAAACCCACACAAAATTGTGCAGGGCCTCGGATCACTTCTTGTCGCGGCGTTTCTTGCTGGCTTTCTTGTTGTGCGACATCAAGCGACGCTTCTTGTTGACCTGGCGGTCGGTCAGCGTGTTCTTGTTGCCTTCGTACGGGTTCTCGCCGCCCTTGAACTCGATGCGGATCGGCGTACCAACCAGCTTCAGCACACGACGGTAAGTGTTTTCCAGATAGCGCACATACGACTTCGGCACTTTCTCGATCTGGTTACCGTGGATCACGATGATCGGCGGGTTAGCGCCACCCAAGTGAGCGTAACGCAGCTTGATCCGGCGATTGTTGACCATCGGTGGCGCGTGCTCGCCGACCGCATCTTCCAGAATCTGGGTCAGGCGGTTGGTCGGCCAGCGGGTGACCGCCGACTTGAACGAGTTCTGCACCGAGGCGTAGAGGTTGCCCACGCCAGTACCGTGCAGTGCCGAGATAAAGTGAATGTCAGCGTAGTCAACGAAGAACAGCCGACGTTGCAGCTCGACCTTGACGAAGTCGCGCTCGCTCGGCGTCATGCCGTCCCACTTGTTGATCGCGATAACCAGTGCACGACCGGATTCGATCGCGAAGCCCAGGAGGTTGAGGTCGTGATCGACCACACCTTCGCGGGCGTCCATGACGAAGATCACCACGTTGGCGTCTTTGATCGCCTGCAGGGTTTTGACCACGGAGAACTTTTCGACTTCTTCGTGGATCTTGCCGCGCTTGCGCACACCGGCGGTGTCGATCAGCGTGTACTTCTCTTCGTTGCGTTCGAACGGGATGTAGATACTGTCGCGGGTGGTGCCGGGCTGGTCATAAACAATTACCCGGTCTTCACCGAGCATGCGGTTGACCAGGGTCGACTTGCCGACGTTCGGACGGCCGATGATGGCGATCTTGATCCCGTCTTTTTCGCTCGGGCCAGGAATGCGCTTGGCTTCCTCGCCTTCGGCGACGACCTCTTCCTCTTCACCCTCAGCCAGCTCGTCATCATCGCGCGGGAAATCGCCAAGGGCGACTTCCAGCAATTGCGTGATGCCACGGCCATGGGCACCAGCGATCGGGATCGCGTGGCCCATGCCCAGCGGGGCGAATTCGGCGCGGGCCATTTCCGGGTCGATGTTGTCGACCTTGTTGGCAACCACGTGGGAACGCTTGTTACGTTTGCGCAAATGCTCGGCGATCATCTGGTCGGCAGCGGTAAAACCGGCCTTGGCATCTACCAGAAACAGCACCACATCGGCTTCTTCGATGGCCAGCAGCGACTGCTCGGCCATTTTTTCGTCCATACCATGCTCGTCACCGGAGATACCGCCGGTGTCGATCAGAATGTAGGAACGCCCTTGCCACTTGGCCTCACCGTACTGGCGATCACGGGTCAGACCGGACAAGTCGCCGACGATGGCGTCGCGAGTCCTGGTCAGGCGGTTGAACAAGGTGGACTTGCCGACGTTCGGTCGGCCCACCAGGGCGATTACGGGAACCATGCGGCTCTCCACTGCGTTATTTCAGAAAATACAAAAGCCGCTGCGAGGCAGCGGCTGGTGCTCGGGGCAACACCCGGGGGCGCTGCAAACCCTGCTGATGCAGGGCCGCTTGGGGATCAACCCCAAGCATAGTTGTTACTTGATGGTCAGGGCTTCCAGTTTGCCGCTGTTGCCATACACATAAATCGTGTCGCCCACCACCAGCGGACGGGCACGCAGGCCGTCGCTGTCGATGCGCTCGCGACCGACGAAACGACCGTCGACCTGACTCAGCAGGTGCAGATAACCTTCCAGGTCACCCACAGCTACGTAGCTGGAGAACACTTCCGGAGCCGACAGCTGACGGCGAGCCAACGCATCGTTGCTCCACAGCGCGGTGGTGGAACGCTCGTCGACACCTTCAACGGTGCCCGAGGACAGGCTTACGTAGACGCTGCCGAAACCCTGAGCAATACCGGCGTAGCTCGAGGCATCGCGCTGCCAGAGTTGACGACCGCTTTCTACATCAAGCGCCGCGACGCGGCCCTGATAGCTGGCGACGTACAGAGTGCCGCCGGACAGCAGCAGGCCGCCGTCGATGTCGACCACGCGCTCCAGTTCCGAACGGCCCTGCGGAATGGCGATGCGCTGTTCCCACACCGGCACACCGTTGGAGATGTCCAGCGCGACCACTTTACCGGTCGACAGGCCGGCCAGCGCGAGGCGGTTGGTGACCAGCGGCGCACTGGTGCCACGCAGGGTCAGTACCGCCGGGGTGCTGTCATACACCCAGCGCTGGTTGCCGGTGGCCGCATCCAGACCGATCAGACGATCGTCCTGGGTCTGCACCACGACCACGTCGCCGTTGTTGGCTGGCGGCGCGAGGACTTCACTGTTGACGCGGGCACGCCACTTCTCTTCACCGTTGCTGGTGTCCAGAGCGACGACTTCGCCACGCAGCGTACCGATCAGTACGAGGCCGTAACCAACGCCCACGGCACCGGAGACAGGCAGTTCCAGATCCTGGTCCCACTTCACGTCGCCGTTGCTGCGATCCATGGCCATCACCACGCCCGTCACATCGGCCGCGTAGATGGTGTCACCGTCGATCGCCGGCACCAGCATGTTGTAGGTTTCGCCCTGACCGTCACCGATCGAACGACTCCACTGCTTCTGCAGAACGACTTCTTCTTTGAAGTCGGTCAGTTCGGCCGGTGGCAATTCTTTCTTGCTGTTGCTGCTGCAACCCGCGGCCAGAAGGGCCAGAGCCAGCAATGCTGCATGCTTCCAACGGATCACGTCACGCATCCCCTTTGGCCAGGTCGTCGAGCTTGATTTGAAGGCCACCGACCGCCGCTTCATCCGACAGTGCTGCCTTGGCTTTTTGATACGCCTTGTTCGCGTCATCGGTCCGGCCCAAGCGCACCAACAGGTCGCCCTTGAGTTCTTCGCGAGTGGCCAGGAACGCCTGGTCGGCGTCGCCATCGAGCAGTTTCAGGGCGTCTTCGGCCTTGTCCTGCGCGCCGAGCACCTGCGCCAGACGCTGACGGGCAATTTCGCCCAGCGCCGGGTTGGCCGGTTTGTCGACGATGGCTTTGAGTTCGGTCGCCGCGTCGTCCAGCTTGCCGCTGTCGACCGCAACTTTGGCGACGAACAGGCTGCCGTACTGCGCGTAGGCAGTGCCGCCGAACTCGCTGTTGAGCTTGCCGGCCAGATCCGCAACGCGGGCGGCATCAGGCTTGCCGTCAGGCGTCAGTGTGGTTTCCAGCAGTTGCTGATAGAGCACCGAAGCGCCTTGCGACTGGTTGCCCTGATACTTGTGATAAGCCTGCCAGCCGAACACGATGACCAGCGCCAACAGGCCGCCGGTGACCAGAGGTTTGCCGTTGCGTGTCCACCAGTCCTTCAAATCCGCCAACTGTTCGTCTTCGGTACTCGACACCCCAATACTCCTTAATCGCTAAATCGGCTGTTAAGACAGCTTCAACCCTGCACGACGCAGGTGGCCAGGTGAGCGGCGAGCGCATCCCAGGCAATGCTTTGTTGTTCGCCCTGGCCACGCAGGGGTTTGAAACCTACCACTTGCCCGGCCATTTCGTCGTCACCGAGGATCAGCGCGTACAGCGCACCGCTCTTGTCGGCCTTCTTGAACTGGCTCTTGAAGCTGCCAGCGCCGGCATTGACTTGCAGGCGCAGGTTTGGAAGTTGATCGCGAACCCGTTCGGCCAGCGCCAGGCCGGCCAGTTCGGCCTCTTCACCGAAGGCGCAGAGGTAAACGTCGACCTGACGGGAAATTTCCGCCGGGATCTGCTCCAGGGTTTCGAGCATCAAGACCAGACGCTCGATGCCCATGGCGAAACCCACGCCCGGGGTCGGCTTGCCGCCCATCTGCTCGACCAGACCGTCGTAACGGCCGCCCGCGCAGACGGTGCCCTGGGCGCCGAGCTTGTCGGTGACCCATTCGAATACGGTTTTGCTGTAGTAATCGAGGCCGCGCACCAGTTTCGGGTTGAGCACGTAAGGAATGCCAACGGCATCCAGGCGCGCCTTCAGGCCTTCGAAGTGGGCACGGGACTCGTCGTCCAGATAGTCGGCCATTTTCGGCGCATCGACCAGCACGGCCTGGGTGTCGGCATTTTTCGTGTCGAGCACGCGCAGCGGATTGGTCTTCAGGCGACGCTGGCTGTCTTCGTCGAGCTTGTCGTGGTGCGCCGAGAGGTACTCGACCAGCGCTTCACGATAACGGCCGCGGGACTCGCTGGTACCGAGGCTGTTGAGTTCGAGCTTGACCGCATCACGGATACCCAGCTCGCCCCACAGGCGCCAGGTCATGATGATCAGCTCGGCGTCGATGTCCGGACCGTCGAGGTTGAACACTTCCAGACCGATCTGGTGAAACTGGCGATAACGGCCTTTTTGCGGACGCTCGTGGCGGAACATCGGGCCGATGTACCAGAGTTTCTGCACCTGGCCACCACCGGTAATACCGTGTTCAAGCACGGCACGCACGCACGCCGCGGTGCCTTCCGGACGCAGGGTCAGGGAGTCACCGTTGCGGTCTTCGAAGGTGTACATCTCTTTTTCGACGATATCGGTCACTTCACCGATCGAGCGCTTGAACAGCTCGGTGAACTCGACGATCGGCATGCGGATCTGCTTGTAACCGTAGTTATCCAGCAGACGCGCGACAGTGCTCTCGAAATAACGCCACAGCGGGGTCTGTTCGGGCAGGATGTCGTTCATGCCACGAATGGCTTGCAGAGACTTGCTCACAAAGATTCCTTAATTCGTTCGATCAGCCACGCGCGATAACCGCAGCGTCAGCTTCGACCTTTTCGGCCGCTTTCTGGCGGATCAGCCTTTCCAGCTCGTCCACCAGATTGTCATTCGTCAGTTTCTGCGACGGCTTGCCGTCGATGTAAATCAGGTTTGGCGTGCCGCCGGTCAAGCCGATATGGGCTTCCTTGGCTTCGCCGGGGCCGTTGACCACGCAACCGATCACCGCGACATCCAGCGGCACCAGCAGGTCTTCAAGGCGCCCTTCCAGCTCGTTCATGGTTTTCACCACATCAAAGTTCTGCCGCGAGCAGCTCGGGCAGGCGATGAAGTTGATGCCACGGGAACGCAGATGCAAAGACTTGAGAATGTCGTAACCGACTTTCACTTCCTCGACCGGGTCGGCCGCCAGCGAGATGCGGATAGTATCGCCAATCCCTTCGGCGAGCAGCATACCTAGGCCCACGGCGGATTTCACTGTGCCCGAACGCAAACCACCGGCTTCGGTGATGCCCAGGTGCAGCGGCTGGACGATTTCCTTGGCCAGCAGGCGGTAGGCTTCGACGGCCATGAACACGTCGGAGGCCTTCACGCTGACCTTGAAGTCCTGAAAATTCAGGCGCTCGAGGTGTTCGACGTGACGCAAGGCGGATTCGACCAGCGCGGCCGGGGTCGGCTCGCCATATTTTTTTTGCAGGTCTTTTTCCAGCGAGCCGGCGTTGACGCCGATGCGGATCGGGATGCCACGGTCGCGGGCGGCATCGACCACGGCACGCACGCGGTCTTCACGACCGATGTTGCCCGGGTTGATGCGCAGGCAATCCACACCGAGTTCGGCGACACGCAGGGCGATCCGGTAATCGAAATGGATGTCGGCAACCAGCGGCACCTTGACCAGTTGCTTGATCTTGCCGAATGCCTCGGCGGCGTCCATGTCCGGCACCGAGACACGCACGATGTCGACGCCGGCAGCTTCCAGACGGTTGATCTGCGCAACGGTGGCGGCCACGTCATTGGTGTCGCTGTTGGTCATGCTCTGCACAGCGATCGGCGCATCGCCGCCCACCGGTACGTTACCGACCCAGATCTTGCGCGATTCGCGACGTTTGATTGGAGATTCGCCGTGCATGACTTATTGACCCAACTTCAGGCGAGCAGTCTCGCCACTGGTGAACGGAGCGACATCGACCGCCTGGCCGTTGTAGCTGACCTGTGCGCCACGGGCATAGCCCAGGCGAACAGCGAAAGGCGGCTTGCCGGCAACGGCCAGGCTGTCGCCTTTACGCTTGAGACCACTGAACAGGACTTTGCCGCTGCCATCGGTGACTTGCGTCCAGCAGTCGGCGACGAATTGCACCGCAACCTGGCCCTGGCCGGCGACCGGCGCCGCCGCAGGCGCGGCTGGAGCGGGAGCCACCGGGGCGGTCACGGCGGGCGCGGGCGCGTTCGGCACCGCAGGCGCCGGGGCGACAGGCGTCGCAGGTGCGGCGACCACCGGAGCGGCTGGGGTTGCGGCTGGAGCAGACGGTGCGGTCGGTGCAGGCGTCGCGGCGCCGGTTGCCGGCGCGGCAGGCTCGGCGCCCGTCGATTCGGCGCTGGTTTCCGACTGCGGCAGCGCCAGAGCGGTGGAGCCGTCGACCTGATTTTCGGCGACGGCCTGGTCTTCCGGCTCGTCGATCGGATGAATCTGGGTGGTGCCGTCCGCGCCTTCGACTTCGACGTGTTCAGGCGCCAGCGTCGTCAGGTCCTTGCTTCTCAGCGACGTCTGATCCTGCCACCAGACGAAACCGCCGCCGATGACCGCCACCAGCAGCAGAAGGCTGACAATGCGCAAAATGGTGTGGGAAACCCGCACCGGCTCTTCGATGCGGCCGAGAGCATGAACGTTGCTGCCCTGGGAATCGGTGCCGGTGGACTGGTCGAATTGCTGAACCAGAACGGTCTGGTCCATGCCGAGCAATTTGGCATAGGCGCGAATGTAACCGCGAGCGAAGGTATGCCCCGGCAGCTTGTCGAACGCGCCGGCTTCAAGATTGCTCAGGGAGGTCACGGTGAGGTTGAGCTTGAGGGCCACTTCGGCCAGCGACCAGCCATTGCTTTCGCGGGCCTGGCGCAGAGTCTCACCGGGGTTAACGCGATTCGCTGCTACAACTTCGGGATGCGCCGCTTTCATCATTGCTCCGACAGGTATTGCTGATATTCCGGCGTACCGGGATAGAGTCGTTTTAATTGCAGGCCGTAACTGGCGGCCTTGTCGCGATCTTCAAACACTTTTGCCAGCCGAACGCCGAGCAACAGGCTACGTGCATTTTGTTCGGTCAACTGGCTGAAACGGTCGTAATAGTCACGCGCGGGCACATAATGCCTGTCTTCGAAGGACAACTCAGCCATTTCCAGCAATGCGCGTGGTTGTTGACGATTCAGACGCAGGGCTTTTTCCAGCTGTTGCTGCGCCAGATCACGCTGGCCAAGCTTGGCGGCGGTCATGCCGAGGTTTTCGAACACCCGTGAACGCTCAGGATACAGGGTATCGGCGGCCGCTTGTTCAAAACGCTCGTAGGCTTCCTTGTAGCGCTGCTGTTCGTAGAGAAAACTGCCGTAGTTGTTGAGGATGCGCGCATCGGCGGGACGTGAGGACAAGGCCTTGCGAAAGTGCTCGTCGGCCAGTGCAGGCTCCATTTCGGCCTGAAACACCAGACCCAGGGCTGCATTGGCGTCCGGGTCCGAACTGTCCAGATCGAGCGCTTTCTTCAACGGCACCTTGGCACGCTCGGTCATGCCCTGCTGCAGGTATCCCAGCCCCAGTTGCACGTAGGCAGCCCGCGCTTCATCGCGGCCCTTGCTGGTCTTCATCGGGTTGTAGTCACCCGACAGGACACAACCAGCACACAGGCTGGCCAACAGCAACAGCAGCGCAAAGCGCAGGGACATAGAGATCCTCTCTTAGTTAGTGTTCGCGGCGTTCTGTGCCAGATCGCTGTCGGCGCTCAACTCGCGCACGGCGATATAACGTTCGCTGCGACGGGTGCGATCCAGCACCTGCCCTACCAATTGACCACATGCGGCGTCGATGTCTTCACCACGGGTGGTGCGGACAGTGACGTTGAAACCGGCCTGATGCAACTGATCCTGGAAACGACGGATCGCGTTGTTGCTTGGCCGCTCGTACCCGGAATGCGGGAACGGGTTGAACGGAATCAGGTTGATCTTGCATGGAATGTTCTTCAGCAGCTCGATCATCTCAACGGCGTGTTCAACCTTGTCGTTGATGTCCTTGAGCAAGGTGTACTCGATGGTCAGCACACGTTTTTCGCCAAGGGCGGACATGTAGCGCTGGCACGACTCAAGCAGCATCTTAAGCGGATATTTCTTGTTGATCGGCACCAATTGGTTACGCAATGCGTCATTCGGTGCGTGCAGGGACAACGCCAGGGATACGTCGATGTGCTTGGCCAGCTCATCGATCATCGGCACCACGCCCGAGGTGGACAGGGTCACGCGGCGCTTGGAAATCCCGTAGCCGAGGTCGTCCATCATCAGATGCATGGCGGCGACGACGTTGTCGAAGTTCAGCAACGGCTCGCCCATGCCCATCATCACCACGTTGGTGATGGCGCGGTCGACGGTGGCCGGGACGCTGCCGAAAGATTTGTTGGCAATCCACACCTGACCGATGACTTCGGCGGCGGTGAGGTTGCTGTTGAAGCCTTGCTTGCCGGTGGAGCAGAAACTGCAATCCAGGGCACAGCCTGCCTGGGACGAAACGCACAACGTGCCGCGTTTGCCCTGGGGAATGTACACGGTCTCGACGCAGCTGCCGGACGCCACGCGCACCACCCATTTACGGGTGCCGTCGCTGGAGATGTCCTCGCTGACCACTTCCGGACCACGCACTTCAGCAATAGCCTTGAGCTTGTCGCGCAAGGCCTTGCTGACGTTCGTCATGGCGTCGAAATCATCGACGCCAAAGTGGTGAATCCATTTCATTACCTGACCGGCACGGAAACGCTTCTCCCCGATTGAGTCGAAGAATTTTTCCATTTCCGGCTGGGTCAGACCCAGCAGGTTTGTTTTAACAGTCGATGTCGTCATGGATTCACCTTCACTCTTCAAGCAATGCTTAGCGAGTGGTTACTTCAGTAGCTGCGAAGAAGTAAGCGATTTCGCGAGCGGCAGCAGCTTCGGAGTCCGAACCGTGAACGGCGTTGGCGTCGATCGATTCAGCGAAGTCAGCGCGGATGGTGCCTGGAGCTGCTTCTTTAGGGTTGGTAGCGCCCATCAGCTCACGGTTGCGAGCGATAGCGTTTTCGCCTTCCAGAACCTGAACGACAACCGGGCCGGAAGTCATGAACGCAACCAGGTCACCGAAGAAACCGCGCTCGCTGTGCTCAGCGTAGAAGCCTTCGGCTTCGGCTTTGGACAGTTGCTTCAGTTTCGAAGCTACAACGCGCAGGCCAGCGTCTTCGAAGCGAGTGGTGATCTTGCCGATCACGTTTTTAGCAACGGCGTCAGGCTTGATGATGGAGAAAGTACGTTGAACAGCCATGGTGTAACTCCAGAAACGGTAATTTGCGAAAAATTAAACCCGCGAATTATACGCGGGTTCTTGGGTATTGCCTAACCTGCGAGACGATCAGTCCAATTCTGCGGCCCAAAGCTCCTGAACCGCTTCGAGCACCTTCTCGCCGACACGGCCAGAAGTGCTATCGAAGTCTGGCAGTTCAAGAATCATCTGCTGCAGACGGACGAAACCTACCGAGTACGGATCGAGCCCCGCGTGGGCCTCGGCCAGCTCTTCGGCAATGCGTTGAACATCATTCCAACCGTAGCTCATGACAGTCTTACCAGTCAGTGCGGCGCTTCGGCCGCATGGTTAAGCGAATATTTCGGAATCTCGACGGTGAGGTCTTCTTCCCCAACGATGGCCTGACAGGCCAGACGCGATTGCGCCTCAAGACCCCAGGCCCGATCAAGGAAGTCCTCTTCCAGCTCGTCAGCTTCTTCCAGCGAGTCGAAACCCTCGCGGATGATGCAGTGGCAGGTGGTGCAGGCGCAGACGCCGCCGCAGGCACTTTCCATCTCGATGTGGTGTTCATGGGCCAGTTCGAGAATCGATGTGCCGGGCTCAGCCTCGACCACCATGCCTTCAGGGCAGAACTTCTCGTGGGGCAGAAAAATGACCTGCGGCATCAGATATCCTCGATTTCATTCAGGTTGCGCCCCGACAGAGCGGCTTTCACCGTCAGATCCATGCGGCGGGCGGCAAAAGCATCGGTCACTTGCGACAGACGCTTGGTCTGCTGCTCGATGGCGTAACCATCGGTACCTTTCATCAGTTCGGCCAGTTCCTGCATTTGCAGTTCAATGACCATGCGCTCTTCGGCGTCGAGCAAACGCTCGCCATCCGCATCCAGAGCACCCTGCACGGCTTCGAGCAGGCGCTGGGCATCGACTTGCTGCTCGCGCAGAACGCGGGCGACCTTGTCGTCATTGGCGTGCTGGAACGAATCCTTGAGCATTTTAGCGATTTCGCCGTCGGTCAGACCGTAGGACGGCTTGACCTGAATGCTCGCTTCAACGCCCGAGCCCAACTCACGGGCAGACACGCTGAGCAGACCGTCGGCATCGACCTGGAAGGTCACGCGGATTTTCGCTGCACCGGCAACCATCGCCGGGATACCGCGCAATTCGAAGCGTGCCAGGGAGCGGCAGTCGCTGATCAGCTCGCGCTCGCCCTGCAAGACGTGGATGGCCATGGCCGACTGGCCGTCTTTATAGGTGGTGAAATCCTGGGCGCGAGCGACGGGGATGGTGGTGTTGCGCGGAATCACCTTCTCCATCAGGCCGCCCATGGTTTCCAGCCCCAGGGACAGCGGGATCACGTCGAGCAGCAGCAATTCGCCGCCGTCGCGCTTGTTGCCGGCCAGGGTATCAGCCTGAATCGCGGCCCCGATGGCCACCACTTGATCCGGGTCGATTTCCGTCAATGGCTGACGACCGAAGGCTTCGGCAACCGCTTCGCGAACGCGTGGCACACGGGTCGAACCGCCGACCATGACCACGGCGTGGACATCTTCCAGCTCGATGCCGGAATCACGCACGGCGCGGCGGCAGGCTTTCAGGCTGCGCGCGACCATCGGCTCGATCAGCGCATCGAAGGCTTCACGGGTCAGTTGCGCTTTCCAGTCGCCGTAAGCCACTTCAACGCTGGCCGCATCGGTCAGGGCTTCTTTGGCCGCGCAAGCGGTTTGCAGCAGATTGCGTTGTGCACCCGGGTCGAGATCGGCGGACAGGCCGGCGCTCTCGATGATCCAGCCGGCAATCGCGTGGTCGAAGTCATCGCCGCCCAGCGCACTGTCGCCGCCGGTGGCGAGTACTTCGAACACACCGCCGGTCAGACGCAGAATCGAAATATCGAAGGTGCCGCCGCCCAGGTCGTAAATCGCCACCAGACCTTCGGCGTGCTGATCCAGACCGTAAGCCACGGCTGCGGCGGTCGGCTCGTTGAGCAGACGCAATACGTTCAAACCGGCGAGTTTGGCTGCGTCCTTGGTGGCCTGGCGCTGGGCATCGTCGAAATAGGCAGGAACGGTAATCACCGCGCCAACCAGTTCGCCACCCAAAGTCGCTTCAGCACGCTGACGCAGGACCTTGAGGATATCGGCGGAGACTTCGACCGGGCTTTTCGGGCCCTGCACAGTGTCGATGAACGGCATGTGCGATTCGCCACCGACGAAGCGATACGGCAATTGCTCGCCCAGTTGCTTGACGTCGGACAGACCACGACCCATCAAGCGCTTGACCGACAGCACGGTGTTCAGAGGATCGGAGGCTGCGGCCAGCTTGGCCGACTCGCCGACTTCGACGCGGTCGGCGTGATAACGCACGGCGGACGGCAGGATGACCTGCCCGTTGGCGTCGGCCAGCGGCTCGGACAGACCACTGCGCAGCGCAGCGACCAGCGAATTGGTAGTACCCAAGTCGATCCCCACAGCCAGACGGCGCTGGTGCGGTTGAGGACTTTGGCCGGGTTCGGCGATCTGCAGTAGAGCCATGGTGATCAGGTCTTATCTGTCTGTCAGGCGTGCAATCAGGGCAGCACTGGGTTAATCGTCGAGGCGCTCTTCTAGCTGGCGCACTTCGTAGGTGAGCTTGTCGAGGAATTGCATGCGCCGCATCAGGCGTTCGGCCTGCTCGCGTTGTGCCGCATCATCCCAACAGGCTGCGAAGCTTTCGTTGAGTTGTTCCTGAGCTGCTTTCAGGCGACGCTTGAACACCGCGACACCGTCGAGGTCGGCACTGTCCTGCAGATCTTCGAGTTCTTCGCGCCATTGCATCTGCTGCAAAAGAAACTCGGGATCGTGGACTGTGACTTCCATCGGCACTTCATGCCCGCTGATTTTCAGCAGATAGCGTGCACGCTGGGCCGGGCTCTTTAGCGTCTGATAGGCGTCGTTGAGCCGCGCCGATTGCTCGAGCGCCGAGCGCTGCTCACGCTCGGAAGCGTCGGCAAAGCGGTCAGGATGAACGCCGCGCGCCAACTCACGATAGCGCGTGGCCAACTGCTCGAGATCCAGGCGGAAGCTCGGTTGCAGCTCGAATAAAGCGAAATGACAAGGAATACCCACGACCAGCCTCAGATGTTGAAGCTTTCGCCGCAGCCACATTCACCGCGCACGTTGGGGTTGTTGAACTTGAAGCCTTCGTTCAACCCTTCCTTGACGAAATCGAGCTCGGTGCCGTCCAGGTAGGCCAGGCTTTTCGGGTCGATGATCACTTTCTGACCATGACTTTCAAACACCTGATCCTCTTCACCCACTTCGTCGACGAATTCCAGTACATAGGCGAGACCGGAACAGCCCGTGGTGCGAACACCCAAGCGGATACCCTCGCCCTTACCGCGCCCTGCTAAAGAGCGCTGAATATGCTGAGCAGCCGCTTCTGTCATCTGGATAGCCATGGAAACTCCTTACCTAACGCGGATCAGATCAAGCCTTTCTTCTGCTTGTAATCGCGAACAGCCGCCTTGATAGCGTCTTCAGCGAGTACCGAGCAGTGGATTTTCACTGGCGGCAGGGCCAGTTCTTCGGCCAGCTGAGTGTTCTTGATGGTTTCGGCTTCGTCCAGGGTCTTGCCCTTCATCCACTCGGTAGCGAGGGAGCTGGAGGCGATTGCCGAACCGCAACCGTAGGTCTTGAACTTGGCGTCTTCGATAACGCCCTGATCGTTGACCTTGATCTGCAGACGCATCACGTCGCCGCACGCCGGCGCGCCGACCATGCCGGTGCCGACATCAGGATCTTCCGCGTTCATCTTGCCGACGTTGCGCGGGTTTTCGTAGTGGTCGATGACCTTTTCGCTGTAAGCCATGATTCTCAATCCTCACTCATCAGGGCCGCTCTTGAGGCCCTGCAACTGCGCTGCGTAAATCGCCGCGTCGCTACAGGGTCTGTATCCGGCGGCTTCTATAGTTAGTGTGCCGCCCACTCGATTTTCGAGATATCGACGCCGTCTTTGTACATGTCCCACAGCGGCGACAAAGCGCGCAGCTTGGTAACGGCCTCGCAGACTTTCTGCGCGGCGTAGTCGATTTCTTCTTCGGTGGTGAAACGGCCGAAGGTGAAGCGGATCGAGCTGTGTGCCAGTTCGTCGTTGCGGCCCAAGGCGCGCAGTACGTACGAAGGCTCCAGCGACGCCGAGGTGCAGGCCGAACCGGACGATACCGCCAGATCCTTGAGCGCCATGATCAGCGACTCGCCTTCAACGTAGTTGAAGCTCAGGTTCAGGTTGTGCGGAACACGGGCGGTCAGACTGCCGTTGACGTACAGCTCTTCCAGGTGCTCGACCTGCTTGTAGAAACGGTCGCTCAAGGCTTTGATGCGCACGTTCTCGGCGGCCATGTCTTCTTTAGCCACGCGGAACGCTTCGCCCATGCCGACAATCTGGTGGGTCGCCAGGGTACCGGAACGCATGCCGCGCTCGTGACCGCCGCCGTGCATGGTCGCTTCGATGCGCACACGCGGCTTGCGGCTGACGTACAGCGCGCCGATACCTTTAGGGCCATAAGTCTTGTGGGCGGAAAACGACATCATGTCGACTTTCAGTTTCTGCAGATCGATCTCGACCTTGCCAGTGGACTGAGCGGCGTCGACATGGAACAGCACGCCTTTGGCGCGCAGCATCTCGCCGATGGCGGCGATGTCATTGACGGTGCCGATTTCGTTGTTGACGTGCATCACCGACACCAGAATGGTGTCTTCGCGCAGTGCCGCGTCGATCATTGCAGGGGTGATCAGACCGTCTTCGGTAGGCTCGAGGTAGGTCACTTCGAAACCTTCACGCTCCAGCTGGCGCATGGTGTCGAGGACAGCCTTGTGCTCAATCTTGCTGGTGATCAGGTGCTTGCCCTTGGAGGCATAGAAATGTGCCGCGCCCTTGATAGCCAGGTTGTCGGACTCGGTCGCACCGGAGGTCCAGACGATTTCACGCGGGTCGGCATTGACCAGATCGGCCACCTGACGGCGAGCGTTTTCGACGGACTCTTCAGCCTTCCAGCCGAACACGTGGGAACGGGACGCCGGGTTACCGAAGTTTCCGTCGACCAGCAGGCATTCACTCATTTTCTGCGCAACACGCGGATCAACCGGGGTGGTTGCAGAGTAATCAAGGTAAATCGGCAATTTCATGGACTATCTCCTAAATCAGGGCTGGCGTGCCGCGGGTAGCTCTTCGGCTGTCATTCGACGGCGGACGCTTCAATCTTGTCCAGGCGTGGCGCCTTGCTGCTGCAACGGCGCTGGTCCTGACGCTGGGCCACTTCTTGTACCTCACGGCGAGTCACAAGGTCGGCCAAGCTGATACCGCTCAGAAATTCGTGAATCTGCAGGCTCAAGTCGCACCACAGATGATGGGTCAGGCAGGTGTCGCCGGAATGGCAATCACCCTGGCCCTGGCACTTGGTCGCATCGACCGATTCATTCACCGCATCGATCACCTGGGCGACCTGGATGCCCTGCATCTCGCGGGACAATTGGTAGCCACCACCCGGACCGCGAACGCTGGAAACCAGGTTGCTGCGGCGCAGCTTGGCGAACAGCTGTTCGAGGTAGGACAGGGAGATGCCTTGGCGCTCGGAGATATCGGCCAGAGACACCGGCCCGTGCTGCGCGTGCAGCGCCAGGTCAAGCATGGCGGTCACGGCGTATCGGCCTTTTGTAGTCAGTCGCATGGACAGTTACCACGGAGTTCGGAATGGGCGGGAGTATGCAATTCCCGAGCATTTAAGTCAACTATAAGACCTAGTGCTTTAGTCGGGTTTACCCGCAAAAGAGCGCGCGCACTATAGCAAAGACGGGTTGTGGACAGCCAGTGATACCGAGCCATCGTTCATCGCGAGCAGGCTCACTCCTACATTTGAAATACGCTCCCCTGTAGGAGTGAGCCTGCTCGCGATAGCAACGGCTCGGTTTAACTGGCCTGACTCTGATCCTTGCCCTTCACACTGGCGAAATCTTCTTCGCGCAGCTCAGGCAGATCTTTCGCACAGTAATTGCTGCCCAGATCTTTCAGCGCGCCGCACATCCCTTCCAACCGACCGTCCACCGCTTGCAGGTGATCGAGCAACTGGCCGATGGCGCGGGCCACCGGATCGGGCATGTCTTCACTGACACCGTAGGCATCGAAACCAATCTTCTCCGCCATGGCCTTGCGCTTGGCGTCCTGCTCTTCATCGGTCTTGACGATGATCCGCCCCGGAATCCCCACCACGGTGGCGCCCGGCGGCACTTCTTTGGTCACTACGGCGTTGGAGCCGACCTTGGCGCCGGCACCCACCGTAAATGGCCCCAACACCTTGGCACCAGCACCGACTACCACGCCGTCGCCCAGCGTCGGATGGCGCTTGCCTTTGTTCCAACTGGTGCCACCCAGGGTCACGCCTTGATAGATAGTCACGTCGTCGCCGATTTCGGCGGTCTCGCCAATCACGATGCCCATGCCGTGGTCGATGAAGAAACGCCGCCCGACTTTCGCACCGGGATGGATCTCGATCCCGGTCAGCCAGCGACCGAAGTTCGACACCAGTCGCGCCAGCCATTTCAGCTCGTTGCGCCAAAGCATGCCGGCCAGACGATGAATCCAGATCGCATGCATGCCGGGGTAGCAGGTCAGGACTTCAAAAGCGTTACGCGCCGCCGGGTCTCGATGGAATACGCTCTGGATATCTTCACGCAAACGCTCAAACATCATTTAGTCCTTCCGCTTCAGAAGCTCGCCACGGGCCGCTTTTTGGGTTTCCGTGAGGATGCCACGCAAAATATTCATTTCCGCCCGGCTGACCGAGCTGCGTCCGTACAACCGGCGCAGGCGCGCCATCAAGTGTCGCGGTTTCTCCGGATCAAGGAATTCGATGGCGACCAGCGTCTGCTCCAGATGCTCATAGAATCGCTCCAGCTCATCCATGGTCGCCAGCTCGGCACTTTTCACCGAAGCCACTTCTTCTTTCTCGATCTTGCTCGGCTGACCCTGTGCCGCCAGCCAGGCCATGCGCACTTCATAACTCAACACCTGCACCGCCGCCCCAAGGTTCAGCGAACTGAACGTCGGGTCAGATGGGATGTGTACGTGAAAGTGACATCGCTGCAGCTCTTCATTGGTCAGGCCGGAGTCTTCACGGCCGAACACCAGGGCAATTTCTGCGCCCTGCCCGGCTTCCTCGACCACTTTGCTGCCGCATTCGCGCGGATCGAGCAGCGGCCAGGGAATACGCCGGTCACGGGCGCTGGTGCCAAGCACCAGGTTGCAGCCGACCAGGGCATCTTCCAAGGTGGCGACGACTTGCGCGTTTTCAAGGATATCCCCCGCACCGGAGGCGCGGGCATCGGCCTCGTGGTGCGGAAAGAGCCGCGGTTCGACCAGCACCAGTCGCGACAGACCCATGTTTTTCATGGCGCGCGCGGCCCCGCCGATGTTGCCGGGGTGGCTGGTGTTGACCAGGACGACACGAATGTTCTGCAGCAAGGGAGGCGCTCTCGGACACAGGAAAGGGGGGCAAATCTTACAGAACAGCCTACCGTTAAGCTATGAAAGCGAACAGCGTCCTTCACCTGAAGAAAAGTTCTGATAGAATGCGCGGCTTTCTTTAACAACCTTAGGTGACACATCCATGCAGCCCATGCTGAATATCGCGCTGCGCGCCGCCCGCAGCGCCAGTGAACTGATCTTCCGCTCCATCGAGCGCCTGGATACCATCAAGGTCGACGAAAAAGACGCCAAGGATTATGTATCCGAGGTCGATCGCGCCGCTGAACAGAAAATCATCGATGCCCTGCGCAAGGCTTACCCAAATCACTCGATCCAGGGTGAAGAGACCGGCCTGCACGCCGGCACCGGCATCGAAGGCGAAGAGTACCTGTGGATCATCGATCCACTGGACGGCACCACCAACTTCCTCCGTGGCATTCCTCACTTCGCCGTCAGCATCGCCTGCAAATACCGTGGTCGCCTGGAACACGCCGTGGTTCTGGATCCGGTTCGCCAGGAAGAATTCACCGCCAGCCGTGGTCGCGGCGCTCAACTGAACGGTCGTCGCCTGCGCGTCAGCGGTCGCACCAGCCTCGACGGCGCCCTGCTCGGTACCGGTTTCCCGTTCCGTGACGACCAGATGGACAACCTCGACAACTACCTGGGCATGTTCCGCGCCCTGGTTGGCCAGACTGCCGGCATCCGCCGCGCCGGTTCGGCGAGCCTGGACCTGGCTTATGTAGCTGCCGGTCGTTTCGATGCGTTCTGGGAATCGGGCCTGTCCGAGTGGGACATGGCGGCGGGCGCCCTGTTGATTCAAGAAGCCGGCGGACTGGTGAGCGACTTCACCGGCGGTCACGACTTCCTGGAAAAAGGTCACATCGTTGCCGGCAACACCAAATGCTTCAAGGCAGTCCTGACGGCGATCCAGCCGCACCTGCCGGCTTCGCTGAAGCGTTAAGCTTTTCGCGGAACGACAAAAGCACCTTTCGGGGTGCTTTTTTTATGCCTGCAATTTGCCTGAACACACCACAAACCCAATGTAGGAGTGAGCCTGCTCGCGATAGCGGTGTTTCAGCCACCACTTGTTTTGAATGATAAATAGCTATCGCGAGCAGGCTCACTCCTACAAGGGGATTGCGGCGCTGCTTGAATCGCGAGCACAAAAAAGCACCCCGCAGGGTGCTTCTTGTAAACAGTCGGTCGTTACTGACCCGGCTCATTCTGCGACAGGATCAGCTTGCCTTCCTTGTCGACCGGAATCTGGTTGCCCGGATCGTGATCCATCCGCACTTTGCCTTCCTTGCCATCGAGCGAGTAGCGCACGTCGTAACCGACCACCTTGTCGCTGATGTCATTGACCGTGTTGCAGCGGGTTTGCGTGGTGGTGTAGGTGTCACGTTCCTGCATGCCCTCCTGCACCTTGTTACCGGCATAACCGCCACCGACCGCACCGGCTACCGTGGCAATTTTCTTGCCGGTGCCGCCGCCGATCTGATTGCCCAGCAGACCACCTGCCAGTGCACCGACCACCGTACCGGCGATCTGATGCTGATCCTTCACAGGCGCCTGACGAGTGACCGTCACGTCCTTGCACACTTCACGTGGAGTCTTGATCTGTGTCTTGACCGGTTCCACGGCCAGTACCTGCGCATACTCAGGGCCGCTTTTAACCAGGCTGTAGGTGGCAACAGCACCCCCGGCAGTCACACCGACAGCACCCAATACCGCACCAACCAGCATCGACTTGTTCACATGAACCTCCTGACCATCACATACGGGACAAGCCCGCGCTTCTCCCAGCCTTGGAGCATAAAAAAAGGCGCGAGTTCAACTCGCGCCTTTCTTGGGCTGACAGCCGGAAAAACGATCGCCGTTATGGACGGTCGTCGACTTCCTTTTCGGTGTTGGCCGGAGGAATCAGATCCTCGGTGGTCAGGTTCAGCCAGATCAGCACCACGTTGGCGATGTAGATCGACGAGTAGGTACCCGCCAATACACCAATGAACAGCGCGATGGAGAAGCCGAACAGGTTGTCACCGCCGAAGAACAGCAGCGCCGCAATCGCCAGTAATGTGGAGATCGACGTGGCCATGGTGCGCAGCAGCGTTTGCGTGGTCGAGATGTTGATGTTCTCGATCAGCGTCGCCTTGCGCAGGACACGGAAGTTCTCACGCACCCGGTCGAACACGACGATGGTGTCGTTCAGCGAGTAACCGATGATCGCCAGGACCGCCGCCAGCACCGTCAGGTCGAAGGTGATCTGGAAGAACGACAGAATACCGATGGTCACGATCACGTCGTGAATCAGCGAAACAATGGCGCCGACCGCAAATTTCCACTGAAAGCGGAAGGCCAGGTAGATCAGGATGCCGCCGAGCGCCAGCAGCATGCCGAGGCCGCCCTGGTCGCGCAGTTCTTCACCGACCTGCGGGCCGACGAACTCGACGCGCTTGACGGTCGCCGGGTTGTCGCCGCCGACTTTCAGCAGCGCCTCCGCTACCTGATGACCCAACTGCGGATCTTCGCCCGGCATACGCACCAGCAGATCGGTGGTCGCACCGAAGTTCTGCACGACGGCGTCGTGGTAGCCGGAAGTCGCCAGTTGCTCGCGCACCTTGGTGACATCCGCCGGACGCTCGTAGGTCAGCTCGATGAGCGTACCGCCGGTGAAGTCCAGGCCCCAGTTCATGCCCTTGGTGGCGACGCTGAACAAGGCCAGCAATGTCAGGAAAACCGTGACGCCGAACGCGAAGTTGCGAACGCCCATGAAGTTGATTGTACGTAACATGGCAGCCCCTTAAATCCACAACTTCTTGAAGTCACGTCCGCCAAAGATCAGGTTGACCATTGCGCGGGTCACCATGATGGCCGTGAACATCGAGGTAAAGATCCCGAGGGACATGGTCACTGCGAAGCCCTTCACCGGGCCGGTGCCCATGGCGAAGAGAATGCCGCCGACCAACAGTGTGGTCAGGTTGGCGTCGAGAATCGCAGTGAATGCCCGGCCGAAGCCTTCGTTGATTGCCCGCTGCACAGTCATGCCAGCGGCGATCTCTTCACGAATCCGCGAGAAGATCAGTACGTTGGCGTCGACCGCCATGCCCATGGTCAAGACGATACCGGCGATACCCGGCAGGGTCAGCGTGGCGCCGAGCAGCGACATCAAGGCCAGCAGCAGCACCATGTTCACCGCCAGCGCGACGGTGGCGATGACGCCGAAGAAGCGGTAGATGGCGATGATGAACAACGACACGAACAGCATGCCCCACAGCGACGCATCGATACCTTTGGTGATGTTGTCAGCACCCAGGCTTGGGCCGATGGTGCGCTCTTCAGCGAAGTACATCGGTGCGGCCAGACCACCGGCACGCAGCAGCAGCGCCAGTTCAGAGGACTCGCCCTGGCCGTTCAGGCCGGTGATGCGGAATTGCGCACCCAGCGGCGACTGAATGGTCGCCAGACTGATGATTTTTTTCTCTTCCTTGAACGTCTGCACCGCGACGTCTTTCTCGACGCCGTTGACCATTTGTTTGGTGTAAGTGGTGACCGGACGCTGCTCGATGAAGATCACCGCCATGCTGCGACCGACGTTGGAACGGGTCGCGCGGCTCATCAATTCGCCACCGTGGCCATCCAGACGGATGTTCACTTCAGGCGTGCCGTGCTCGCCGAAACCGGCCTTGGCGTCAGTGACCTGGTCACCGGTGATGATCAGACCACGTTCGATCTGCGCCGGAGGACGGTTGCCTTCACGGAATTCGAACGATTCGGAAGTGGCTTTCGAAGCGCCCGGCTCTGCAGCCAGTCGGAACTCGAGGTTGGCCGTCTTGCCGAGGATACGCTTGGCTTCGGCCGTGTCCTGCACGCCCGGCAGCTCAACCACAATGCGGTTGGCGCCCTGACGCTGAACGATCGGTTCGGCAACACCCAGCTCGTTGACGCGGTTACGTACCGTGGTCAGGTTCTGCTTGATGGAGTATTCACGGATTTCCGCCAGCTTGGCCGGGGTCATCGCCAGACGCAGCACCGGTTGACCGTTGAGGTCGGCCGGAACAATGTCGAAATCGTTGAAGTTCTTGCGGATCAGCGCACGGGCCTGTTCGCGGGAATCTTCATCGCTGAAGCCCAACTGAATGGCGCCGCCCAGTTGCGGCAGGCTGCGATAGCGCAGCTTCTCTTTGCGCAGCAGACTCTTGACGTCGCCTTCGTAGACTTTCAGGCGAGCATCGAGGGCTTTGTCCATGTCCACTTCGAGCAGGAAGTGCACACCACCGGACAAGTCCAGACCCAGCTTCATCGGGTGCGCGCCCAGATTGCGCAGCCATTGCGGAGTGGTCTGTGCCAGGTTCAGCGCGACGACGTAGTCATCACCCAACGCCTTGCGCACAACATCCTTGGCCGGCAACTGGTCTTCAGCCTTGGTCAGACGGATCAGCCCGCCCTTGCCGTTGGCCGCCAGCGTCGCAGCCTTGACGTTGATGCCGGATTCCTTGAGCGCCGTGCTCACACGATCCAGATCAGCCTGATTGACTTGCAGCGCAGTGCTTGCACCGCTGACCTGGATGGCCGGGTCATCAGGATAAAGATTGGGAGCGGAATAAATCAGACCGACCGCCAGCACCGCCAGGATCAGAATGTATTTCCACAGAGGGTATTTGTTCAGCATCACGCCGCCCGTTATGAACGCGGGGCGCCTTGCGCGCCCCGTCGATTGAGTAGAAGTTGTTGCTCTTAGATCGCTTTCAGCGTGCCTTTTGGCAGCGTGGCGGCGATGGCGCCTTTCTGGAACTTCATTTCAACGGTGTCGGACACTTCCAGCACCACGAAGTCATCGGCAACTTTGGTGATCTTGCCGGCGATGCCGCCAGTGGTCACAACTTCGTCACCCTTTTGCAGGCTGCTCAGCAGGTTCTTCTGCTCTTTGGCGCGCTTGGCCTGTGGACGCCAGATCATCAGGTAGAAGATGACCAGGAAGCCGACCAGGAAAATCCACTCGAAGCCGCCGCCCATTGGGCTTGCAGCAGCCGGTGCAGCTGCGTCAGCCATGGCGTTAGAGATAAAAAAGCTCATTTAGCACTCCAGTTGCAAATGTTGAATCTTGGGGTCAGAAAACTCAGTCCAAAGGCGGGACGGGAAGTCCGCGTTTGGCGTAAAAGGCATCGACAAAGGCGGCCAATGTACCCTGTTGAATAGCCTCGCGCAAACCAGCCATCAGCACCTGATAATGGCGCAAGTTGTGGATGGTATTGAGCATGCTGCCGAGCATTTCGCCGCACTTGTCCAGGTGATGCAGATAAGCACGCGAGAAGTTCTGGCAGGTATAGCAATCGCAGGTCGGATCCAGCGGCGATTCATCATGGCGATGGAACGCGTTACGGATCTTCAGCACACCGGTATCGATGAACAGATGCCCATTGCGGGCATTACGGGTTGGCATCACGCAATCGAACATGTCCACCCCGCGGCGCACACCCTCAACCAGATCTTCCGGTTTGCCAACGCCCATAAGGTAACGAGGTTTGTCAGCCGGCATCTGGCCCGGCAGATAATCCAGCACCTTGATCATTTCATGCTTCGGTTCGCCCACCGACAGACCGCCGATGGCGAGGCCGTCGAAGCCGATCTTGTCGAGACCTTCGAGCGAGCGCATGCGCAGATTTTCATGCATGCCGCCCTGAACGATGCCGAACAGCGCGGCGGTGTTATCGCCATGGGCATTCTTCGAACGCTGGGCCCAGCGCAACGACAACTCCATCGACACGCGTGCGACGTCTTCGTCAGCCGGGTACGGCGTGCACTCGTCGAAGATCATCACAATGTCGGAACCTAAATCGCGCTGCACCTGCATCGACTCTTCCGGGCCCATGAACACTTTGGCGCCATCGACCGGAGAAGCGAAGGTCACACCCTCCTCCTTGATCTTGCGCATCGCGCCGAGGCTGAACACCTGGAAGCCGCCGGAGTCGGTAAGAATCGGGCCTTTCCACTGCATGAAATCGTGCAGGTCGCCGTGCTCCTTGATCACCTGAGTGCCAGGACGCAGCCACAGGTGGAAGGTGTTGCCCAGAATGATCTCCGCGCCAGTGGCGACGATGTCACGCGGCAACATGCCCTTGACCGTGCCGTAGGTGCCGACCGGCATGAACGCCGGGGTCTCGACGGTGCCACGGGGGAACGTCAGGCGACCACGGCGGGCCTTGCCATCGGTGGCCAGGAGCTCAAAGGACATTCGACATTCGCGACTCATTGTGTTTCCTCTGGGCCTGATTGTTCAGGGGCAGTTGGAGCGGGATTGCGGGTGATGAACATCGCATCACCGTAGCTGAAAAAGCGGTAACCGTTATCAACGGCGGCCTTGTAGGCGGCCATGGTTTCGGGATAACCGGCAAACGCGGAAACCAGCATCAACAGCGTGGATTCCGGCAAATGGAAATTGGTCACCAGCGCATCGACCACATGAAACGGCCGGCCTGGGTAGATAAAGATGTCGGTGTCGCCACTGAACGGCTTGAGCACACCATCGCGCGCCGCACTCTCCAGCGAACGCACACTGGTCGTGCCCACAGCAATCACCCGACCGCCCCGCGCACGGCACGCGGCAACGGCATCGACCACATCCTGGCCGACTTCCAGCCACTCGCTGTGCATGTGGTGATCTTCGATCTTCTCGACACGCACCGGCTGGAACGTCCCCGCGCCGACGTGCAGCGTAACGAATGCAGTCTCGACGCCCTTGGCGGCAATCGCCTGCATCAACGGCTCATCGAAATGCAGCCCCGCCGTCGGCGCCGCGACCGCCCCCAGACGCTGGGCGTACACGGTCTGATAACGCTCGCGATCCGCGCCCTCATCCGGGCGGTCTATATAAGGAGGCAACGGCATGTGCCCGACGCGGTCGAGCAGCGGCAACACTTCCTCGGCAAAACCCAGCTCGAACAACGCATCGTGACGCGCGAGCATCTCGGCTTCGCCACCGCCGTCGATAAGGATCTTCGAACCCGGCTTCGGCGACTTGCTGGAACGCACATGAGCCAGCACGCGGTGCGCATCAAGCACGCGTTCGACAAGAATTTCCAGCTTGCCGCCGGACGCTTTCTGCCCGAACAGCCGCGCCGGAATCACCCGGGTATTGTTGAACACCATCAAATCGCCCGGGCGCAAATGCTCAAGCAAATCAGTGAATTGACGGTGTGCCAGAGCGCCGCTCGGCCCATCAAGGGTCAGCAGGCGACTACCGCGACGCTCGGCCAACGGGTGGCGGGCGATCAGCGAATCGGGAAGCTCAAAAGTAAAGTCAGCAACGCGCATGATGTGGTTCGTCTAGCAGGGCCGGAAAGTCTAGCGGAAATATCGAAAATTGACCATGAAACGTGATTGACCAACGGTAATCACCTCTCTATACTTCGCCGCCATTGAGCCCTGATGGCGGAATTGGTAGACGCGGCGGATTCAAAATCCGTTTTCGAAAGGAGTGGGAGTTCGAGTCTCCCTCGGGGCACCATTTGCAGTACATAGACGACTACCAGCGTCTACGTAACACCTCTAGAGCCCGCTAACTGCGGGCTTTTTGGTCTCTGGGGTTCCACCCCCATCTCTTGCAAGCCAGCCTCTTTTTGGTACATTTTCTGTACATATTCCAGTTCGAGAACCGGAGGTGTACAGCGATGCCATTGACCGCCTTGCAAATCAAAGCGTCCAAGCCTGCCGACAGACCGTTCACGTTGAGTGATAGTTCGGGTCTTGCCTTGCTGGTGAAACCCAACGGCAGCAAGTATTGGCACTTCCGGTACACCTATCAGGGGCGGGCGGCGCGCATGTCACTGGGTGTGTATCCGCATATCTCCTTGCAGGAAGCCCGTGAACGAGCCGCAGAATGCCGCAACCTACTCAAGCAAGGCACCAACCCCGGCGCCAAACGCCGCGATGACAAACTGCGACAGCAGGAGGCCGGGCTCAACACCTTCAGGCGAGCCGCGGAGTACTGGTACCAATTCAAATCGGACTCCGGCCGCAGCAGCGCGACGCTGAAGAAGATCCGCGACTATCTCGATAAGGATCTACTGCCCGCTCTCGGCGAGAAGCAACTGGAGCTCATCACGCGAAGCGACTGCGCAAAACTGCAGGCCTGCATCGAAAAACGAGGCGCCTTCAATGTTGCGGACAAGACCCGGACCTGGCTGAAACAGATTTTCAGTCAAGCCATTGCACGCGGCCTGTGCGAACACAATCCAGCCTCCGAACTCCATGCCATTGCGATAGCCCCACCGCCCACTCAACACTACCCGCATCTGCACGAACACGAACTACCTGAGTTTCTCCGGGCCTTAAGCAAGACCACCAGCCGGCTACCAGCGAGGGTTGCATCATGGATGACAATTCTGACAGCGAGCCGCCCCGGCATGGTTCGCTACGCAAAATGGGAGGAAATCGATTTTGAGGAAGGGATATGGACCATCCCGGCCGCCCGCATGAAGATGCGCAGAGACTACGTCAGCCCTCTACCTCATCAATTGATCGCCATGCTTACCAAACTGAACCAAAGCACTGGCCGCAGTCGGTATCTATTCCCAGGCAATGGTGAAAAGCAGCCAGTCATCAGTGAAAACACGATCAACCTGGTGTTCGCCAAGATCGGCTATAAAGGACGACTCGTCAGCCATGGCACTCGTCATACCGCAAGCACGCTGCTGCGAGAACATGGCTGGCTGAAGGACCATGTCGAAAGCCAGCTGGCTCACGTCGAGGGCGGCATCTCTGGCGAGTACAATCAAGCCCTATACCTGCCGCAACGTCGGATCATGATGCAGTGGTATGCAGACTATCTCGACGCCCTCAAAGAAGGCATTACAGCCAACCTTCGCGATCAATTTGATACTCGCGTTAATCAGTTCCTCGCACGCCCTTCTGCACCGCCTCTAACAGCATCCCATGCACACAAAGATGATCACCTCCAAAAGTTGCCTATCGAGACAGACTCAACGGCGACTCAGTGATCACGTGACGCCTCACCAATTCGACCCGGTCGACGACAACATCATCGCCTTGCAAAACTACCGTGGCGCATTCCAACACCTGGTAAGTCGGTGAGATCTCCACAGCCCAGCCTTCCACGCGGGTCCACCCAAACAGGGCTGCAAAGCCGCCCTGCTTGGATGGACCTCACTTAAAAAATCTAAAACCCACGCAACTATCTGTGGAAAACCACGGATTTCCACCGGTGGATAATTTCATCCACCGCCGCAGAACTCCGGATAATTCGAGCCTTGACCCGAATTATCCACAGGCGTAAAAAAGATCGGGCAAAGCGCTGTCGTTGACAGCAACTCAGGTAGCCAGAACCTTTAAGGCTACGCCACACCGTGGTGGTTCTCCCAAAGTGCGATGAGCGTCCGGCAGCTCGCACAGTCACAGCGATGTGATGGATGCCTACTTCTACCAGAGTGGCCACTGCGGCAACTCACACCCATTCGTAGCTGCCCTGCAGCAACCTATCCGCTTGGCCATTTCATTGCGCCAACCTGCGCCCGTCTCTTTCTTCCGGAAAGAGACGGGCGCTCCTACCGCTGCTGCAGCCCATCTCGTACAAGGCTTTGCGGCATTTCCCCTCGTGACAATCGGCGTGACAAACACCGAAATCACCAGCAACGGCGATGCAGATGATGGTGCCGCAGCCTACGGAATGGACTGCACCTGACTGACAGTCAGGCATGCCCCGGTCATCGCTTCACTGCCTTCACCTGACTCAGGATCTCGCGACACTGGCCTCGTCAGCCAGTGCAGCCTCCACCCGCCCACCGGTAACGGTGTTCAGGAGGCCAGATCATGAGATGCCCAAGCTCCCGGTCGTAAAGAGCCGACAGTCCCGCGTTAGTGGACAACCCTCACAGGTCGCAGGGGCCTTGATCCCTGATAACACTCAACATTCTTGGCGGGATGACGTGGGGAAAAGCTTCAACGTTTTGACTTCGAGAGGAGTTTGATCATGGCGCTGGTCGGTAAACGGGATGGGCGCAATTTTGGCTATGGCCGGCAATTGAGCTACGCCGGGCCGCAGGCGTTGAAAGACATGTTCGGCGGTGGGCATTACGGCACGGTCAAGGCGCACAGTGATCGCTGGCAGGCGTTTGTACGCTGGTGTCGGTCGGAGGATGGACCAGGGTTTAACGATGCGCGACAAATTGATCGGCAGACCTTGCTGGACTACGCCGGGTATCTGCGCCAGCAAGTTGAACAAGGTGAGCTCTCTATCGCGACTGCGCAAAACCGATTATCCAGTGTGAATCGGACCATGGCCGCGCTGCGAGGTGATCAGTATGTGAAGGTGTCGAGTCCGAGCAAGGCTTTAGGACTGCAGCGCACAACCGTCCGCACAGCAACCCCGCAAGGCCAGGATCGTGAACAGGTGAAGCGGATCGTCGAGGCGCTCTGCGAACACCAACTGCCGCGCGCCGCCGCCATCGTGCAGCTGGCCCGAGCCACAGGCATGCGCTTACGCGAGGCGATTTTGGCCGACCTTCCGCGCTTGAAGCATGAGGCCGAACAATACGGCAAGATCAACATCCAGGACGGTACCAAAGGTGGCCGTTCAGGCGTGTCAGCACCTCGCTGGATCAGGGAGAATGATCATATTCGTGACGCACTGAGGTTTGCCGAAAAGGTCTCGCCCGACGATAGCCGCAACCTGCTTGCACCGAACGAACGCTACCTCGATTTCTTGCAGGGAATCGTCGGCCCTGCACGGGACATCCTCCATCAGTACAACCTCAAAGGCTTCCACGAATTGCGGGCAGCCTATGCGTGCGAACGTTACGAGCAAATCACCCATCATCCCGCGCCTATCAACGGTGGCCATTGCTATCAGCTCAACCGACACCTCGATCAGGAGGCCCGAGTACAAATCAGCTATGAGCTGGGGCACGGCCGTATCGGCGTGGTATCGGCTTACATTGGTGGTCGAGCATGAACACGGCATTCGATATGGAGCTGTTCCTGGCGGGCGTCTTGACCGGGTCACACACCACACGCCAACGCCACCTGCGTCAGGCGAAGACTATCCAAACAGCGATCGCTGAGCGCTGGCAATGCGACAACCCATGGACCTGGCAGAGAAAACACCTTGCATGGTTTTTGAATCACCATCTAAACAAGCGCACTGAATCGACGCGCTATTACTATTTGCTGACCATGCAATTACTCACTCATCGTCTAGGAAAATCCTGGCAGTTCACCCCCTAAGCGAAGGTCAGAAAACGGCCAAGAACGGACATTTGCTCTTTCATATTAGAACGAATACGAAATCATACCCTGGCAGTCAGCGCTAAGGTTTCGAGGCTTAGGTCGAAAACCGCTATGCAAGCCCGTGCATGTCGCCTGCCAATCGTGACAGCACATTTCAACCAAACAGGACTGGGCAACAGGTGAAATGGTCACGCGTGCTTATCAAGCTTCGACTAATATCAGTGCTGCTTGCACCCCACCCTCTAAAATTTCTTCAGCTAGCAGTGGATCAGCTACTGCCCTGGCAATTTGAAGCGTGCCGGCCATAAGGCTGAAAACCGCCGTCGCCCGTTTTTGATTGTGTTCAGACTTTGGATTTGGGAATAACGCTGCGAGGCTTCGAACATACGCGACCAGGCCCTCTTCATAGGCTTCCTTTGTCAGATCTGGCTGGCGACCTATTTCAGGCAGTAAAGCTGCAGAAGGACATCCTTCCTCGTATCCCTTCAGGTGTGATGTGTTCAGGTATCGCCGAATGGCATCTTCAATACCAATCGACCCGGCAGCGGCATTAACCATATTTCCAAGCTGCTCAGCCAATGCGTTAGCGAGTGCTTCCCGGACCAAGGCATCCTTCGAATCAAAATGCGGATAAAAGGCACCTTTCGTCAACCCCGATTCAGCCATGATGCCGGCCAAACCAGATGCAGAAATCCCATCTTTGCGAAAGCGTCTAGACGCAATGTCAATGATGCGTTTCCGCGTGTTTTCTTTATGGCCTTTATCAAAGCGCATTTTAATTTACCTATCATCGGATACCTGGAACCGGGCAGCACACCCATTTCCGCGTTCCTTCTGTTTACGATACTGCGGCTACCAGTGCCGCTTGCAAGTCCTCATCAAGTTTACGCGCAACCGCGTCGACCTTGTTATTACCGAATTGGCCAAAAACGGAGAGCGGACGGTCGTACTCGAAGGCGACCACTCCATTTGCGTCTTCGCGTAAAAGCACGCGAATGGGGGCGTACAACGAGGCGGAGATATGATGCCGCGACATTTTGGATGCCGTGAGTGGATTTCCAATGTCGTATTGAATCGCGTGACGTTGGAGCCCGGCGATTCCCAGCAACGCGCCGTGATCTCTAACTCCAAAGATGGACAACGCTGGTAGAGCTTCAAGCTCTTTCAATGCGCGGATGGTTTCTCCATACCGTAGCAGCGTGAAAATGCCGTCGTCGATCCGAGGGATTAACCGTTCAAGTTTGGCCTTGACGACGGCGAATGAGTTGCTCGATTGAATCGTGACATGCTCGACAGCAATCGTTTTCATGAAGGAAGTTTGATTTTCCATTTTTACTGATCCTATAGAGTGATAGAGCTACATAGGCTCGTTACGCCTGATCACTTGAATGCGATCGCTCAAAAATCAGATCGGCGAGGTCAGCACGCCAACGGCCGCTTCGACTCGACGCGCAACGTGGAGCAGGGATCGATCTCGACCATAAGGGCCATCAATTTCAAGACCAATAGGCAGGCCGTCTTTGGACACGCCGATTGGAAGGCTGATGCCTGGGATACCTGCAGCGCTCGCGGGAATGGTGTGGTTAGCCAGCACTAGATAACTGACTTCCTGACCAGAGATGAAGAACTGTTCTTGATGTTCGATCAATGGTGCTGTGCACGGGGTTGTTGGAAAGATCAGGCCCTCAGCCCCGCTGCTCAGAAATGCTTGGTCGAAACGGCGCTTGATTTCCAAGCGCTCAACCAAGGCGGCGTCATAAGTCTCCGCAGGGAGAAATCCTGGTCCATTCTTAAGAACAAGTTGCCCCCATACTTCTTTCAGACCAGGTTTCAGTCCCGAGTAAATTTCCTCGAAGGTGGCCGGGATGTTGTTTTGACGCAGGAAGCCTGTGACCGCCTCTTGGGTCTCGCGGAAGAAAATATTCCAAGTCGCCGTCAGTGCGAGTGAGGAAAAGTCATTTCCTAGATCGACTTCAACAACTTCAGCGCCGGCATCGCGCAGCCGACGAACAGTTTCTTTGAATTGCGCCTCAACATCTGGAGCTATGAGCTCAAAATATTGTCGAGGCGCATATGCGAACCTCGCCCCAACCAGATTAGTCTGATCAAAATTACTCGGAGCCTCATTCTTGACTATAACCTCGTCGATCAGAATGCAGTCTTCTACATTACGGGCAAATACGCCTGTAGTGTCGAGGGTATGGGAGATAGGCGCGACGCCATCACGGGGCCAACGCCCTGTAGTCGGCTTGAAGCCGACTACCCCGCAAAGAGATGCGGGTACTCGAATGGAACCAATCGTATCGCCGCCGAAGGCCGCTGGCACGAGACGCGCAGAAACGGACGCGCCTGCTCCGCTGGAAGAGCCACCCGACACATGAGTCTTGCTATGAGGGTTCTTCACTTGACCGTAAGGGCCGTTGTTACCGGTCAAGCCGAAGGACATTTCGACGAGGTTGTTCTTGCCAAAAACAATACCGCCGGCGTCTTTCATTGTTTTGACAATGTCGGCGTCTTGCTCTGGCACAAACTTTTCGAGGGTAGATACACCTAGAGTCGTTCGCAGGCCTTGGGTGAGATAGCTGTCTTTAATCGCAATTGGAACGCCGAGCAGAGGAGCCGACGTACCTCGTGCACGCTCCTTATCCGCAGCCCTTGCGGACTCGAGCACAGCTTCCTTATCTATCGTAATAAAGGACTGTAAGTCGGAATGGTCTTGGGCTCTCTGAAGTAGAGCGCTTGCATACTTTTCAGATGAAATTTCACCTTTGCGAATGGCCTGAGCTGCCGCTGCGACGCCGAGTACAGCGAAGCCCTCAGCCTCATCACTTTTTTGAATTTCGGATATTTCCTGCATGACGAATCCTCACGTGACTGAATCAATCGGAACCGTCCCTGTTTTCAAGCGACGGAGACCTCTTTGAATTACGACTGTAATTCTACATTACGATCGTAATCCAAAGAGAGATGCCTGACAAGGCTCGAATGCCTAGGGTTCAATTCACCGCGAAAAGGAGGTTTAGCCTTTGGTGCAAAAGGTGAGGTGCAGACCAAGCTGTTGATCTATCGATTGCGTCTGAGGTTGAAAAGACAAACGTTGAGCGCGTCAGCGCCATTTTCAACGGCTTCTGCGATTATTGGTCGGGCTCGTATCGGCCCTTTGACCGTCTGCTATGGTCGAATTCTGCCCAATGTTACAGGCAGCAATCGGTCGCTTTTTAACTGTCACGACTGACCGCTTTGGGTCGACTGCGGCCCTTCGTGACTGGCAGCAATCGACTGTGGATGCACCCTCCTCCCGGCGTCCTTCCGACCATGCGCAACTCCCTACCGAGGTCAGTAATCCCCCTGCTACGCTGAAAATTTCACGGAGGATTGCACAATGCCAAACTCAGACTTACTCCCTTCCCTGCTATTTAAGATCAACGAAAACCAGCTCGCCCTGGAGGCCGCCATCATGGAGCTTTCGAACTGGGTAGAGATGCGCGGATCGGCGGACGTCGCCGACAATGTTCGGGGCGCCCTGAACACGATCGATCGAAACGAGGAGTTCATCAAGATAACGCTTGCTGTGCTCATGACGCCCGACTAATCGCGAAAGTTCGCCATGTGTCGGTTCGGCATTTTTTGGTAGACCAGGGAGTCTATCCGTAACCAGTTTTTTGTAGATATTCTTCACAGCTCGTCGGAAATTGGATGGAGAAATCCTATCAAGCTTCCATCCATACCAGTCCTTAATGGAGGCAGGTAGGATGTACACTTCACGGTACAACGTGGAAGTGTACACATGCAAAAAACTATGTTAATTATACATTTATGCTATTATTCGAGTCTCCCTCGGGCACCACCAACACAGAGAAAAAGGTCTTGCGAAAGCAGGGCCTTTTTTTCGTCTGGAAGAAAGTGGTATTTTGCCGTGCGGGCTTTCCAGGTCAGCTCTCAGAGTCTGATGCCTTTCCCGCCTCAGCCTTAGCTCCAAACATCCGCTCAGCTATCTCCCGCCCCCGCTCCAGCCCTTCTTCCGTCAGCCAGATCGACTTGTTCCTGTTAACCGGATCACTGATCAAATCCTGCTCGTGCAAACGGTTCATGATTTCGAAGTCGTACCCTTTCCAGGCATTGCCGTCGTTGAAGCTGTAAGCCGCCAAGAGGGCAAGGACGGCGTCGTCAATCAGTTTTGTGTCGTATTCCATGATGGTCTCCGCTGATGTTCAGGCCTTTGTCATCAAAGCGCCGTATCAAAGTGGATGTCAATGCTGCGCCAGCGGCTGTGAGTGTAGATCCCGCAACCACGCAAGCTGACCGATTGCTCGTTGCCCTGAATGCATTCACCGCCCGTATAATCGCGCTCGCGCGGCAGACCTCCACTGGTCTTTCGTACGTGCATTGGTTCCAAGTCCTCCACTTCACACGACAAGACACCCATGGAAACCTCACTGGAAACCGTCGCCCTCTTCTCCCTCAAACTCGCCTACGAAGAAGAGGGCCTGAGCCCGATCCTGCGCGATGACATGGTCATGGGCGACTACCAGAAGGATGTGTTCGAGTTGCTGGTCAAACGCGGCGATGTCCAGACCATTCAGTTCAAGCTGAACGAATGCCTGAACCTGGCGATGGATGCGCTGGGCGGAGTCGAGAAGCCGTTGGGGCGGGAGTTGCACAAGTTGTCGGCGGAGTTTGGTCAGGCGCGCTCGCTGGAGCAACTGGGTCAGCCGCTCCTCGCGCTGAAGGGGTATTTGCGCGACATTCTTTGAGTGCCGCGCGGTGGGTTCTTAGAGTAGATAGCTGGAAATGTACTTCGAGATTTCCACCATCGAGGTCTTGCCGGTGAATTCGAATTTCACTTTCCCCAGCGACGAAAAGTAGATTTCCAGTTCCGAATCCAGATCGAACGTGCCTGAGGTTTCTACCGAGTAGGCGACGATGTTCTTGTAGGGCAGCGAGGTGAAATCCTTCTTGCTGCCGGTGATGCCCTGGACGTTGACGGCGATAATGCGTTTGTTGGTGAACACCACGCCGTCGCGCATGGCTTTGTAGGCGTCGATGACTTGTTCGCCTTCCAGCAAGAGCGCGGTAACGCGCTCGGCGTATTCATCGTTCTGCTTGAGTTTGAAGAAGCCTTTGTTGTTGAAGTCAATCATCTGTCCGTCCTCTGGCTGAAGAAAAACCTGCGGATTACTTGCGCATTTTGACGACGCGGATGTCGAGCGGAAACCCGCCCGGCCCGGTCAGTTTTTTCCATCCCATGTACTGGAAAATAGCGTCGCGATCGATGGTCTCGCCTTGCTCCACCGCGTCTGCGCCCAGCACCGCGACCTCTTTATAGACTGCGCAGCTGCCCTCATCGGGATGGGCGGTGTAGATCACGTAGGGTTTGACGTATCGCACGGCGCGAAAATGTCGGCCGCACCCCCAATCGACCGTGATCATCAGTGTCTTCAGATACGCTTCGCCATCCGTTTCCGAATCCTCGGCGAGCTCTTTGAGCTTGCCCAGTCCGCCGACGTCGCTAAAGCCGAGAGCGCGAGCGCGCTGGTATTCCGGTGACTTTACGTGCTCGGCCTGAGCCTCGAAGTATCGCTGTTGAATCTCTTTGTCCTGGACGTCATGTTCCCTGTTCCAGATTTCGGTCGCTTGGGCAATGACGTTTTCACAACGGGCATAATCGGGAGAGTCGAGGCTTGCCTGAGCGAGTTGATCGCGATGGACGAAAACAGTGCGGTTCAAGCTATCGATTCGGATCATCGCGTCCCTGGCAGTCATGGCCCCGTTTTGAACCTTGCTCAACGCGTCCTGATAATTGTGACAATCGGAGAGGTAGCCCTTCCAAGCGACTTCGGGAGTTTCTTCCCAGTAGGCAAAAGCCGGGGTGGTAAGGGCAGAGAAGATGATCGCGCAAATCAGACGCGAGACTGACGAGAACGTGTGCATGTGTAGTCCATTACGCAGATGAAGAAAGTGGCGCGACGCTACTATTTTGCTATCGTGCCGTCCACTCATTGCCGCCGGGATGGTCACGTTGATGTTTCTGGCAGCGAATTATTTTCCGCAACCGTAACCGGACGACGCGTCCGTTTTGCTATCTTGCCGCGCATCGTCGGCGCTCATGTTCGTCTCGCATCGCGCCTGGATTGTTGAAAGGTAAGGAAAGGATCAAATGGAGTTTCTGCGTTTTCTGGCGTTCGTCGCTGTCTGGGGTTTCATGTGGCGCTGGGTGGTGAAGAACCGCGGTAGCTGGAATATTTTCTACGGCAATATCGTTGGCGCGGCAGGTGGTTTCATTGTGGGTCTGGTGGTGCTGTCGATCACGCTGTCGCTGTTTCCCTCCGCGTATAAAGACGAGCATCCCGAGAGCATCGTGGCACAGAACGTCGAGCCGACTTCTCTGCTGCCTGAAAGCGAATCGAGCGCCGCTCAACTTGCTGCCGTGCCGACTTTTTCGCCTATCGAGCCTGATAATCAACCGTCGCCTCCCGAGTCAGCCCTGTTACCGAATTACGCCAGCCGAGCGCCGAAGTCGATCGCGGAGCAAACCGTGCTGGAGCAAAGTGATGCCGAGGGTCGCAAAGCGCTTACCGCTCTGAGTAAAAAGCTCGGCCACGATGCGGACAGCGACAAGTCGATGCTCGCCTATGTCATGTGCAGCCCGTTGGTGACCAGCGCTTTGCGCTTCCCGGCCTCGGCGCGTTTCGCTGACAGCCAGTTGCTGACTACCAGGCGCTTCAAGGATCAGGTCTACAGCTTCAGCAACAGCGTGACCGCGCGCAACATGAATGGCGACGATGTCACCTACCGTTTCGACTGCTCGGTGCAGGAGCAAGCGTCGTCAGGCGAGTGGCGATTGTTGGCGTTGAATCTGCAGAAAACCTCGACTTAAGCCTCGCTTAAGCGTTCCGGGCGCCGGCTGCGTTATCATCGCCGGCTGTGCACCCAGAGCTTGAAGCGGATGTCCCGAACACTTGATGACTTGACCCCATTGCCCGCCGTTGTCGCCGGCCCGCTGCTGCGGCGACTGGAGCCGACGCGCGTGGTGCTGTGGCTGGTGGGCACGCGTGAATTGTCGCTGACCTTGCGCCTGCAAGGTGTAGGAGACATTCCCCTCAATGCGGGGAAATGCACGGTCATTCCCGTAGGTCGTCGCGCGTTCGTGCATTTGATCGACGTTCAACTGGAAAGCGCCCTGCCCTGCGACACTCTTATCGACTACGACCTGCTGATCGACGGCAGCAACGGCATCGCGGAATGGGCGCCGCATCTGCTTTACGCCGGCGCCACCTCAGCCAACCTTGTGGTGCGTTCACGGATCGATCAACTGCTGCACGGCTCCTGCCGCAAGCCGCATCACCCGGCCACCGATGGTTTGCTCTGCGTCGATCAATTGCTGGCCGCCGAAACCGACGCGCAACAACGTCCGGCGCTGCTGATGATGAGTGGCGATCAGGTCTACGCCGACGATGTCGCCGGGCCGATGTTGCGGGCGATTCATGCCTTGATCGAGCGCCTGGGTCTGTTCGATGAGCACCTTGACGGTGCCGTGGTCAGCGACAGCGCCAAGCTCTACGAGCACCCGGCCAGTTACTACCACCGTGCGGATTTGTTACCGGCGCTGGAAAGCAACGAGACTTTGCGCGAGCGATTTTTCGGCGGCGCGCGTAAGCCGATTTTCACCAGCAGCAGCGCTGACAACCACTTGGTGACGTTCGCCGAAGTCATGGCGATGTACATGCTGGTCTGGTCGCCGACACCCTGGACGCTAATCAACCCGATCGCGCCAACGCTGACACCCGAACGCCTCAAGCGTTACACCCTCGAACAGACGCGCATCGATGTTTTCAAGGCTGGCCTTGGCAACGTCGCCCGGGCACTGGCGCATCTGCCGAGTCTGATGATTTTCGATGATCACGACATCACCGATGACTGGAATCTATCCGCGCAGTGGGAGGAAACCGCCTACGGCCATCCGTTCTCCAAGCGCATCATCGGCAATGCGCTGATTGCTTATTTGTTGTGTCAGGGCTGGGGCAATAACCCGGATGCTTTCAAGAATGTATTGGCGCAAACCGTGCAGCTGAGCGCCAGCGGCGATGACGGCTATCTGGACATGCCGGTGCAGGATGATCTGATTGATCAGTTGCTGCGTTTTCAGCAGTGGCATTTCGTGCTGCCGAGCAGTCCGGCATTGGTGGTGATTGACACGCGCACCCGGCGCTGGCGCAGCGAAATGGCCCTCAAGCAACCGTCGGGCCTGCTCGACTGGGAAGCCTTGAGCGAATTGCAGCAGGAACTGCTCGATCACCCATCAGCAATTATCGTTTCGCCGGCGCCGATCTTTGGTGTGAAGCTGATTGAAACCGTGCAAAAGGTTTTCAGCTGGTGCGGTTATCCACTGCTGGTCGATGCGGAAAACTGGATGGCCCATCGCGGCGCGGCACAGGTGATCCTGAATATTTTCCGACACTCGCGTACACCGGGGAACTACGTGGTGCTGTCAGGCGATGTGCATTATTCCTTTGTCTACGAAGTCCTGATCCGACACCGCAAGGCCGGCCCGCGAATCTGGCAGATCACCAGCAGCGGTATCAAGAACGAGTTTCCACCGACGCTGCTGGAATGGTTCGACCGCCTCAACCGCTGGCTCTACTCACCGCGTTCACCGTTGAACTGGTTCACCAAACGCCGACTGATGCGCATTGTCCCGTACACCCCGGAACACGCTGAGGCCGGGGAACGGCTGTGGAATTCGGCGGGGATTGGACAGGTGTTTTTCAATGAACAGGGGCAGCCGAGCGAGATTGTTCAGCACAATTCGAATGGGGCGATAAAGACGAGGATGTTGGCGCCGGAGTTGGGGGATGAGCGGGATTGATGCCACGTTCCGGGCATAGGTGGGGTGCCTGACAACGGGCATTCCACCTGCTGACAATTACAGCTGATAAGGATTACAAGTCTCTCGGAAACGTCTCCGAAGTGCTTGAGTGATACTGGGCGCAATCACAGTCGACCTCACTGTGTACCAACCGCAGACCTACATCATGCAAACCACCACCTTCAGCAAAGCCAAAGCCCGCCTGACAATATCGATGGACCAAGTAACCAATGATCGCGAACCGGTGCTGATTACCAGGCGCAGCGCCGAACCGGTTGTGATGATAGGTCTGGCTGATTATGAGTCACTTTTGCGATCGGCCAACTCGCTGCACTTACCAGACACTCCGCAGCAGTGATTACACAGATGGAGCTGAAGACAACGCACGCCCAACCCCTCTGACAATCATCCCCACCTCCCGCTCATCAATCGTCAACGGTGGCAGCAACCGTATCGTCTTGCCCCGAGTCACGTTGATCAACAAGCCATGATCCCGCGCCGCAATCAGCGTCAGGTCGCGTACCGGTTGTTTCAGCTCGACGCCGATCATCAATCCCTGCCCACGAGTCGCCAGCACATTCGGATTGTCCGCCAGTTCCGCGCGCAGGCGTTCCAACAGCCGCTCGCCCTGCACCCGCGCATTCTCCAGCAGACCTTGTTCTTCAATGATATCCAGCACCGTGCAGCCGACCCGGCAAGCCAGTGGATTACCGCCGAAAGTGCTGCCGTGGCTGCCTGGGGTGAACAGATCCGCCGCGTGGCCGCGTGCCAGACAGGCGCCGATCGGCACGCCGTTGCCCAAGCCTTTGGCCAGGGTCATGACATCGGGAACGATGCCTTCGTGTTGAAAGGCAAACCACCGCCCGGTGCGGCCAATACCGGTCTGAATTTCATCGAGCATCAGCAGCCACCCGTGGCGATTGCACAGTTCACGCAAGGCTTTGAGGTAGCCGGGCGGTGCGATTTGTACGCCGCTTTCGCCCTGGATCGGTTCGACCAGAATCGCCACGATGCGCGCCCCGTGTTTGCGCTGTACTTGCTCCAGCGCAGCGAGATCGCCGAACGGCACTTTGACGAAATCCCCCGGCAGTTCGTTGAAACCCAGGCGCACCGCCGGGCCATCGCTGGCGGATAAAGTGCCGAGGGTGCGGCCATGAAAAGCGTTGGCCATGACCACCACCAGCGGCTGCTCGATGCCTTTGCGCCAGCCGTACAGTCGCGCCAGTTTCAGTGCTGTCTCGTTGGCTTCGGCGCCGGAGTTGTTGAAGAATGCCCGCTGCATGCCCGACAACGCCGTCAGCCGTTTGGCCAGTTGTTGCTGCCAGTCGATGCTGTACAAATTGGAGGTGTGCAGCAGCAATCCCGCCTGCTCGCTGATCGCCGAAACAATGCGCGGATGCGAGTGGCCGACGTTGGTCACGGCAACACCGGCCACCGCATCCAGATATTCACGCCCCGCCTGATCCCACAGGCGCGTGCCCAGGCCTTTGGTGAAACTCAGGGCCAGGGGTTGGTAGGTGTTCATCAGGGCGACGGTCATGACGCGAAACTCCAGTGCAGGTCGGTGTGTTTGCAGTATGGTTAGCCACCTGAGCTGGATAAACTCACGAAAACTTCAATCATTTAAAAGCTGAGCTTGATAATGGACCTGTTCCAGTCGATGGGCGTCTACGTCAAAGTGGTCGAAACCGGGAGCATGACGGCAGCCGCCTCGGAGTGCGAAATGTCGACAACGATGGTCGGCAATCACCTGCGCGCGCTGGAGCAACGGCTCGGCGTACAACTGTTGCAACGCACCACGCGCCGCCAGCGCCTGACCGAATTCGGCAGTGTCTATTATCAGCGTTGCCTGGAAGTGCTTGGCTTGGTGGCCGACTCCGAGCGCCTTGCCGAACAAGCGCTGGACGAGCCGCGCGGCTTGCTGCGTATTGCCGCGCCGCTGACCTTTGGCGTCGAACGACTGACCCCAGCACTCAGCGAATATGCCTTGCTGTATCCGCAAGTAAAACTGGACGTGGTGTTGACCAACCGCCGCCCGGATCTGCTGGAGAACGGCCTCGATGTCGCGTTCCGGTTGGGCAATTTCGACCAATCCAACCTGATCGCCCGGCCCTTGATCGACTACACCCTGACGGTCTGCGCCTCCCCGCAGTACATCGCGCGACGCGGCATGCCGCACACGCCACAGGACCTGCAGCAACACGATTGCCTGTCCTTCGCCTACCCTGCCGGCGACGATTGGCAATCGGTGGAAAAACGCTGGCGCCTCAGCGGCCCGGAAGGCGAAGTGCTCGTCGACGTGAGCGGGCCGATGCTGATCAACAGCTCTGCCGGCTTGCACCAGGCAGCACGCAATGGCATGGGGATCATGATGTTGCCCGATGCGCTGGTGGAACAGGATCTGCGCGACGGCAAACTGGTCAAGGTCATGGCCGATTACCAACCACCGAGCCGGCCGATGCACCTGCTGTATGCGCAGGATCGCTATCGACTGCCGAAGCTGAGACGGTTTGTCGAGTTTGCGATGCGCACATGGGGCAAGCCGCAAGATGCCATGAACGGGAAATGACCGGGCCATTGAAAAAACCCGACCACCAGACCGTTGCTCCGTGACAACGCCGCCCCGCTCCCCTAAATTAGTCGGCCTGAAAAAGACCTCGTGCTTTCTCGTCTCAACCCAAGTTAAAAAGTAGTGAAATTTCAATGTCCGATTTCAACACCGCTGAATCCGTAGTCACCCAGTCGTCCAAAGCGGAATACGAAAACTCCATCAATCTTTCACAACACCTGCCACAAGCCAAAATCATCAGCGAGATGGTCCTGGACGCGTTCCAGTCGACCCGCGAAAGCGACCAGATCCGCGAGTTGCGTGCGGCGATCCGCCAGGCGCATGACAGCTTTGATGACGATAAGGCGTACGAGCTGATGGGCGAACTCAAGCGTCTGAAGGATGCAGAGGCAGCGGACATCGCCGCGCTGGAGGATCTGAGCAGCAAGTTCTCGATCGGCCGCATTCTGTCCAGCTTCAAGGACGATCCGGCGTTTCAGGAAATCGTTTATGGTCTGGCGCTGAAAGTGCTGAACCAGACCCATCAGGCGATCAGCAATCCGAGCGGCGGCAAGAGCAAGGCTGCGAAGAAGAAAGAAGTGGAAACTTTCACTATCAGCAAGGACGGCGCCAGCGTAACCCTGCCAATGCGCACCCCGCGTTCGCGTCTGAACGTCGACCGTGAGGCGCTGGAATTTCTGGGCTTCACCTTCGTGGGCGAAGGCGATGAAGCCGAGCTGGAAAGCGAAACCTTCGTCGATAACGCCGGCACGGAACAGGCGGTGAACCGCAAGAACATCATCACCGCGCTGCAACAGCAGACCGCGTTTGACGGGTACAGCATCGCGGCGCAGTAATTTGACGAGCGCTTCACGAAAAAGCCCCGCGCTGAGTGATCAGGCGGGGCTTTTTGTTTGAGCCGCTACGACCTCAAGCCGATGGATGCAACGCCGCAATCATGTCCACTTCAATCGCCGCATTCTTCGGCAACTGATACACACCAATGGTCGTGCGCGTATGCCGCCCGGCGTCCCCCAGTACATGGCTGAACACATCCGAAGCGCCATTGGCCACTTCGCTCAGGTCAACGAAATCTGCGGTCGATTTCACATACACCGTGACCCGCAACAATGCACGGATCTTGTCCAGCGAGCCCACCGCATCGACAATTAGCGCCAGACAACGCATTGCACTGATGCTCGCGGCAGCTTGCGCGTCCTTGAGACTCAACTCCAGCCCTACCCGACCTGGGTACAGAATCTTGCCATTGACCCGCGGCACCATGCCGCTGATGTACAGCTCATCGTGATGACGAATCAGCGGCGCGTAATTGCCACCGGCGGTGTTCTCGCCATAGATGTCGTAGTTCAGTTCTTCGGCCAGGGCGATAAAGCGCTCATCGCAGGTCATCCGTTCGGTCATTGCGCCCAGCCTTTTGAGTTAAGCCAATTGTTTAGCCAGTTGTAGCCCGCATCAGGATCGCGGACGTGCAGATGACATACCTGGATCCAAATTTAGGTCTTTTACCTGCACTGAGCAACCAGCCTATACAGAGGCCGGTTTTAAAGCACTTCGGCTCTCCCGCCACACTAAAGCCAGTCGAGCGGGCACATCGCTACGATTGTCTCCATCCGACAGCAAACCTAGTGTCATAGGGAAACGAACCAAGCAATCAGCCTTGGTGCTAAGTACTTTAGCTACTTATTTGCAGTTATAGCGATTTATCACTATAAGTATGAATATTTCCATATGAGATCAAGCTGTGGACAAGAATACCAACCCATTCAACCCCGGAGCAGGTGTTTCCCCACCGGAGTTAGCGGGGCGATCGGAAGTACTGGAAACGGCAGATACTGCATTGGCGCGCACGAAGCGCGGCAAGCACGCCAAATCCTTGATGATATTAGGCTTACGCGGTGTCGGAAAAACGGTACTCCTGAATCAGATCAAAGACCGGGCTTTAGCATTGGGTTATCTCGCCGAAATGCAGGAGGCTCACGATGGAGCTGAGTTGAAACAGCTTCTGATTCCGGTATTACGCCGCGTGCTATTGCGTTTGGACCGAGTGCAGAGCACGGTCGAGGCGGTCAAAAGAGGGATACGCATACTTCGTAGCTTTATCGGCAATATCACTATTGCAGCGGGTGGGGCCGAAGTTACGCTTGGCGGAGACTCCGAAGCTGGCTATGCCGACAGTGGCAATCTGGAAGATGATCTGCGTGACGTCCTGATAGCAACAGCGGAGGCGGCAAGGGACGCAGGGACACCCGTCGCCATTTTGATTGATGAATTACAGTATCTTTCCAAAGACGAGCTGGGCGCGCTTATCCGCGGCATCCACGCAGTTAATCAGGCTGCTCTGCCTCTGATCCTTTTTGGTGCGGGTCTCCCGCAGCTTGCGGGGCAAGCGGGCGATGCCAAAAGTTATGCTGAGCGACTATTCGAGTTTCCTCGTCTGGGCGCTCTATTAGAGATAGATGCCTGGAAAGCCTTACGTGATCCTGTTGAAGAAGAAGGCGCGAGCATCTCTGACGGCGCATTGCGCGAGATTTTTGAGAAAACCCACGGCTATCCCTATTTTTTGCAGGAGTGGGGCTATACCGCTTGGAACATTGCCAAAGAACAGTCCATAACCGAGGCAGATGCGCAGGCAGCGACAGAGGAAAGCATCCGTAAACTTGACGAGTCTTTTTTCAGGGTCCGCTTTGATCGCACCACGCCGGCTGAAAGGGAATACATGCGTTGTCTTGCCGAGTTGGGAGAAGGACCACAACGCTCTGCCGATGTAGCTAAAGCGCTGGGGCGAAACGCTACGAGCCTGGGCCCGGTACGCGATAGCCTGATCAAAAAGGGCATGATCTACAGTCCGGAATATGCGCTCATAGCATTCACCGTTCCGCTGTTTGATGAGTTCATGAGACGGGTGACTGTCTCACCACCTGCATAAATGTGGGATTAGCTTACACACCCATCAAGCCACCGCGACAAGCTGCTGGACCAAGAAGCAAGCAAATCGGCACGTCCTAAAGCCAGCCAACAAAAAACCCCGCACATCTCTCAATGTGCGGGGTTTTTCATGAAGCCTGCAACCTTACGGCGCGTACGTCAGCAGCAGCTCGCCCGGCACCTTGAAGTCCAGGGACATCATGACGCTCAACGCAGTGATGGTGAAGATCGAGAACACGAACAGCTTGCGTGCCCAGACTGTGTCATCCACTGCCTTGTAGCCGGTCCAGGCCATGTACAACCAGTACATGCCCATGGCCGCGGCGACGGCGAGGTAGCTCATGCCGGCGTAGCCGCTGAAGGTCAGCATCAAGGTCGCCACGAGGAACGCCAGGATGTAGAGCAGGATGTGCTTCTTGGCCACTTGAATCCCGCGCTTCACTGGCAACACCGGAATCGATGCGGCCAGGTAATCGTTGAAGCGGAAGATCGCGATGGCGTAGGAATGCGGCATCTGCCACAGGCTGAACATCACCAGCAGGGTCAGTGCGGCCATGTCGAAGCTGTTGGTCACGGCAACGTAACCGATCACTGGCGGCATGGCGCCCGACAGACTGCCCACCAGCGTGCCGTGAACCGACTTGCGCTTGAGGTACAGGCTGTAGAAGCCGACGTAGATCACGAAGCCGATGATTGCGAACAGCGCGGCCAACGGGTTGGCCACCTTGTACAACAACGCAACGCCGAGAACACCCAGAATGGTCGCGTAAACCAGTGCCAGTTTCAGGGAGATCAGGCCCTGGACCAGCACACGGTTCTTGGTGCGTTCCATCTTCAGGTCGATGTCGCGGTCGATGCAGTTGTTGAACACGCAACCGGAGGCCACGACCAGGGAAGTACCGATCATGGCGGCCAGAAACACCGCCAGATCGACATGCCCTTTCGAGGCCAGGAAGAACCCGCCTGCCACAGAAAGCACGTTACCGAAAATGATCCCCGGTTTGGTGATTTGGATAAAGTGCTTGAGCGACATCGGGTCTACCTCACTTCGCCATCATGTACGTGTGGATGCTGAACATGATCCACAGCGACAGGCCAACCAGCAGCACGATCACAATCGCCGTGAAGACGAACGCGATCACGTTGTTACGCTGTGCAATGGAACGGTCCAGGTGCAGGAAGTAATACAGGTGAACGATCACCTGGATCACTGCGAACAGCAGAACGATCGCCAGCGTGGTGGACTTCGGCAGGGTCGGGTACATCACCAGGCCGAACGGGATCACAGTCAGGATCACCGACAGGATGAAGCCGATGGCGTACGACTTTACGCTGCCGTGGCCAGCATCGTGGCTGTCATGGGAGTGTGCATTAGCCATTACAGGGTCCCCATCAGGTAAACAACGGTGAATACGCAGATCCACACCACGTCCAGGAAGTGCCAGAACAGGCTCAGGCAGCTCAGACGGGTCTTGTTGGTCGCCGTCAGGCCATGCTTGTTGACCTGGTACATCATGACGCCCATCCAGATCAGACCGGCCGAAACGTGCAGACCGTGAGTACCGACCAGGGTGAAGAACGCCGACAGGAAGCCCGAACGGCTAGGACCGAAGCCCTCGGAGATCAGCAGGTGGAACTCGTTGATCTCCATGGCAATGAAGCCCGCGCCGAGCAGGAAGGTCATGAACAACCAGCCCAGGACCGCCTGCTTCTTGCCTTTGTACAACGCCAGCATGGCGAAGCCGTAGGTGATCGAACTGAACAACAGCAGAGCGGTTTCGCCCAGCACGTAAGGCAGTTCGAAGATGTCGTGGCCCGACGGGCCACCGGCAACGTTGTTTACCAGTACTGCGTACACCGCGAAAATCGACGCAAACAGAATGCAGTCGGTCATCAGGTAGAGCCAGAAACCGTATACGGTCATCTCGCCCGAGTCGTGGTGATGGTCATCGTGCCCATGGTCACCATGGGCGTGTCCAACATTGGTCACTAAGTTCGACATGGTTTAAGCCTGTTCCAACGAGGTTTCAACACGGGTGGCATTGGCCGGGATTTTCCCTGCCGCGACCAGACGCTTGTGCTGCTCGGCTTCGATACGCTCGATCGTTTCAACCGGAACCATATAGCCCTGGTCGTCACGTGCAGCGTGGATCACGAAGTAAACGACGGTGCCCACCAGGCTCGCGATTGCCAGCCACCAGATGTGCCAGATCATCGCGAAACCGAAGACGGTCAACAGCGCGCCCATCACCACGCCAGTGGCGGTGTTGTTCGGCATGTGGATCGGCTCGTACTTGGCCGGACGCTGGTACGCGGTACCGTTTTCCTTGGCTTCGGTGAACGGGTCGATGCAATCGGCCTTAGGCAGCACAGCGAAGTTGTAGAACGGTGGTGGCGACGAGGTCGACCATTCCAGGGTGTGTGCATTCCACGGGTCGCCGTGTTCGCACATGTTCTCTGGCTTGTTGCGGTCACGCACACTGACGTACAGCTGGATCAGTTGGCAGGCGATACCGACAGCGATCATCACCGCACCGAACATGGCAACGTACAGGTACGGTACCCACTCAGGGTTCGTGGTGGCGTTCAGACGACGGGTCATGCCCATGAAGCCCAGTGCGTAGAGCGGCATGAACGCGACGAAGAAGCCCGAGATCCAGAACCAGAACGCTGCTTTGCCCCAGCCTTCGTGCAGCTTGAAGCCGAACGCTTTCGGGAAGTAGAACGCAAAGCCTGCGATGTAACCGAATACCGCACCGCCGATGATCACGTTGTGGAAGTGCGCGATCACGAACAGGCTGTTGTGCAGCACGAAGTCAGCACCCGGGATGGCCAGCAGTACGCCGGTCATGCCGCCGATGGCGAAGGTCACCATGAAGCCCAGGGTCCACAGCACCTGGCTGGTGAAACGCAGACGGCCCTGGTAGATGGTGAACAGCCAGTTGAACAGCTTCACACCCGTCGGGATGGAAATCAGCATCGTCGCCAGACCGAAGAAGGCGTTGACGCTTGCACCCGAACCCATGGTGAAGAAGTGGTGCAGCCATACCATGAAGCCCAGCACCGAGATCGCGCCCGAGGCGTAGATCATCGAGTGGTGGCCGAACAGCTTCTTGCCGGTGAAGGCCGAGATCACTTCCGAGAAGATGCCGAAGGCCGGCAGGATCAGGATGTAAACCTCAGGGTGGCCCCACGCCCAGAACAGGTTGACGTACATCATCGGATTGCCACCAAGTTCATTGGTGAAAATGTGGAAATCCATGTAACGGTCAAGGGTCAGCAGTGCCAGGGTCGCGGTCAGGATCGGGAACGAAGCCACGATCAGAACGTTGGCCCAGGTGCAGGTCCAGGTGAAGATCGGCATGTCCATCAGCTTCATGCCAGGGGTACGCATTTTCAGCACGGTGGCGAGGAAGTTGACCCCCGTCAGCGTTGTACCCAACCCGGATAGCTGTAGCGCCCAGATGTAGTAGTCCATGCCCACGCCAGGGCTGTATTGCAGACCCGACAGCGGTGGATAGGCAACCCAGCCGGTCTTGGCGAATTCGCCGACGCCCAGGGACAGGTTGATCAGCACAACGCCGGAAACCAGCAGCCAGAAGCTCAGGGAGTTCAGGAACGGGAACGCAACGTCACGCGCGCCGATCTGCAGCGGCACTGCAAGGTTCATCAGGCCGGTGAAGAATGGCATCGCCATGAAGATGATCATGATCACACCGTGAGCGGTGAAGATCTGGTCATAGTGTTCAGGTGGCAGGTAGCCAGGCGAACCCTCGGTGGCCATGGCCAACTGGGTACGCATCATGATCGCGTCGGCAAAGCCGCGCAGCAGCATGACCATGGCGACGATGATGTACATCACGCCGATCTTCTTGTGGTCGACCGAAGTCAGCCACTCGGTCCACAGGTACGTCCACTTCTTGAAATAAGTGATCGCAGCGAACAGCGCCAGACCACCGAGGGCGATCATGGCGATGGTCACCATCACGATCGGCTCGTGGAATGGGACTGCTTCCCAACTTAATTTACCAAACATCGTTTACTCCTCTGCCCCGGCAGCTGAATGCGAACCCGCGTCAATATCCGTGGCCGCCACTTCTTTCTCTTTCTTCTCGTGCTTCAGCGGCTTGCCCGGCTTCATACCTTCGTACTTGTCGACGATGATCTGGAACTGGTTCGGCGTGACCGACGAGTAGAGCTCGACTGGGTTGTTCTGGCTCGGTTTGGCAAGGGCCGCGTATTCAGCTTGATCAAGCTGTTTAGGTGACTTCTTGACTTCACTTACCCAGGCGTCGAAATCTTCCTGAGTGGTGGAGATAGCCTTGAATTTCATACCGGTGAAACCGGCACCGCTGTAGTTGGCGGAGATACCGTCCATTTCAGCGTTGCGGTCGGCGATCAGGTGCAGCTTGGTCTGCATGCCCGCCATCGCGTAGATCTGGCCGCCCAGACCCGGGATGAAGAACGAGTTCATCACAGCGTCAGAGGTGATCTTGAAGTTGATCGGGGTGTGCGCCGGGAACACGATCTTGTTGACCGTGGCAATGCCTTGTTCCGGGTAGATGAACAGCCACTTCCAGTCCAGCGCAACGACTTCGATGGTCACAGGCTTGACGTCAGACTCGATCGGACGATACGGGTCCAGCTCGTGAGTCGAGATGTAAGTGATGTAGCCCAGGGCGATGATGATCAGCACCGGGATGGTCCATACGGCCACTTCGATCTTGGTCGAGTGCGACCACTTCGGCGTGTAGACAGCGTTCTTGTTCGAAGCGCGGTACTTCCAGGCAAACAGGAAGGTCATGACGATGACCGGCACGACGACCAACAGCATCAGCAGCGTGGCGGTGATGATCAGGTTGCGCTGTTCCAGGCCGACCTGGCCCGTTGGATTGAGCAAGGTCATGTTGCAGCCTCCCAGCAGCAACGTGCCGAGCAGCGGCACTAGGCCTAGTAATCTGGGGTACCTGTTTTTACTCATCTCACGACCTCTAAAGCAGCTTGCGCAATGCAGTTGGGTTTTGATCGCCAACACTTCACCCTGCCAAGGGTTGGCATTTTCTTTGGATTGAATAAGGGCCGCCCGTCGCGCGTCAGCCGCTCGACAAAACCTTGGGACAGCGTTCAGTTCTTATTCGAATTCGTGGTCAAAGGCCTTGTTACAGACCAATTCCATTTGGTGCGGAAAGTTGGAAGGCACCGACACCTGGGTGTCTCGAAAGCCTCGCGGCTCGCTCGACACCCGACCTCCTGATCAGTTCCTTAATAAAGGCTGAACAGTGCCGGGAATTCAGTGCGGGCGATTGTAGATAGGTAGCGCCCTATACACCATGTCTTATCCCGAAATAATTTTTATCACTCAGAGCAACAATCCCTCGCCATTTTTGCAAAAGTCGCCCATGTTATCGAAATCGTTTCTCAACAAAAACGTCAAAATTTGTAGGTGTAACCGCCTCAAATCAGACAGCTCCGCCACCCTGCTACGACTGCATGATTGGCGCAAAGCCCGATGATCCAAGGGTTTTGGCCGATTGCCCGAGGCTGTTAAAACTGCCTGATCCGGGACATGCGTCCTAAAGCCCGAAAACGTCGAAACTGGCCAATGTTTTTATGTAACAGGTGAGCAATCGAGCGCTTCGCCAGCCCCTGTGACAGCTCGCGTGTGACAACATGTCGCACACTTGCCGCACACTTCATTGCCGTTCGTCACGGCGCTTTCACCAACGCTCTGAAATGCAAAACGCCTCGATTTTCATCACGGAAAATCGGGGCGTTTTGTTTATCGGCACCTCTGCTGAAAAGTTGACTCAGCGCAGCGCTTTTCGATTACGCGAGGTCAGCAGCGGCACCAGAATCACCACCAGCACAAACGCCACCAGCGCCCATTGCGCCAGCGACAGGCCGAGGATCGGCGGGTACGGCGTCGAGCAGAAACCGTCGACCTGGAAACCCAGCGGGAAGACTTTCGCCAGCGGCAGATCGTCAACAATCGGCTGCAGCACATCGACGCCGCAACTGACCGCCGGATAGAACTGGGTGTACACGTGGTGCCCGGCGACACCGGCCCCGGCAATCGCGCAAATCACCACCAGCGTTTCGAACACGGTGATGCTGCGACGGCTGCGCATCGCCGCGCCGATGAACGCGAACACGGCGATCAGCAGCAACGCATACCGCTGCAGAATGCACAGCGGGCAGGGAGCTTCGCCAAGCACGATCTGCATGTACAGCGCGCCACCGATCAGCGCCAGGCAGATAATTCCCAGCAACACCAGATAACGCCGCTCACGGCCCAATCGAATCGTTTCCTCGCTCATTGCCTTTCCCTTGTTAGTCCATGGTCCAGCCGGCCGGCGGCTGAAATTGTCGCAAGTCTACACCGGGGCAATAAACGATAGAGCGGTTAAGGAATGATTAACCTTGCGGCAGCGCTCATGATTCCGATCCGAGGCGCCTGCTTCGCGAGCAAGCCCGCTCCCACATTGGACCGCGCCTTACACAAGACTTGTGCTCGACGCCAATCCACTGTGGGAGCGGGCTTGCTCGCGAACGAGACAACTCGGTCTCAGATCATTCCAACGCCGCCGCTGGTCCAAAGAACTCGTAGCGACTTTGCTGTTCCGGCACGCCCAGCGCGTTCAGATGTCGCTTGATCGCGCCCATAAACCCTTTCGGCCCAAGGAAGTACGCATCGACATCCCGCTGCGCCGGCAGCCACTCACCGAGCTGTTCCCGACTGAGCAAACCGACGCTGTCCGCTGCCGGGCTCGCGCCATCGTCTTCGGCGTAGCAATAAAAGCGCTTGAGCTGTGGATGACGCGCCGCCAGGCCGTCGACCCAATCACGGAACGCGTGAACGCTGCCGTTGCGCGCGCAGTGGATAAAGTGCACAGGGCGCTCGGTCGCCAGCGCCGCTTCGAGCATCGCCAGAGTCGGAGTGATGCCGACGCCACCGCTGATCAGCACCAGCGGTTTGTCACTGGCGGCCAGGGTGAATTCGCCCGACGGCGGGAACAGTTGGATGCTGTCACCCACGTGCAGTTGATCATGCAAGTAATTCGATGCGCGACCACCCGGCTCGCGCTTGACGCTGATCCGGTATTGACCGTTGTTCGCCAATGCAGACAACGAATAATTGCGGCGGATTTCTTCGCCGTCGAGGAACAGTTGCATGCCGATGTACTGACCCGGTTCAGCCGCGAGAATCGGGCCTTTGTCCGCCGGCTCGAAATAGAACGAGGTGATTTCAGCGCTTTCCTGCACTTTGGCCGCGACGATGAATTCCCGCGCACCGCGCCAGCCGCCGACGGCCTGTTCCTTCTGGTCATAAATGGCGCTTTCCGCACCGATCAGGATGTCGGCCAATTGCCCGTACGCCGCGCCCCAGGCGCTCATCACTTCGGGTGTGGCGATCTCGTCGCCAAGTACTTCGGAAATGGCGCGCAGCAGGCAGGCACCGACAATTGGATAATGCTCTGGCAGGATCTGCAGGGCCACATGCTTGTTGATGATCTTCGCCACCAGATCGCCCAACTGGTCGAGCTGATCAATGTGACGGGCGTACATCAAGACGCCGTTGGCCAACGCCCGTGGCTGGTCGCCACTGGCCTGGTGAGCCTGGTTGAACAGAGGGCGCACTTCGGGGTACTCGGACAGCATCATCCGGTAGAAATGAGTGATCAACGCCTCACCGCCGCTTTCGAGCAGAGGCACGGTGGATTTGATGATGGCACGATCCTGAACGCTAAGCATAAGGTGACTCCTGCGCTTTCTTGAAAAGTTGCTTTAGCGGTATCAGGTTTCGTGCCAACTAAATAATCTTTGTATATCAACAGGTTAAGTATGGAGTAGTCATATCGACTCGATACGCCGTATAGTCATCTCGACTACATCGTGTCTTTTTGACTAGCAGCCCATGATCGCCAAATCGTTACTTACCACCTTGCTGCCCCTGGTCGCTGACCTGTCCCGTGAGCTGCCCGAGGGCGAGCGCTACCGGCGTCTGCTGGAAGCCATGCGCGCGCTGTTGCCCTGCGATGCGGCGGCGTTATTGCGTCTGGATGGCGAATCCCTGGTGCCGCTGGCGGTCGACGGTTTAAGCACCGACACTCTGGGCCGGCGCTTCAAGGTCAGCGAGCACCCGCGTTTCGAGACTCTTCTGGCCGGTGCCGGGCCGACGCGTTTCGCCGCCGACAGCGACTTGCCCGACCCTTATGACGGCCTGGTCGAGGGGCTCGACGAGCACCTTGAAGTGCACGACTGCCTCGGCTGTCCTTTATTTGTCGATGAAAAGCTGTGGGGCCTGATCACTCTCGATGCGCTGGACCCGGAGCGTTTCGAACCGATCGAACTCGATGCTTTGCAAGCCTTCGCCAGCCTCGCCGCGGCCACGGTCAACGCCGCCGAGCGCATCGAGCGCCTGGCGATTCGCGCCGAAGACGAGCATCAACGCGCCGAGGTTTATCGCCAGGCCAGCGGCCAGCAGCACCGCGAGATGATCGGCCAAAGCAAGGCGCACAAACACCTGATCGAAGAAATCAATCTGGTCGGTGGCAGCGACTTGACCGTGTTGATCACCGGTGAAACGGGCGTCGGCAAAGAACTCGTCGCCCAAGCCATCCATGCCGCCTCGCCGCGCGCCAACCAGCCGATCATCAGCCTCAACTGCGCCGCCCTGCCCGACACGCTGGTAGAAAGCGAGTTGTTCGGCCATGTGCGCGGCGCCTTCACCGGCGCCACCAGCGACCGCCGCGGCAAGTTCGAACTGGCCAATGGCGGCACCTTGTTTCTCGATGAAGTCGGCGAATTGTCGCTGACCGTGCAGGCTAAATTGCTCCGCGTGCTGCAAAGCGGCCAGTTGCAGCGACTGGGCTCGGACAAGGAGCATCAGGTCGATGTGCGCTTGATTGCGGCAACCAACCGCGATCTGGCCGAAGAGGTGCGCAGCGGGCGTTACCGTGCCGACTTCTATCACCGTTTGAGCGTGTACCCGCTGCGAGTGCCGGCGCTGCGCGATCGCGGGCGCGATGTCTTGTTGCTCAGCGGTTTTTTCCTTGAGCAGAATCGCTCGCGCATGGGCCTCAACAGCCTGCGCCTGACCGCCGACGCCCAGGAGGCGCTGCTCGCCTACGCATGGCCGGGCAATGTACGCGAACTGGAACACCTGATCGGGCGCAGTGCATTGAAGGCGCTGGGCAATTGCAAAGTGCGACCGAAGATTCTCAGCTTGAGCGCGACAGATCTGGATCTGCCGCGTGAGGTTGTGGATAACCTGGCTGAGCCGGCTCCAGCGGGTCTGCCTGACGAGATGCCAATGATCAGCGGGGATCTGCGCAGTGCCACCGATGAGTTCCAGCGGCGCTTGATCAGCGCAGCGCTGGAGCGTAATCAGGATAATTGGGCCAGTGCGGCGCGCGAACTGGGCGTGGATCGAGCGAACCTTGGGCGGATGGCCAAGCGGTTAGGAATGAAATAACCCCACCTTACAGCTCGCTTGATGACCTGTGGCGAGGGGATTTATCCCCGCTGGACTGCGCAGCAGTCCCTCTTTTGGGGCCGCTACGCGACCCAACGGGGATAAATCCCCTCGCCACAGATGTTTTTTTCCTGCCGACAACTGACCTAAAGCCCCACCTTTTGACGCCGATAACCCGGCATCAATGGTTTCTGGCGATTTCCATCCTCGCCCATCACCTTTTTCCACAGAAGGTTCTTATGTCCTCCACCAAAGCCCGCGCAGATTCACTTTCGCTTCTGCTGTTTACCTTGCGCAGCGGCAAGCTGATGGCGATCAACCTGCTGAAAGTCAGTGAAATCATCCCCTGCCCGCCGCTGACCAAGCTGCCGGAGTCGCACCCGCATGTTAAAGGCATCGCCTCCCTGCGCGGTGCATCGTTGTCCGTGATCGACCTGAGCCGCGCCATCGGCGAGCGCCCGCTGGAAGACCCGAACGGCGGCTGCCTGATCGTTACCGACGTCAGCCGTTCCAAGCAGGGCCTGCATGTGCAGGCGGTTAGCAAGATCGTCCATTGCCTGACCACCGACATCAAGCCGCCGCCCTTCGGCTCCGGCGGCTCGCGCGCTTACATCACTGGCGTGACCTCGGTAGATGGCACACTGGTGCAAGTGCTGGATATCGAAAAAGTCATCCACAGCATCGCCCCGGCGCAGATCGAAATGGCCCCGACCGACCTGTCCATGGAAGACGCCGAAGTCCTCGGCAATGCGCGGATTCTGGTGGTCGATGACAGCCAGGTGGCGCTGCAGCAATCGGTGCACACCCTGCGCAACCTCGGCCTGCAATGCCACACCGCGCGCAGCGCCAAGGAAGCCATCGACTGCCTGCTCGACCTGCAAGGCACCGCGCAGCAGATCAACTTGATTGTCTCTGACATCGAAATGTCCGAGATGGACGGCTACGCCTTCACCCGCACCCTGCGTGAAACCCCGGATTTCGCCCATTTGTACGTGCTGCTGCACACCTCGCTAGACAGCGCGATGAACAGCGAAAAAGCCCGGCTGGCCGGGGCCAACGCCGTGCTGACCAAGTTCTCCTCGCCGGAATTGACCCAACGATTGATCGAAGCGGCCAAACACGTCGCGGCCAACGGTCACTGAGTCTTGGCCGAGACGTTTTGCTTTCTGATGCGGCGCGACCTGGATGCAGGCGTGCCGGATGCGCAATGGCCGTCAGGTATCGAATTGTCCGTTTACTGCGCTGAACTGGCGCCAGCGGTGCATCAGTTGATGCAACTCGGGCAGCGCGACGGCGGCGGTCGTGTGCCGCGGCTGGACGATTGGCAGCAGTGGTTTCTCAGCGATCCTGAATACGATCCGGCGTTGTGTTTCGTTGCTTGCGATGCCGGGGGCGTCGTTGGTGTAGCGCAGTGCTGGACCAGTTCGTATATCAAGAATCTGGTGGTGCATCCGCGCTGGCAGGGCCGCGGGCTTGGACGGGTGTTACTGCTGCATGCCTTCAAGGTGTTCGAGCAACGGCGCGAAGGGTTTGTTGATTTGAGAGTGCTGGAGAACAACCTGCGGGCGCAGCGGTTGTATGAAAGTGTCGGGATGTACGTGGTTCGACGGGAGATGGTCGCTGAATGATCCAGCGCCATCGCGAGCAGGCTCACTCCTACAGTTGGAACGCATTTCAAATGTAGGAGTGAGCCTGCTCGCGATGACGCCGGCACAGGCAACTTCCAACCCTCAGGCATACTCCAACCCTGGCCACTCACGACCAAGGATGCCCTTACCATGAAAACCGTCACCCTGGCCCTGCTCGCCCTCACCGCCCTCGCCCCCCAGGCCCATGCCTCCAGCCCAGACGCCTGGGCCGCGTACGACAAAACCGTGCTCGCCAGCTGCACCAAGGCCAGCAACCTGAAAAACGTCAAACCGGTCGGCACACCCGCGCAATTCGATGATCGCGTCGGCTACACCGCCGTGCTGTTGCAAGGCCAGTACCCGCAGAAACACATGAAAGGCCAGCAAGGCAGCGAACTGTGCCTGTACAACAAACAGTCAAAAACCGCCTTCGTTACCGAGTGGGACTCGATCCGTCCAACCGCGAAAACCCGTTGAGTGGCGCATAACTTGCTTCGATCCGCGTCTGTGCGGTGGTTTTCCGCCACCGTTTCATACCTTGATTGAAGACAGATCGCTCAATGAATACGACGTTTTCCTGCGTAGGCTGCGGCAAGTGCTGCACCGACCACCATGTCCCGCTGACCTTGACCGAAGCCCGTATGTGGGCTGCGGATGGCGGTCAGGTGATCGTCCTGGTCGAGGCGTTTCTCGGCAATGGCCTGGGCTTGCAGGCGCAGCAACGCGAACATGCCGAACGCCGTTCGGTGGTGGTGCGCAGTGGGGCCACAGATGCGCATGTAGCAATCACCTTCGCAGCCTACAACGTCGGCCCCTGCCGGAATCTTGACGACGACAAACGCTGCCGGATCTATGCACGGCGCCCCTTGGTGTGCCGGATTTACCCGGCGGAAATCAATCCGCACATCCCGCTCAACCCCGCAGCCAAGGATTGCCCGCCCGAGTCCTGGGAACAGGGGCCGGCGTTGATCGTTGGCGGCGAGCTGGTCGATCAGGAACTGCTGACGCTGATCCAGCGCTCACGGCAGGCGGACCGGGATGACATTCAGCTCAAGGATGCGATCTGTGCAAGGCTGGGGATTCGTACCACGGCGCTCAAGGGGGACGGGTTTACCGCGTACTTGCCGAACATGGATGCGTTTGCCACGGTGATTGATCAAGTGACCGCGCAGCCGCTGACGCCTGAACAGAGCGACTGGCTGTTTCATTTATCCGGCGATGATGTAGCGGGGCAAGTGCTGGCCGCGGGTGGGCAGGTGGTGACTGAGCCGGCGCTGACCTATGCGTTTATTTCATTGCGCGCGGCTTGATCTGACATTCGTGGTGTAGCGGCTGCCGCCTTCGCGAGCAAGCTCGCTCCCACATTGGATCTGCGGCGAGCACAAAAACCTGTGGTAGCGAGCCTGCTCGCGAAGAGGCCAGCAAAGACACGGTCACTTGCGAATATCAGCGCTTACCCATCGACCGACGCGTCCCCGGCGGTGCCATCCCCGGGGTCTTGGTGTGGCCGTTCTTCGCACCATTCTTGTACCACGGCTGATTCGAGCCTTTCGCCGACGCCAGCTCGCCCGGTTTGAAGGGGAACTTGAACGCGGGGATATCGGCTTTGGTTTCGCTGGCGTCAGCCACTTCAGCCGGGACGTCGCTCACAGCGTCGTCAACCGACGGTTGGGTCGGGGAAGTCATAAAAGCTCCGGGAACAAAAAGTCGGCCCGATCAGTGAGCCGCAAAGGCGCGCAGTATACCTGTGCGCCATGGCTCGGCACCTGGAGATTTGCGGGATGCGCTGAACGGCTGCCAAGCATTGTCACTGCGTGATGATATTTCAGTTCATGCGTTGTTGAACGTCACTCAACAATTGCGAGGTGCTCTCCAGCAACTGCTCAAGAAGCGCGTCATCTTCATCCATATAGCCTTCGTATTCGGCGAGATTGCGCCGCTCATGGCACAGCGCAAACAATCGCACCTGAACCTTGCTGCTTTGAGTGGTATGGATCAGACACTGGAATACCAGATAGCGCTTGTCCGATCGATAGCCACTCAAGCGAAGAGCTGTCAGCGCCAGCGCGTGAGCGGCGTTGTAGGCCAAATCGAACCGGCTGGAAAACGACAGTGTGCAGGTGTGCGCATCCTTGAGCCTATCCAGAGCCGAGCGCATCAGCCCCTCACACTCCTTGCGGTCAGGTGGCTCCGCTTTCAGTACACCGCTACGTAGAAGATTCTCCAGACTCTCGTTGCTGCCCATCCTTGGACTCCAAAGGGTTTGCCCCTGACAGATCGATTTTTTCCTGCTGCATCACTCGCATGACAAAACTGTTCTGTGCCGCCAGCTTCCTGGCCCAGTCTTGCGGGGTGTATAGCGTCGGGTTGATGGGACGCCCCAATTGCTCCTCCAACGGCATGAATCGCTCCATCAACTCACTGTAGTGCAGGCCTTCGCCAATCAGCATGAGATCTATGTCACTGAGTGTGTTCGCCGAGTTTTTGGCGATGGAGCCATACACGAACGCCCACGTGATATGTTCGGCAAACGGTTCTAATGCCTGACGAAGAGGCTCGGCAAAACCGAATGTCTTGCGCGTGATGCCCAGAAGCTCCGCGTAGATAGGACATGCGGGGTTGGCCTGGTAATGGGTCTGGTTACCCACTCGCGTCATGCTGAGAATCCCGGCTCGTTGCAATCGATCGAGTTCACGCATCAGGCCGCCTTTGCCAACCTGTGCCCAGCGCACAATTTCGTTGGCGTAGAACGTCTGGTCAGGCTTGCCGAACAACAGTCCCAACACTTTTTGCTGGGTGGCGGTGAACAGAGCTTCGCTTAAAGAAAGGTTTTCCACTGGCGCAAACCGAAGAGTCCCAAAACAGGAACGATAGGTCCCTTTTAGGGACTTATCAACTCAACGGTAATCGTAGCCACTGCAATTAACGTCGGAAACTGACAATCCTGACAGCCAGCCGTCACCCTGCCGACCGCCTGACCGGTTTATAACTGGTCAATCTGCCCAAACTCCAGACTTCGGCGCCGCGCATGTCCATTCAGAAAAACAAAATCCTGCTCGCCACTTTCCTGATCCTGCTGGCCGCCGCCGGCCTGTGGTACGCGCTCAAACCCGCCCCGGCCAAACTGGCCAGTCCGACCGCCATCCCGGTGCGGGTAGTGACGGTCAGCGCCAAAGACGTCGCCCGCTACACCAGCGGCATCGGCTCGGTGCTTTCGCTGCATAGCGTTGTGGTGCGTCCGCAGATCGACGGGATCTTGACCAAAATACTCGCCAAGGAAGGCCAACTGGTCAAAGCAGGCGACCTGCTCGCCACCATCGACGACCGCTCGATCCGCGCCAGCCTCGATCAGGCCCGCGCGCAACTGGGCGAAAGCCAGGCGCAACTGCAAGTTGCCCTGCTCAACCTCAAGCGTTACAAGCTGCTCAGCGTCGACGACGGCGTTTCAAAGCAGACCTACGACCAGCAACAAGCCCTGGTCAATCAACTCAAGGCCACGGCTCAAGGTAATCAGGCCGCCATCGACGCCGCTCAAGTGCAACTGTCCTACACGCAGATTCGCTCCCCGGTCACCGGCCGCGTCGGTATTCGTACCGTTGATGAAGGCAATTTCCTGCGCATGACCGACACCCTGGGCCTGTTTACCGTGACCCAGATCGACCCGATCGCCGTCGAGTTTTCCCTGCCGCAGCAAATGCTGCCGACCCTGCAAGGCTTGCTCAACGACCCACAGAAAGCGCCGGTCAAGGCTTACATCGGCGCCGACACGGATGGCGAAACCGCCAACCTGCTCGGCGAAGGTCATCTGACCCTGATCGACAACCAGATCAACGCCAACACCGGCACCCTTCGCGCCAAGGCTGAATTCGCCAATGCCAGCCAAAAGCTCTGGCCCGGTTTGCTGGTGACGGTAAAGATTCAGACGGCTGTGGATAAAGATGCTCTGGTCGTTCCGCCCACCGTCGTACAACGCGGCCTGGAGCAACATTTTGTGTATCGCGTGAACGGCGACAAGGTTGAAGCCGTACCGGTGCAGATGGTTTATCAGGGCAGCGGTCAGGACATCATCAAGGGCGTCAACGCCGGTGACGTGCTGGTCACTGACGGCCAGTCGCGGCTCAAACCGGGTTCGACTGTGCAAGTCATGACCGAGCCGCCGCAAGTGGTGCAGGCGGAGCCGAAGCCATGACCCCGCACAAGGGCATCTCGACGTGGTGCATCGATCACCCGGTGGCGACGATTCTGCTGACGATTGCCTTGGTGCTGGTCGGAGCGGTTGCCTTCCCGCGCCTGCCGATTGCCCCGCTGCCGGAAGCGGAATTTCCAACGATTCAGGTCTCGGCGCAGTTGCCCGGTGCCAGCCCCGACACCATGGCCTCGTCGGTGGCCACGCCACTGGAGGTGCAATTCAGCGCCATCCCCGGCATGACGCAGATGACCTCGAGCAGTGCTTTGGGCTCAACCCTGCTGACCCTGCAGTTCACCCTCGACAAAAGCATCGACACCGCCGCCCAAGAAGTGCAGGCAGCGATCAATACCGCCGCCGGCAAATTGCCCAAGGACATGCCGACGCTGCCAACCTGGAAGAAGGTCAACCCGGCCGACAGCCCGGTGCTGATCCTCAGCGTCAGCTCGACACAGATGCCCGGCACCGAACTCAGTGACCTGGTGGAAACCCTGCTCGCCCGTCAGATCAGTCAGATCGACGGCGTAGGCCAAATCAACATCACCGGTCAGCAACGTCCGGCGATTCGGGTGCAGGCGTCGGCGGACAAACTCGCGGCAATTGGGCTGACCCTCGCTGACATCAGACTGGCAATCCAGCAGACCAGCCTCAACCTGGCGAAAGGTGCGCTGTACGGTGAATCGAGTATTTCCACACTGTCGACCAACGACCAGTTGTTCCATCCCGAGGACTACAGCCAACTCATCGTTTCCTACAAGGATGGCGCCCCGGTTCACCTGCGCGATGTCGCTAAAGTCGTCAATGGCGCAGAAGACGCCTACGTGCAGGCCTGGGCTGGTGGTCGGCCGGGGGTGAACCTGGTGATCTCGCGCCAGCCCGGCGCCAACATCGTCGAGACCGTCGACCGCATTCAAGCGGCCCTGCCCGGCCTCGAAGCGATGCTGCCGGCCTCGGTGGAAGTGAAAACCCTGATCGATCGCACGCAAACCATCCGCGCTTCGCTGCATGAGGTGGAAATCACTTTGTTGATCGCGATCCTGCTGGTGGTCGCGGTGATGGCGCTGTTCCTGCGCCAGTTGTCGGCAACGCTGATTGTCTCGGCGGTGCTCGGTGTGTCGCTGATCGCCAGTTTTGCGTTGATGTACGTGCTCGGCTTCAGCCTGAACAATTTGACGCTGGTGGCGATTGTCGTCGCAGTCGGCTTCGTGGTGGATGACGCGATTGTCGTGGTGGAAAACATCCACCGCCATCTGGAGGCCGGCGACGGCATGCGCGAGGCGGCGATCAAAGGGGCCGGCGAGATCGGTTTTACCGTGGTATCGATCAGTTTCTCGCTGGTGGCGGCGTTTATTCCGCTGCTGTTCATGGGCGGTGTGGTCGGCCGACTGTTCAAGGAGTTCGCCCTAACCGCGACCTCGACCATCATGATTTCCGTGGTGGTGTCGCTGACGCTGGCGCCCACTCTTGCCGCACTGTTCATGCGCAAACCAGTGCATTACGCCCACGCCAAACCCGGCTTCAGCGAACGCTTGCTCGGCTGGTACGAAAAAGGTCTGCGCCGTGCGCTCGCCCATCAGAAGCTGATGATCGGTGTGTTCGGTTTATCGCTGGCGCTGGCTGTCGGCGGCTACATCTTTATCCCCAAGGGTTTCTTTCCGGTGCAGGACACCGGTTTTGTCCTTGGCACCACCGAAGCCGCTGCAGATATTTCCTACGGCGACATGGTGAAAAAACACTTGGCGATGGCCGAAATCGTCGCCGCCGATCCGGCGGTGCAGGCGTTTTCCCATTCGGTCGGTGTCTCCGGCAGTAACCAGACCATCGCCAACGGCCGCTTCTGGATTGCCCTGAAAAAACGCGGCGACCGCGATGTTTCCGCCAGCCAGTTCATCGACCGCATCCGCCCGCAACTGATGAAAGTCCCCGGCATCGTTCTGTACCTGCGCGCAGGGCAAGACATCAACCTCAGCTCCGGCCCGAGCCGCGCGCAGTACCAATACGTACTCAAGAGTAACGACGGCGCAACGCTGGCGACCTGGACCCAGCGCCTGACCGAAAAACTGCGCAGCAACCCGGCGTTTCGCGACATTTCCAATGACTTGCAACTGGGCGGCAGCATCACCCACATCAACATCGATCGCAGCGCCGCGGCGCGTTTCGGCCTGACCGCCAGCGATGTCGACGAGGCGCTGTACGATGCGTTCGGTCAACGGCAGATCAACGAATTCCAGACTCAGGTCAATCAGTACAACGTGATTCTGGAGCTGGATACCAAACAGCGCGGCAAGGCCGAAAGCCTCAACTATTTCTACCTGCGCTCACCGCTCAGCGGGGAAATGGTGCCGCTGTCGGCGCTGGCAAGGTTCGACGCGCCGACCATCGGCCCGTTATCGATTGCCCACGACGGCATGTTCCCCGCCGCCAACCTGTCGTTCAACCTCGCCCCCGGCGTGGCATTGGGCGATGCAGTGATTCTGCTCAATCAGGCCAAGGCCGAGATCGGCATGCCCACCGCGATCAGCGGCAACTTCCAGGGCGCAGCGCAGGCATTCCAGAGTTCGCTGGCCAGCCAGCCGTGGCTGATTCTGGCGGCGCTGGTGGCGGTGTACATCATTCTCGGCGTGCTTTATGAAAGCTTCGTGCATCCGCTGACGATCATCTCGACATTGCCGGCGGCAGGCCTGGGCGCGGTGATCATGCTGTGGCTCTGCGGCCAGGATTTTTCGATCATGGCGCTGATCGGGCTGGTGCTGCTGATCGGCATCGTCAAGAAGAACGGCATCCTGATGATCGACTTTGCGTTGGAGGCGCAGCGCCAGCGTGGGCTGTCACCGCAGGAGGCGATTTTCGAGGCCTGCATCACGCGGTTCCGGCCGATCATCATGACCACCCTCGCCGCCCTGCTCGGCGCGTTGCCGCTGATGCTCGGCTACGGCACCGGCGCCGAACTGCGCCAGCCACTGGGTATTGCCGTGGTCGGCGGCTTGCTGGTCAGCCAGATGCTGACGCTGTTCACCACGCCGGTCATATACTTATGGCTCGAGCGGCTGTTTCACCGGCCAAAACCTTTGCCTGCACCGGCATTGGCGACCACAGACTGAGGCGGTCATGCGCGTTCTGATTATCGAAGACGAAGAAAAAACCGCGGACTATCTGCACCGTGGCCTGACCGAACAGGGCTACACCGTGGACCGCGCCCGCGATGGCGTTGAAGGTCTGCATCTGGCGCTGGAGTGCGATTACGCGGTGATCGTCCTCGACGTCATGCTGCCAGGCCTCGATGGCTTCGGCGTGCTGCGGGCATTGCGCGCACGCAAGCAGACTCCGGTGATCATGCTCACTGCCCGCGAGCGCGTCGAAGACCGCATCAAAGGCCTGCGCGACGGCGCCGACGATTACCTCGGCAAACCGTTTTCTTTCCTCGAACTGGTCGCCCGCCTGCAAGCGCTGACCCGGCGCAGCGGTGGCCACGAACCGGTACAAGTGACCATCGCCGACCTCTGGATCGATCTGATCAGCCGCAAAGCCACCCGCGCCGGCACGCGCCTGGACCTGACCGCCAAGGAATTCTCCCTGCTCAGTGTCCTCGCCCGCCGCCAGGGCGAAATCCTCTCGAAAACCGCTATTGCCGAAATGGTCTGGGACATCAATTTCGACAGCGATGCCAACGTCGTCGAGGTCGCGATCAAACGCCTGCGCGCCAAGCTAGACGGGCCGTTCGACGAGAAACTGCTGCACACCATTCGCGGCATGGGTTATGTGCTGGAGAGCCGTGGTGTCCAGTAACTCGATTGCCTTGCGTTTAAGCGGCATGTTCACGCTGGTGGCGCTGCTGGTGTTTGTGTTGATTGGCGGTGCGCTTTATCAACAGGTCGACAAAGGTCTGGGTTTGCTGCCGGAAGCCGAGCTCGACGCGCGCTACAGTGTGCTCGAATCCACCGTCGGCCGTTACGGCACGCCGGAGCATTGGGTGAAGATCAACAACAAACTCAAGCTGCTGGGCGAAGAAGACAAGCGCATCAGTTTCTGGATCAGCAGCGGCGATCCGCGCTATGAATACGGCCATTTCACTGCGCAGATCCGCGCTGCCGCCAACGGTCCGCTGGGTACGCATGACCTGCACCTGCCCGATCAGCCTTACCCGCTGAAAGTGCTGGTCAGTCAGTTCCCGGCCAAGGACCAGCGCCCGCCGCTGCGCTTCATGATCGGTATCAACACCGAGACGCTGCATCAGACCCAGCATCAACTACTCATCGCCCTGATCAGCCTGGCGATTGTCGGAGTGCTGCTGGCCTCGGCGCTGGGTTACTGGGTGGCGCGCATTGGCCTCCAGCCGCTGATCAAATTGTCTCAAGAGGCCCAGCGGCTGGCGCCACCGCTAAGAGCCGGGCGCTTGCGTCTGTCGCCGTTGCCGCCGGAACTCAAGCAGTTTGTCGAGTCGTTCAACTCGACGCTGGAGCGGGTCGAACTGGCCTGGTCGCGGCTGGAATCGTTCAACGCCGACGTCGCCCACGAACTGCGCTCGCCGCTGACCAATCTGATCGGCCAGACCCAGGTGGCGCTGACCCGCGGCCGTTCTGCCGAACATTATTTCGAAGTGCTGCAATCCAATCTTGAAGAGCTGGAGCGGCTGCGCTCGATCGTCAATGACATGCTGTTTCTCGCCAGTGCCGACCAGGGTAACAAAGCGACCAAACTCACCTCGACGTCACTGGCTGAGGAGGTAGCCACGACGCTGGAGTATCTGGATTTCATCCTTGAGGACGCGCAGGTCCAAGTGCAGGTCAGCGGCGATGCGCAGGTACAGATCGAGGTCGCGCATTTGCGCCGGGCGTTGATCAATTTGCTCAGCAACGCGGTGCAGCATACCGAGCCGGGTCAGGTGATCGAAGTGCTGATCGAGGTGCAGGAACGTCAAGTGAGTATCGGTGTCGCCAACCCCGGCGCACCGATTGCCAATGAGCATTTGCCGCGATTGTTCGAGCGCTTTTATCGGGTCGATGCGTCGCGCAGCAACAGTGGCAACAACCACGGCCTGGGACTGGCGATCGTCAAGGCGATTGCGCTGATGCATGGCGGGGATGTGTTTGTGCGCAGTGACCGCGGCATGAATACCTTTGGCATTCACCTTCCGGTCTGAATGCTCAGCCAAGCGCTGTGGCGAGGGGATTTATCCCCGCTCGGCTGCGCAGCAGTCGCAAATCCTGTACACAAGGTCTAAGGAATCTTTGAGGCTGGAATTCTTGGGGCCGCTTCGCAGCCCAACGGGGATAAATCCCCTCGCCACAGCCCACCATTACGCACAGACCGGGTTGTTCCCCGTGCCGATCTTTGCTTGTGCTGTAACAGTCATTTATGAAAATCACGCTGTTTCACCAGCCCCGGCAACCTTATCTTTGCCCGCACCAAACAGCACTTGCCAAGCAAGAAGGTTTTCCAGATGTCCAACAGTATGGGTATTGCCAGCGCGTTCGTTTTGTCCTCATTGATCCTTTCGCCAATGGCGATGGCTGAAGAATCGCAAGCGTTCGTGGCGCACAATGTCGCTCGCGCCCAGGCGTTCGACCAGCATCAGGCCGAGGTGATGGCCAAGGCGCAAAACGCCACGCAAGCCCCGCAGGCTGCGACTTCCCAGGCGCAAGCCAGCGAGACCGACAGCTGAATCGCGCAACACACCAACGTTTCCCTCGACGCGGTTGTTTGGCTCTTCCCGTTCAACCGTCGTCATTCCAGGCCGCTGCCGTTCAGCGGCCTTTTTTCGTTGTGGTCTGAAAGCCGTCCGGTTCGTCTGTAACAACAAGAAACATCAACACCTCAAGTCATTGAGGTGTCAGCTGACCCAAGGAGCTCTACTGCACGTGCGTTACCCAGTCCGTTTTACTCCGCTGTTCATTGCAATAGCCGCAACGATTGCACCCATCGCCCACGCCGATGAATCCCCCGCGCAAGGTTTCGTCGCCGGCTCAAGCCTCAACCTCAACGCCCGCAACTACTATATGAATCGCAACCGCCTGCAGAAGGCGGACGATAACATCGAGTGGGGCCAGGGCTTTCTCGGCGTGTTTCAATCGGGCTACACCGAAGGCACGGTCGGCTTCGGTCTGGATGCCCACGCCATGCTCGGGCTGAAGCTCGACGGTGGCGGCGGCACGGACGGCTCGAGCATCCTGCCAATCAGCGATGGCAACGGCAAAGCGCCGGGGTCGTTTTCCACCGCGGGCGCGACGTTAAAGATGCGTGCGTTCGACACCGAGTTGAAGGCCGGCGATCTGTTCCTCACCAACCCGGTGATCGCCGGCGGCGACACGCGCATGCTGCCGCAGACTTTTCGCGGCGTCAGCCTGAGCAACCATAGCTTCGATGGCTGGCTGATCGAAGGTGGCCAGGCCAGCTTCACCAAACCCTACAACCAGAGCGGGCATACGCGTATCGGCACTTCGTACGGCACGCTTGCGGACGGCGCCGAGAGCCAGCACTTGAACTGGGCCGGCGTGGCCTGGAGCGGCGTCGAAGGTTTGACCAGCAGCCTATATGCGTCCGAATTGAAAGACATCTGGCACCAGTACTATTACGACCTCGACTACACCTGGCAACTGAACGACCTGATCAGCCTCAACCCAGGCCTGCACGTCTATCACACGCAGGACACCGGCGATGCGCTGCTCGGCGAGATCGACAATAACACCTACAGCCTGCATTTCACCGTCGGCATCGGCCACCACAGCGTCACCGCCGCCTACCAGCGGGTCAATGGCAACACGCCGTTCGACTACATCAGCCAGGGCGACAGCGTTTATCTGGACAACTCCCAGCAATACTCGGACTTCAACGGGCCGAACGAGCGCTCGTGGAAGCTCAAATATGCCTATGACTTCGCTGGCGTCGGCGTGCCCGGGCTGACCTCGGCGCTGTCCTATTCGCGCGGTACGCTGGACCTGACCAAAGCTGATCCAGACAGTCAAGGCTATGCCAACTGGTACAGCGCCGATGGCCGCAACGCCAAACACTGGGAACGCGACGTCGATTTGCAGTACGTCGTGCAAAGCGGCCAGGCAAAGGACCTGGCGGTGCGCCTGCAATGGGCGACCAACCGTGGCGGCAACGGTTATGGCGCGATTGATTCAGATACCGATGAATACCGCGTGATCATCGACTACCCGATCAACGTCTTCTAAGATCGGCGCTGCGCCACGCTATCAGACAGAGCGATGTACCTGTGGGAGCAAGCCCGCTCCCACAAGGTTGTCCGGCGTCAGCACCTACTAAGCTTATGAAACCACTCCAACCGAACCCCCCATCATGATCGCCAACCGCACCCCGTCCATCACAGGCCAGACCGGTCGCCCCGAACTGTTGTTGATCGGCGGCAGCCTGCTAACCGTGATTGCGATGGTGTGCATCGTCACCTTCCTGCTGATCCGCGAGCGCGCCAGTGCACAGGACGCCGCCACCCGTCGCGCCACCACCATTGCGCAACTGATCGACGCCGATGTGCTGCGTACCGTCGAACTGTACGACCTGACGCTGCAAGGCCTGATCGCCGCCGCCCAGCGTGATGAACTGCAAAACGTCTCGCCACAGATCCGCCATCTGGCGTTGTTCGATCGCTCCACCACCGCACGCTTCAAAGGCGACATCCTGTTGCTCGACAAGCACGGCGAGGTGATCGCCGACTCCTCGCGCATCGAACCGAAACCGGGCAACTTCGCTGACCGGGATTATTTTCTCGCCCATGCGTTCAACCGCGACATGGGCATGTTTATCAGCCGACCGTTCAAGACCCGTTGCGACTGCGACGAGGCTGACCAGTGGCGGATCAGCTTCAGCCGGCGCATTGCTTCGCAGACCGGTGAGTTCCTTGGCGTAGCCGTCGCTTCGTTGAAACTCGATTACTTCGACGACCTGTTCAAAAGCCTCGACATCGGCACCGACAGTACGCTCAACATCATCAACAGCGATGGCGTTCTGCTCGCACAGAAGCCGTACCTGCAGAGCGACTCGGTAGGCAAGAGCTTCGGCAATCGGCCCAACGTTATACGGATTCTCAACGACCGCGATGGCAGCGGCAGTTTCACCAGTACGTCCAGCATGGATGAACAACGCCGGCTCTACACCTACTCACGGGTCGGCAATCTGCCGTTAACGGTGATGGTCGCGCTGTCGAGCGCTGAAGTGTTCGGCACGTGGCGGCGCACGGCCCTGCTGATCAGCGGCGCCACCGGCGTGCTGTGCATGGGCCTGCTGTGGCTGACCTGGCTGCTGGCCCGCGAGTTGCGCCGACGCCAGCGCGCCGAGCGCGAACTGGCGCAACTGGCCGCCACCGACGACCTGACCGGCGTAGCCAATCGGCGCATGCTCGATCAGACGTTGCGTCACGAGTGGTTCCGCGCCCAGCGCTCGGGCCAGCCGCTGTCGGTGATGATGATCGATGCCGACCACTTCAAGGCGTTCAACGACCGGCACGGCCATCAGGCTGGCGATCAGGCGTTGAAGACGCTGGCCCGGGTCATCGGCGAAAACGTCCGGCGCCCGGCGGATCTGGTGGCGCGTTACGGCGGCGAGGAGTTTTCGGTGATTCTCGCCGAAACCGACAGTGCCGGCGCGCAACAGATTGCCGAGCAGATTCGTCAGGCCGTGGAGAACTTGCCGTGGGTCGATGGGGCTGAGCGGGCGATGACCGTGAGTATCGGCATCGCGACGTGGACATCGGCCAGCGAAATGACCTTGGAGCAGTTGCTGTTTACGGCGGACAAGGCGTTGTATCAGGCCAAGGAAGGCGGGCGGAATCGGGTCGTGGTGTCGGTTTGAGAGATGCGGTGACCTCACCGGCCCTATCGCGAGCAGGCTCACTCCTACACTTGGAATGCATTTCCCTGTAGGAGTGAGCCTGCTCGCGATAGCGTCATCCCAATCAACACAAAAACCACAGGTATAAAAAAAGGCCATCCGAGGATGGCCTTCAAAAAACTAGAGAGGTTTTTTACTTACACGGCCGCAACCGGGCGCATGTAAGAGATCGGTGCGGTGCTGGCGTCTTCGAACGTCACCACTTCCCAGGCATCTGTCTGCTCAATCAACTTGCGCAGCAGCTGGTTGTTCAGTGCATGACCGGACTTGAAGCCTTTGAACTCACCAATCAGGCTGTTGCCCAGCAGGTACAGGTCGCCAATCGCATCGAGGATCTTGTGTTTGACGAATTCGTCTTCATAACGAAGACCGTCTTCGTTCAACACGCCATCCGCGTCGACCACGATCGCGTTTTCAACGCTGCCGCCGAGTGCGAGGTTGTGCTTGCGCAGGTACTCGATATCACTCATGAAACCAAAGGTACGGGCGCGGCTGACTTCTTTTACGAACGAAGTGCTGGAAAAATCCACGCTTGCACTCTGGGTGCGGTCCCGGAATACCGGGTGATCGAAATCGATCTCGAAACTCACCTTGAAGCCTTCGAAAGGGACGAAAGTGGCGCGCTTGTCGCCGTCTTCCACTGTCACTTCACGCAGGATGCGGATGAATTTCTTGGCGGCGTCCTGTTCTTCCAGGCCTGCCGATTGAATCAGGAATACGAAGGGTCCAGCGCTGCCATCCATGATCGGGACTTCGGACGCGGAGAGCTCGACGTAGGCGTTATCGATGCCCAGGCCAGCCATGGCCGAGAGCAAGTGCTCTACCGTGTCCACTTTGACGTCGCCGTTGACCAGCGTCGTCGACATAGTGGTTTCACCGACGTTTTCCGCGCGGGCAGGAATCTGCACCACAGGGTCGAGGTCAGCGCGACAAAACACAATGCCAGTGTCGACAGGCGCAGGCTTGAGGGTCAGGTAGACCTTCTCACCGGAATGCAGGCCTACACCTGTGGCACGGATAATATTTTTCAGTGTGCGTTGTTTAATCATGGCTTGGGCCGCTTCAGCGCAAATTGCGAACTGGTATCAACAAAGGCTGGCGATGATAGCAGACCATGCCTTTGCTGAACACCAATCACCTTCATAGCCCTGATACATTCCATCAATCGGCCTGACGACGCAGGAAAGCCGGGATGTCCAGGTAGTCCAGGTCATCTTGCGGATTCATCTTCGCGGCAGCCGCAGCACCGGCCTGAGCCTGGTTGCGCATGACGGTCGGACGGTCCAGATCGCGGTAGTTCACCGCTGGCGCTTCCTGACGGGCCGGAGCCGGTTGTTGCACCTGAGCCGAAGCCATGGAGGTGTGAACGGTGTTGTCGATGACCTTCACAGGCTTCTCGATTTTCGCGCCCAGACCGGTGGCAACCACAGTGACGTGCAGCTCGTCGCGCATGTCCGGATCGATCACGGTGCCGACCTTGACCATGGCGTGCTCGGAAGCGAAGGCCTCGATGATCGAACCAACGTCGGAGTACTCACCCAGGGACAGGTCAGGACCGGCGGTGATGTTGACCAGGATGCCGCGTGCGCCTTGCAGGTTCACGTCTTCCAGCAACGGGTTGCGGATTGCCGCTTCAGTGGCTTCACGTGCACGGTTCGGACCGCTGGCGCAGCCAGTGCCCATCATTGCCATGCCCATTTCGCTCATCACGGTACGTACGTCGGCGAAGTCGACGTTGATCATGCCCGGACGCTTGATGATGTCGGAGATACCGCGAACGGCACCGGCCAGGACATCGTCAGCCTTGGCGAAAGCCGACAAGAGGCTTGCGTCTTTGCCAAGGATGGTCAGCAACTTCTCGTTCGGGATGGTGATCAGCGAGTCAACGCTTTCCGAAAGCATGCGGATGCCTTCATCGGCGATCTGCATACGCTTGCGGCCTTCGAACGGGAACGGACGGGTCACGACCGCAACGGTCAGGATGCCCATTTCCTTGGCCACTTCGGCGATGATTGGCGCCGCACCGGTACCGGTACCGCCGCCCATGCCGGTGGTGATGAACACCATGTTGGTGCCCTGCAGCACTTCGGCAATACGCTCGCGGTCTTCCAGAGCGGCTTGACGGCCGACTTCAGGATTGGCGCCGGCACCCAGGCCTTTGGTCACGCCAGTGCCCAGTTGCAGGATGGTCCGCGCGCCGATGTTTTTCAGCGCTTGAGCATCGGTGTTGGCGCAGATGAACTCAACGCCTTCGATGTTGCTCTTGACCATGTGATTGACAGCGTTGCCGCCGCCACCGCCAACACCGATAACTTTGATTACCGGGCTTGCGGGGATGTTGTCTACGAGTTCAAACATTTTCCCTCTCCTTACATTCTCTAGTTTTTTCGCCTACTGCATTTTTGTCGCGGTGCATCTACTGCTACTGCTTGCCGCTCGAAGCTTGACGCTTCGAGCTGCTCTTAAAAGTTGCCCTGAACCCACTTCTTCAAGCGGTCCAGCAACGGCGCCTGTGGCTCGTCGTTGCTGTAGCTGTCGCGGCTGCCGATGCCGGAGAACGAAACCCCGTCGGACTGCTTCTGCAGGCCGTACATCAGCAAGCCCACGCCAGTGGAATAAATCGGGTTGCGCACCACGTCATCCAGACCTTTCACGCCATGCGGCACGCCGAGGCGCACCGGCATGTGGAAGATTTCTTCGGCCAGTTCGGTGGCGCCTTCCATCTTCGACGTACCTCCAGTCAGGACGATGCCGGCCGGGATCAGGTCTTCGTAACCGCTGCGACGCAGCTCGGCCTGAATCAGCGTGAACAGTTCGTCGTAACGCGGCTCGACCACTTCGGCCAGGGCCTGACGCGACAGCTCGCGCGGTGGACGGTCGCCGACGCTTGGCACCTTGATGGTTTCACCGGCACCGGCCAGTTTGGCCAGGGCGCAGGCGTAACGGATCTTGATCTCTTCGGCGTACTGGGTCGGGGTGCGCAACGCCATGGCGATGTCGTTGGTCACCTGATCACCGGCAATCGGGATCACTGCCGTATGGCGGATCGCACCTTCGGTGAAGATGGCGATGTCGGTGGTGCCGCCGCCGATGTCGACCAGGCACACGCCCAGCTCTTTTTCGTCATCGGTCAGCACCGAATAGGCCGAGGCCAGTTGCTCAAGAATGATGTCGTCGATTTCCAGGCCGCAGCGACGCACGCATTTTTCAATGTTCTGGGCGGCGTTGACGGCGCAGGTGACCACGTGAACCTTGGCTTCCAGACGCACGCCGGACATGCCCAGTGGCTCGCGCACGCCTTCCTGGTTATCGATCACGTAATCCTGCGGCAGGGTGTGCAGCACGCGCTGATCAGCCGGGATCGCCACGGCCTGGGCGGCGTCGAGCACACGCTCAAGGTCAGCCGAGCTGACTTCGCGATCACGAATCGCGACGATGCCGTGGGAGTTCAGGCTGCGGATGTGATTGCCGGCCACGCCGACAAATGCCGAGTGAATGCGGCAGCCCGCCATCAACTGGGCTTCTTCGATCGCGCGCTGGATCGATTGCACGGTGGACTCGATGTTCACCACCACGCCCTTCTTCAGGCCGCGGGACGGGTGCGTACCGATACCGACGATTTCCAGCGTGCCGTCGTCCGCGACCTCGCCTACCAGCGCCACCACCTTGGAGGTGCCGATATCCAGACCGACGATCATTTTGCCGCTTTGCACGTTTGCCATGGGTCCTGCCTCTTCTTAATTCTTTGCGACAGCGGGTTGGGCTGTCGTCGGCGCTACGGGTTCCCGCCAGCCAACGGCGAGGCCGTTGGCGTAGCGCAGATCGATCCGCGCAATGTTCGTAATCTGCTCTTTCAGCGTCTTGTCATAGATGGCGATGAAGCGGCGCATCTTTTCCACCAGGTTGCCGCGTCCCAGCAGCAACTCGATGCCGGGGCCGGAACTGCCGGCACCGGTGGTCAAAAACCAGCTGCCGCGTTCACGCAATTCCAGGCGTGCAATCGAAAAGCCCAGCGGGCGCAGCATCTGGCTCAGCACCTGATACTGCTGCATCACTTGCTGCTGGGCCCGTTGTGGGCCGAACAGCTGTGGCAGGTGTTCGTAGTTCGCCAGTTCCTTGGGCGTGAACGCCTGGCCCTGGTTGTTCAGCAACGACTCGTCACCCCATCGCGCCACCGGCAGTTGCTCTTCGAGGCGGATCACCACCTGATCCGGCCACACCCGGCGCACTTCGGCGTGGGCGATCCAGGGCATCTGCTCCAGCTCGGTGCGCATGCCGGCGAGGTCGATGGTGAAGAAGCTCGACGCCACGAACGGGGCGATCCGCTGCTGCACTGCCTGCTGGCTGATGTAGCTGAGGTCGCCCTGCACCGCGATCTTGCTGATCGGCCGGTCGGCGTAGGGCAGCAGACGCTGTGCGCCTTCGTAAGTACCGAAGCCCAGCGCCACCAGCAGCACCGGCCAGAACAGACTTTTCAGAAAGCTGAAATTGGCTTTCGGCAGGCGCGCGGACATCGGCTCTTTCGCCACCATTCGGCTGGCACCCCGCGGCACCGGCTTGCGGCCGGGTGCGGGTGGCTGATGTCTGAGATGCGCGCCTTGCATGCCCTTAACCCCTCGACTCTTCAACGCTGGCCGCCAGAATGGCCAGGACCAGTTGCTGGAAATCCAGACCGGCGGCACGGGCCGCCATCGGCACCAGACTGTGGTCGGTCATGCCCGGTGCGGTGTTGACTTCGAGGAACCAGAACTGCCCGTCGGCGTCCTGCATCACGTCCGCCCTGCCCCAACCGGCGATACCCAGCGCCTCACAGGCCTTGGCCGTGAGTTCCATGAGTTCTTGTTCCTTGGCGGCATCCAGCCCGCACGGAATGCGGTACTGGGTATCGTTGGCGATGTACTTGGCGTCGTAGTCGTAGAATGTGTGCGGTGTACCCAGGGCGATAGGAGGCAACACCTGGTCACGCAGGGTGGCGATGGTGAACTCCGGACCTTGAATCCATTGCTCGACCAACACTTGCGAATCGTAGGTACTGGCCGCTTTCCATGCGTCGATCAACTCGGACGCAGAACTCACTTTGGCCATCCCGATACTTGAACCTTCATGCGCCGGTTTGACGATCAAAGGGAAGCCCAGTTCCGTCGCCGCCGAAATACAATCGGCTTCGCTGCACAGCACGGCGTGACGCGGCGTCGGGATCCCGAGGCTGTGCCAGACCTGCTTGGTGCGCAGTTTGTCCATCGCCAGCGCGGACGCCAGAATGCCGCTGCCGGTGTACGGAATGCCCGCGCACTCGAGCAGGCCCTGCATGCTGCCGTCTTCACCGCCACGACCGTGGAGAATGATGAATGCGCGATCGATCTTTTCGCTGAGCAGACGCTGCAGGAAGTCCGCGCCCACGTCGATGCCGAACGCGTCCACGCCAGCGCTTTGCAGCGCCTCGAGCACGGCGTTACCGGATTTCAACGAAACCTCACGCTCGGCACTCAAGCCGCCGAAGAGCACGGCGACGCGGCCGAAGTCTTTCGGCGCGAGGGTGGAAAACAGCTTGGCGTAGGCAGCAGTCATTTCAACTTCCCCTCGACCGACGCCGCCACGGCGCCGGCGAACAATTCACTTTTCAACAGCTTCGGCGCGAGACCGCCGATATCACCGGCGCCCTGGCACAACAGAATGTCGCCGGCGCGCAGCAGTGGCTTGACCAGCGGCGCCAGATCGACGCCACGCTCGATGTAGATCGGGTCGAGCTGACCGCGCTGGCGAATGCTGTTGCACAGCTTGCGGCTGTCGGCGCCCGGAATCGGCTCTTCGCCGGCCGGATAGACTTCCATCAGCAGCAACACGTTGGCGTCGGCCAGCACATTGACGAAATCGTCGTACAGGTCGCGGGTGCGGCTGTAGCGGTGCGGCTGGTAAACCATCACCAGACGCCGCTCCGGCCAGCCACCGCGCACGGCTTTGATCACGGCTGCGACTTCAGTCGGGTGATGACCATAGTCGTCAACGAGCATCACGTGGCCGCCGTCCACTGGCAGTTCGCCGTAGACCTGAAAGCGTCGACCGACCCCTTGGAAACCCGACAGGCCCTGGACGATGGCTTCATCGCTGACGCCTTCGTCGGTGGCGATGCAGATGGTGGCCAGCGAGTTGAGCACGTTGTGGTTGCCGGGCATGTTTACCGACACTTCCAGCGGCTCGCGGTCTGGACGCAGCACGGTGAAGAAAGTTTGCATGCCTTGCTGGCGCACATTGATCGCGCGCACGTCAGCGTCTTCACTGAAGCCGTAGGTCACGGTCGGACGCTTCACCAGCGGCAGGATTTCACGCACCACCGGGTCGTCCAGGCACATCACCGCCAAACCGTAGAACGGCAGGTTGTGCAGGAACTCGACGAAGGTTTTCTTCAGTTTGTTGAAGTCGCCGTCGTAGGTCGCCATGTGGTCGGCGTCGATGTTGGTGACCACGGCCACCAGCGGTTGCAGGTGCAGGAAGCTCGCATCGCTTTCGTCGGCTTCGGCGATCAGGTAGCGGCTGGTGCCAAGCTGGGCATTGGTGCCCGCGGCATTCAGACGACCACCGATAACGAACGTCGGGTCGAGGCCACCGGCAGCGAACACCGAAGCGATCAGGCTGGTGGTGGTGGTTTTGCCGTGGGTACCGGCGACGGCAATGCCGTGGCGGTAGCGCATCAGCTCGGCGAGCATTTCGGCACGCGGCACCACCGGAATACGGCGCTCGAGCGCAGTCGCCACTTCCGGGTTGGAGGTGTTTACAGCGCTCGACACCACCAGTACATCAGCGGCAGCGGCGTTCTCGGCCCGGTGGCCGATGAAAATCTGCGCACCGAAGGATTCCAGGCGCTCGGTGACCGGCGACGCTTTGAGGTCGGAACCGGAGACTTGATAGCCCAGGTTCAACAACACTTCGGCGATACCGCACATGCCCACGCCGCCGATGCCGACGAAGTGGATGCGACGGATGCGGCGCATTTCCGGTTGTGGCATGGCTTTCTGATTCTCAACCATGGGCCACCTCCAGACAGGTATCGACCACGCTACGGGTGGCATCGGGTTTGGCCAGTCGGCGGGCCGCTTGGGCCATTGCTTCGAGTCGTTGCGGTTGCATCAAGACCTCTGTCAGGCGCGCGGCAAGGTCCGCGGCACCAGTCGTTCTTTGTGGCATCAGGAAGGCAGCGCCTTCGCGGGCCAAATAATCGGCGTTGCGGGTCTGGTGATCGTCGATCGCGTGGGGCAAAGGCACCAGCATCGAGGGCAGACCGGCGGCCGCCAGCTCACTGATGGTCAGCGCGCCAGCGCGGCACACCACCAGGTCAGCCCAGCCATAGGCCTGGGCCATGTCTTTGATGAATGGCTGCACTTGCGCGTCCACGCCCGCGGCGCGGTAACGCTCGGCAGTCACTTCATCGTGATTTTTGCCGGCCTGATGAAACACTTCCGGGCGCAGGTCGGCAGCGACTTGGGCCAGGGCTTCAGGCAGCAACTTGTTCAACGGCTCTGCGCCCAGGCTTCCGCCCAGGATCAGCAAACGCGCTTTGCGCCCGGCCAGCGCCGGTCGCGGTGTATCGAGGAACAGCTCGCTGCGCACCGGATTACCGGTGGTACGGCGGCTGTCCGACAGAGTAAAGGTGTCGGGGAACGCTTCACACACTCGGGCGGCGAACGGCACCAGCAACCGATTGGCGGTGCCGGCCACGGCGTTCTGCTCGTGAACGATCACCGGCACACCGGCCAGTTTCGCGGCCAGACCGCCGGGGCCGGTCACATAACCACCAAAGCCCACCACGCATACCGGCTTCAAGCGGCGCATGATCGCCCGCGCCTGCCACACCGATTTGAGCAGCATCAATGGCGCCTTGAGCAGCGACAGCTTGCCCTTGCCGCGCAGACCGCTGGCGTTGATGCGGTGCAGCTCAAGACCAGCGGCTGGGACCAGTTCGTTCTCGATCCCGCGTGGCGTGCCGAGCCAGTGCACGGTATAGCCGCGCGCCTGAAACTCGCGGGCACAGGCCAGCGCCGGGAACACGTGGCCGCCGGTACCGCCGGCCATGATCAATACGTTAGCGCCCATGAGTCGGCTCCTCGGCGAAGTCGCTTTCATGGAATTCCATTTCTTCGCTGCCCAGGTGGGTTCGACTCTCCCACTCGATGCGCAGCAACAAGCCCAGACAGGCGCAGCAGATCACCAAGGAGCTGCCGCCGTAACTGAGGAACGGCAAGGTCAGGCCTTTGGTTGGCAGCAGGCCGACGTTCACGCCAATGTTGATCAGGAACTGACCAATCCACAGGAACGACAGACCGTAAGCCACGTAAGCGGCAAAGAACTGCTTGGCCTTCTCCGCCCACAGGCCGATGTACATGCCGCGAATACACACGAACACGAACAGCGCCACGGTGCACAGCGAACCCACGGCGCCGAGCTCCTCGGCCAATACCGAGAACACGAAGTCGGTGTGTGCTTCCGGCAGGTAGAACTGTTTCTGCACGCTGTTGCCCAGGCCAACGCCCAGCCACTCGCCGCGACCGAACGCGATCAAAGCCTGGGACAGCTGATAGCCGGCGCCGAACTGGTCGGCCCACGGGTCGGCAAAGTTGGTCAGACGCGCCATTCGATACGGCTGCATCTGAATCAACAAGACCACGGCCCCGACCGCCAGCACCACCATCAGCGAGAACCGGAACAGGCCGACCCCGCCAAGAAACAGCATCGCCGCCGCCGCGCCCATCATCACCACGGTGGCACCGAAGTCCGGCTCCATGAGCAACAGACCGGCCATCGGCAGCAGCACGATGAACGGCTTGAAGAAGCCCATCCAGCTCTCGCGCACTTCTTTCTGGCGGCGCACCAGATAGCCGGCGAGGTAGATCACCACAAACACCTTGGCGATTTCCGAGGGCTGCACGTTGAAGAAGCTGAAGCCGATCCAGCGCATCGAACCGTTCACTTCGCGGCCGATGCCCGGGATGATCACCATCACCAGCAGACCGAAGGCGCCGAGCAGCATCAACCAGCCGAGGCGTTGCCAGGTGGCGATCGGGATCATCATGGTGACGATGCACGCGCCCAGCCCCAGCACCACATAGATAAGGTGGCGAATCATGTAATACAGCGGGCTGCCCGACTGCGCCGCCGCCACTTCGGTCGACGCCGAGGCGATCATGATCAGGCCGAGACCGAGCAGGGCCAGACAACCGGCCAGCATCGGGAAGTCGAGGTCGATGCCACGCCCGGTGATCAGCGGCGACGGGTACGGCTTGATGATATTTCTCAGGTTCATGCCAATTCCTCCACAGCGCGGACGAACTGGTGACCACGGTCTTCGTAATTCTTGAACATGTCGAAACTGGCGCAGGCCGGCGACAGCAACACCACGTCACCCGGTTGGGCGGCGGCGCGGCATTGCGCGACGGCGTCGACCAGCGAGGACGCGCGAATCAGTGGCACGGCATCACCGATGGCCTCACCGATCTTGTCGCTGTCACGGCCCATCAGCACCACGGCGCGGCAGTTGGCCGCCACCGGATCGCGCAGATCCTTGAACTCGGCGCCCTTGCCGTCTCCGCCGGCGATCAGAATGACCTTGCCGTCGATGTCCGCGCCAAGGCCTTCGATGGCTGCCAGTGCGGCGCCAACGTTGGTGGCTTTGGAATCGTTGTAATACGCCACGCCGTCAAGATCGCGCACCCACTGGCAGCGATGTTCGAGACCGGCAAAGGTGCGCAGCGCCGAGAGCATGGCATCGAACGGCAGGCCGACAGCATGACCCAGCGCCAGCGCCGCGAGGGCGTTGGCCTGGTTGTGCGCGCCGCGAATCTTCAGCTCGCGCACCGGCATCAGGTTCTGGAATTCAAAGGCCAGGTATTTCTCGCCGTCTTCTTCGCGGATACCGAAGGCTTTGAAATCCGGTTTGGTCAGGCCGAAGGTCCAGCATGGCTGGCCCTCGCCCATCAACGGCCGGGTCAACGCATCCTGACGGTTGACCACGAACTGCTTCGCGCCGCGGAAGATCCGGTGCTTGGCCAGGTGGTACGCCGGCAGACCGCTGTAGCGATCCATGTGGTCTTCGCTGATGTTCAGCACGGTGGCGACTTCGGCGTTGAGCTGGTCGGTGGTCTCCAGTTGAAAACTCGACAGCTCCATCACGTACAGCTCGACGTCATCGCTGAGCAGGTCCAGCGCCGGAGTGCCGAGGTTGCCGCCGACGGCGACGCGCTTGCCGGCCGCAGCCGCCATCTCACCGACCAGGGTGGTCACGGTGCTTTTCGCGTTGGAACCGCTGATGGCCACGATCGGCGCCCGCGCGTTACGCGCGAACAGCTCGATGTCGCCGGACAGTTTCACGCCACGGGCCGCAGCGGCTTGCAGGGCCGGGGTCGCCAGCGCCAGGCCGGGGCTCACGTAGAGCTCGTCGGCACGGCAGAGGAATTCGACGTCCAGCTCGCCACAACGCACTTCCACGTGCGGATAGTCACGCTTGAGCGTGGCCAGTTCCGGTGGATTTTCCCGCGTGTCCGCCACGGCAAACGACGTGCCCCGGTTCGCCAGGAAGCGAACCAGGGACATGCCGCTCTTGCCGAGGCCGACAACGATGCGGAAGTGGTCAGAAGCGATCAGAGACACTCGTTCTACCTCAGCTTCAGGGTGGCAAGGCCGACCAGGACGAGAATCACGGTGATGATCCAGAAACGGACAATCACACGCGGCTCGGGCCAGCCCTTGAGTTCAAAGTGGTGGTGAATCGGCGCCATGCGGAACACGCGGCGACCGGTCAGCTTGAATGAGGCAACCTGAATGACCACGGACAGGGTTTCCATCACGAACACGCCGCCCATGATGAACAGGACGATTTCCTGACGGACGATCACCGCGATGGTGCCCAATGCCGCGCCGAGGGCCAGGGCACCGACGTCGCCCATGAACACTTGCGCCGGATAGGTGTTGAACCAGAGAAAGCCGAGGCCGGCACCGATCAGCGCGCCGCAGAACACGATCAGCTCGCCCGCGCCCGGCACGTAAGGAATCAACAGGTATTCGGCGAATTTCACGTTACCCGACAGGTAGCAGAAAATGCCCAGGCCACCGCCGACCATCACCGTCGGCATGATTGCCAGACCGTCGAGACCGTCAGTCAGGTTGACCGCGTTGCTCGAGCCGACGATCACAAAATAGGTCAGCACGATAAAACCGGCGCCCAGCGGGATGCTGTAGTCCTTGAGCATCGGCAGAATCAGCGTGGTTTCCACCGGCGTGGAAGCAGTCATATAAAGGAAGATTGCCGCGCCGAGGCCGAACACCGACTGCCAGAAATACTTCCAGCGGCTCGGCAGGCCGCGGGAGTTCTTCTCGATGACTTTGCGGTAATCGTCGACCCAGCCGATGGCGCCGAACAGCAGGGTCACCAACAGCACCACCCAGACGTAACGGTTGCTCAGGTCTGCCCAGAGCAGCGTGCTGACACCAATCGACGACAGAATCAGCGCGCCACCCATGGTCGGCGTGCCGGATTTGGACAGGTGCGATTGCGGGCCGTCATTGCGAACGGACTGGCCGATCTGACGGTTCTGCAACGTGCGGATCATCCACGGGCCATAGCACAGCGACAAGACCAGCGCGGTCAGCACACCGAGGATCCCGCGCAGGGTCAGGTACTGAAAGACCGCGAAGCCTTTGTGGAACTGTTGCAGATACTCCGCTAGCAGCAGCAGCATTAATGTTTCTCCAGACTGGACCCGCACAGAGCCGCAACGATGTTTTCCATCGCTGCACTGCGCGAACCCTTGATCAAAATGGTGGTGTTTGTGTCCTGCTCGGCGTCGAGGGCCTGGATCAGTTCGGCTTGGCTGCCGAAGTGATGCGCCTGTTCACCGAATGCGTTTACGGCGTGAACCATGTTGGGTCCGACGGCATAAAGCGCGGAAACCTTGCCTCGGGCGTATTCGCCCACGTCGCGGTGCCCCTGCTCCGCCCAGTCGCCCAACTCGCCGATATCCCCGAGCACCAGGACGGTGCGGCCGGAAAAGCCGGCGAGTATATCAACGGCCGCGCACATCGAGGTGGGGTTTGCGTTGTAAGTGTCATCGATCACGCGCATGCCGTTTTTCGCCAGCTGCGCGACGGTGCGGCCCTTGACCGGTTGTACAGCACCCAGCCCGGTGGCGATGCCGAACAGCGATACGCCCAGGGCATGAGCAGCAGCGGCGGCGGCCATGGCGTTGGCGACGTTATGGGTGCCGAGCAGGTTCAGCTGCACACGCTCGCTGCCTTCAGGGGTGTGCAGATTGAACGCCGGGCAACCACGGGCGTCGGTGGCCAGATCGCTGGCATGGAAATTCGCCTCGGTGTTGCTCAGAGCAAAGGTCAGCACCTGGCGACCGGCTGCACGGGCCTTCCAGATAGCGAAGGCTTTGTCATCGAGGTTGAGCACGGCGATGCCATCGGCCGCCAGTCCTTCGATGATTTCGCCTTTGGCTTCGACGATTTTTTCCGGACCGCCAAACTCACCGATGTGGGCGGTGCCGGCATTGTTCAGGATCGCGACGTGCGGCTTGGTCAGCCCGACGGTATAGGCAATTTCGCCCAGACGCGAGGCGCCCAGTTCGATCACGGCCGAGGTGTGCTCCGGGGCCAGTTCGATCAGGGTCAGCGGTACGCCGAGGTCGTTGTTCAGGTTGCCACGGGTCGCCAGCACCGGACCGCGCGTGCGCAGGATGCTCGCAAGCATTTCCTTGACCGTGGTCTTGCCGCTGGAACCGGTCACCGCCGCCACTGGCTGAGTAAACGCGGCACGGTTCAGCGCGCCGAGTTGGCCCAGCGCCTGACGGGTGTCCTTGACCAGCAATTGCGGCAGCGCGCTGTCGGCGACTTCGCGCTCGACCAGTGCAGCCACGGCGCCTTTGCCGGCGACGTCGTTCAAATAATCATGACCGTCGAAACGCGGGCCGGTCAGGGCAATGAACAACTGGCCGGGCTGAATGGCGCGGCTGTCGATGCTCACGCCATTGAAACTGGCATCGTCGCCGATCAGGCGGGCGTCGAGTGCATTGATCAGTTCGCTGAGCGTCAGGGCCTTAAGCATGGGCCACCTCCCACGCGGTCAGGGCGTGATCGGCCTCGACCAGATCGGAAAACGCATGGCGCACGCCGTTGATTTCCTGATAGTCCTCGTGGCCTTTGCCGGCGAGGACAATGACGTCGTCAGCGGTCGCGCCGGCAATCAATTGCGCAATGGCCTGGCCACGACCGGCAACGAAGGTGACTTTATCCACAGCGCTGAAACCGGCGCGGATGTCGTCGAAAATCACTGAAGGGTCTTCAGTGCGCGGATTGTCATCGGTGACCAACACTTGATCGGCCAGACGCTCGACCACTTCGGCCATCAACGGACGCTTGCCGCGATCGCGATCGCCGCCGCAGCCGAACAGGCACAGCAATTGGCCTTTGACGTGCGGGCGCAGTGCGGTCAGGACTTTTTCCAGCGCATCCGGCGTGTGGGCGTAATCGACCACTACCAGCGGCTGCGTGCCGCCGCCCAGACGCTGCATGCGTCCGGCCGGGCCTTCGAGCTTCGGCAGCACCTTGAGAATTTCGTCGAGGGCGTAATCCAGGCCGAGCAAGGCACCGACCGCGGCCAGCACATTGCTCAGGTTGAAACGCCCGAGCAATGTGCTGCGCAGGTGATGCTCGCCCTGCGGCGTGACCAGCGTGGCGCGCACGCCGTGGTCGTCGAACTGAGCTTCGCGGCAATACAGGTACGCACTGCTGTCGAGCAGGCTGTAGGTGATCAGCCGCGACTCGCGTTTTTCCGCCGCCAATTGCCGGCCGAAGTCGTCGTCGAGGTTGACCACGCGGCACTTCAGGTCATTCCAGGCAAACAGCTTGGCCTTGGCCTCGGCGTAAGCCTGCATGGTGCCGTGATAATCGAGATGATCGCGGGACAGGTTGGTCATCACCGCCACGTCGAAGGCCAGCGCCGTCACCCGGCCCTGATCCAGACCGTGGGAGGACACTTCCATAGCGACGGCTTTGGCACCGGCCTTTTTCAGGTCGCCCAGGGTCGCTTGCACGGCGATCGGATTCGGCGTGGTGTGCAAGCCGCTTTCGAGCGCGCCATAGAAGCCGGAACCGAGCGTGCCGACGATGCCGCAATGCTGGCCGAGCAGATCCAGCGCCTGTGCGACCAGTTGGGTCACGCTGGTCTTGCCGTTGGTGCCGGTGACGCCGATCAGGTTCAGGTGATGGCTCGGCTCACCGTAAAAGCGCCCGGCGATGTCGGACAGCTGCGCCGCCAGGCCTTTGACCGGAATCAGTGGCACGTCGGTAATCGGCAGCACGGTGGCGCCTTCCACTTCATAAGCCACTGCCGCAGCACCGCGTTGCAAGGCATCGGCGATGTGCGCGCGGCCATCGAACTTGCCGCCGGGCACGGCGAGAAACAGGTCGCCGGCGCGCACGTTGCGGCTGTCCAGCGCCAGTTCACGGATCAACAGATCGTGGCCGGCGTGGGGGAATATTTTGTTCAGACTTAATGACATCAGCCGCGCCCTCCATTGGCTTTCAGCGGAACGACCGGGGTGGCATTGGCCTGCTGCGTGGTTGGCAGGTTGTCCGGGGTCACGTTCATCAGGCGCAGGGTGCCGGACATCACACGGCTGAACACCGGCGCCGAGACCAGACCACCGAAGTAACCGGCCTTGGTCGGTTCATCGATCACGACAACAATGGCGTAACGCGGATCGCTCATCGGGCCGAAACCGGCGAACAGCGAGCGGTAGGAATTCTCGGCATAGCCCTTGGTGCCGACCGAGGTCTTGCGCGCCGTACCCGACTTGCCGCCGACGTGATACGCCGGCACCTGCGCACGGAACACGCCGCGCGGGGCTTCGATCACTTGCTGCAGCATGCCTTGCATGGTTTTCGCCACGGCTTCGGGCAGCACTTGCGTGGTCTGCGGCATCTTGTCGGTTTTGATCAGGGTCAGCGGCGCGAGGCGACCGTTGTTGGCCAGCGCCGAGAACGCATGCACCAGCTGGATCGCGGTCACGGAAATACCGTAGCCGTACGACAGCGTCGCGGTTTCAGCCTTGCGCCACTCGCGGTAGTTCGGCAGGTTGCCAACGCGCTCGCCCGGGAAGCCCAGACCGGTGTCCTGGCCGAGGCCGACTTTCTGCGCCAGACGGAAAATGGTTTCGCCGCCGATATCAAAGGCGACCTTACTCATGCCGACGTTACTGGAATTGATCAGGATGCCGGTCAGGTCGAGCACCGGGCCTTCGGATTTCGACACGTCCTTAATGGTGTATTTGCCGATCTGCAGCGAGCCCGGATACACCTCGACGGTGTCGGTCGGCTTCCAGCGGCCAGTTTCGATCGCGGCGCTCATGGAGATGGCTTTCATGGTCGAACCCGGTTCGAACACGTCGATCATCGCGCGGTTGCGCATCATCGCCGGTTGCAGGTTGCGACGGTTGTTCGGGTTGTAGGTCGGCTGGTTGACCATGGCGAGGATCTCGCCGGTCTTCACGTCCATGATCACCAGGCTACCGGCTTTGGCGCCGTTCTCGATGATCGCGTTGCGCAGCTCGCGGTTGGCCAGGTATTGCAGGCGCAGGTCAATCGACAACGCCAAGGGCTTGCCGGCCTTGGCGTTTTTGGTGACCTGAACATCCTTGATCAGCCGGCCACGGCGATCCTTGATGACTTGTCGTTTGCCCGGCACCCCGGCCAGCCATTCGTCATAGGCCAGTTCGACGCCTTCACGACCGTGATCGTCGATGTCGGTAAAACCGACCATGTGCGCGGTGACTTCACCGGCCGGATAGAACCGGCGGAATTCTTCGATGCCATAGACGCCCGGCACTTTCAGGTCGAGCACGGACTGGCCCTGCTCGGGGGTCAGCCCGCGCACCAGGTAAATGAATTCTTTGTTGGCCTGGGCTTCGAGGCGTTCGCTCAGGGCCTTCGGGTCCTGGCCCAGCGCAGCAGCGAGTGCCGGCCACTTCTCTTTGGCCGATTGCATTTCCTTGGCGTTGGCCCACAGCGTGGTCACCGGAGTACTCACGGCGAGCGGTTCGCCGTTACGGTCGGTGATCAGGCCACGGTGCGCCGGAATCGGGATGTGCCGCAGACTGCGCGCATCGCCCTGACCTTTGAGGAAGTCACGGTCAATCACTTGCAGGTCGATGATGCGCCAGCAGATCGCCGCGACCATCAAGCCAAGCAGTGCGACCATCAGGCGGAAGCGCCAAGGGAACAGTGCGCCTTCGAGTTTCATCATGGCGCCACCATTTTCACGTCAGCCGCGCCAGGGATGTGCATCTTCAATTGTTCGGTAGCGAGCACTTCGATGCGACTGTGCGCGGTCCAGGTGCTTTGCTCGAGAATCAGCCGGCCCCACTCGGCCTGCGCCTTGTCGCGCACGCTGAGTTCGTTATAAAGGTTGTTGAGCAACTGCCGGTTCCAGTGCGCGCTGTAAGACACGGCGATCGCCGATACGAGCACGCCGACAAACAGCAGCAGCATCAGAAAGCTGCCGCCGGGCAGAGGCTTGGCGAAAAGCTTGCTCACCGCAACTTCTCCGCGACGCGCATGACGGCGCTACGGGAACGTGGGTTGGCCTTGAGTTCGGCGTCGGAGGCCGTCTGCGCTTTGCCATGGATTTTGATTTTCGGTTCGAACGCGACGTGGCGAACCGGCAGGTTGCGCGGCAGGTTGTCGGCTTCGCCTTTCACCAGCTTGCGCATGAACAGTTTGACGATGCGGTCTTCCAGCGAGTGGAAGCTGATCACCACCAGACGACCGCCCACTTCCAGAGCTTCGAGCGCGGCTTCGAGGCCAGCCTCCAGATCGCCCAGTTCGTTGTTGACGTGAATGCGCAAACCCTGGAACGCACGGGTGGCCGGGTTCTTGCCCTTTTCCCACGCCGGGTTGGCGACTTTCAACACTTCGGCCAGATCGGCAGTGCGCTCGAACGGCTTGATGTCACGACGCTCGGCGACGGCACGGGCCATACGCCCGGAGAAACGCTCTTCGCCGTATTCCTTGAACACCCGGGCGATTTCTTCAGCCGGCGCGGTGTTGACGAATTCGGCAGCGCTGATGCCACGGGACGGATCCATGCGCATGTCCAGCGGACCGTCGTTGAGGAAACTGAAACCGCGCTCGGCATCGTCGAGCTGCGGCGACGACACGCCCAGGTCGAGCAGAATGCCGCTGACCTTGCCGGTCAGGCCTTGCTCGGCAACCACCGAACCCAGTTCGGCAAAGCTGCGCTGCACAACGACAAAGCGGCCGTCTTCGGCCGCTAGCGCTTGCCCGGTGGCAATCGCTTGTGGATCCTTGTCGAATCCGATGAGTCGACCGTCCGGCCCGAGCTGGCTGAGGATCAACCGGCTGTGCCCGCCGCGCCCGAACGTGCCGTCCAGATAGCAGCCATCAGGACGTACGGCGAGAGCCTCGACGGCTTCGTCAAGCAGTACGGTGATGTGGTTAAAGCCGCTATCAATAGTCACAGGATCAAATCACGCAGTTCATCAGGCATCGCGCCCGGTTGTTGAATAGCAGCAAGGTCAGCGGCAGACACCGCGTTCCATGCATCCTCGTCCCACAATTGGAACTTGTTCAGTTGGCCCACCAGCATCGCGCGCTTATCCAGCTTGGCGTAGTCGCGCAGACGCGGCGGAACCAGGAAACGACCGCTGCCATCGAGTTCAAGGTCGACGGCATTACCAATCAGCAAACGTTGCAGGCGACGGTTCTCTTCGCGTAGCGAAGGGAGCGCGCGCAACTTGGTTTCAATAATTTCCCACTCGTCGAGCGGATAGACACACAGACACGGATCAACGGCATCAATGGTCACGATCAATTGGCCGGAACTGCGCGAATCGAGCTCGTCACGGTACCGGCTCGGCATGGCGAGACGGCCCTTTGCATCGAGACTGATAGCGTTAGCTCCGCGAAACACGTCTGCGTTTCTCCAATTTTTATCGTTTTGAGCTCAAAAAACCCACTTCATGCCACTTTCCGCCACTTGCGCACACTATAGGAATGCGCCCACCACACCGTCAAGGCGCGGATTAAAGGAAAACCCTTACAGAACGGAGATTTAGGAGCTTAAAAGGAGGTGCAACGGGAAACTGGCGGAGACTTTTGACCCATAACTTGAGGCTGCACTGAAAGCTGCGCTCGAAAGTTAAAGTAATTTGTTAAGAGTAAGATTTTTTCGATATTACAAAAGCGCTTCTGCTGTTGATTGAAGCAGGTGGGAAATGGCTATTACTGCGTTTGCCGCTGCCGAACTTCAGAGCAGGCCTGCCGATATTACACAGCCCTGTGGTCTTTGCTTCATGCAGGGAAAGAAAAAGGTGGAGAGTCGATCTGTAAGCCGGGTTCTGTCTTGAACAGTCATTCGTCTACGATGGCCATCACTGGACATCTTTAGCAACCTACCCGGTCCCAGCGCGGGCCACGCCTTGGGACCCTATTTGGTCTTGCTCCAAGTGGGGTTTACCTAGCCACGAACTGTTGCCAGTCGTGCGGTGCGCTCTTACCGCACCTTTTCACCCTTACCGGCGCTTGCGCGCTTAGGCGGTTATTTTCTGTGGCACTTTCCGTAGGCTCACGCCTCCCAGGCATTACCTGGCACTTCGCCCTATGGAGCCCGGACTTTCCTCCCCCCCCTAATTTTCATAGAGGGCAGCGACTGTCCGATCGACTCTCCGCCGCGAAGGTTAACGGCAGCGCGCCTGAAGAACAAGCGCTAATAGCCGCAAAACCTGTCTGCGCGACGGGTTACTCGCCCTTCTGTTTATCCAGCGCCACCTGGTACAGCACGTTTTTGCGCTCACCGGTGATCTGCGCGGCCAACGCGGCGGCGCGCTTGAGTGGCATTTCTTCAAGCAACAGATCGAGGATGCGCATCGCCTCGCTGCTGACCGCATCTTCAGACTCCGGGGCGGTCCAGCCAGCCACCAGCACCACGCATTCGCCGCGCTGCTGATTGCTGTCGGATTCGACAAATTCACGCAACTGCGACAGCGGCAGGCCTTTAAGCGTTTCGAAGGTTTTAGTGATCTCACGAGCCAGCAACGCGTGGCGCTCGCCACCGAACACTGCTTCCATGTCCTGCAAACACTCGAGAATGCGGTGCGGGGCCTCATAAAAAATCAGCGTGCGTGGCTCTTCTTTAACCGCCTCGAGTCGAGCCTTGCGCCCGACCGACTTGGCCGGCAGAAAACCTTCGAAGATGAAACGGTCCGACGGCAGCCCCGCCGCCGACAGTGCAGCGATCAGGGCACAAGCACCCGGTACCGGCACCACATTGATTCCGGCAGCACGGGCCTGACGCACCAGGTGATAACCCGGATCGGAAATCAGCGGCGTACCGGCATCGGAAATCAGCGCGACGTTGTCGCCCGCCAGCAAACGGGTAATAAAACGGCTACCTTCATCTCGTTCGTTATGTTCGTGGCAAGCCGCCAGCGGCGTGGAAATCCCGAAATGCTGCATCAGCCGCGCCGAGTGACGCGTGTCCTCGGCCGCAATCAGCGCCACCTCACGAAGGATTTTCAGGGCCCGGGCGCTGATGTCGTCCAGGTTGCCGATGGGCGTCGCCACCACATAAAGCGAGCCAGCAGCGGAATTCAGGGAACCTGGAGCAGTCAAAGCGCACACCTCGTGATCGTAAAAGCGGCCATTGTAGCGCGTCACGCAGCTTGCGATGCGCTTCACCCGCCCCGGGTTTTTCATGCGGTTGTGCGGCGCGACACCCTTTGCGCCAGCTAAATTGATCGATTCACGCCAGTAACATCGCGCCCCGGCCAGTGCTTGGGTACAATTCCACGCTAATTTGATCGAGTATCAGGAACACTTACATGATCGCTTGCCTGCGGCTGCTCACTGCCCTCTGCCTCGCTGCCTTGTTGGCGGCGTGTGCCAGCTCCCCTTCCTCCAGCCTTGGCGAACTTCCACGGACCCCGGACGCCAGCATCGAGCAGTTGCTCGAACAGGCTGGCCAGGCGAAAACCCCGGAAAAAGCCGCCCTGTTGCGCCTGAGCGCGGCAGACCTGGCTTATCGCCAAGGCAACGCCGGACAGTCCGCGCAAATCCTGCAACAAGTGCCGATGGAGCAACTCAAGCCCGGCCAGCAGATTTTCGCCAACACACTGTCCGCCGAACTGGCGATGACCCGCAACCAGCCGAAAGCCGCGCTGACCGCCCTGAGCCATCCAAGCCTGCAACAATTGGGCGAGATGCCTGAAGAGCAGCAAGTGCGCACCGGCACCGTTCGTGCCCGCGCCCTGGAAGCCGACGGCCAGACCCTGGCCGCCGCGCGCGAGCGAGTGTTCATCGCGCCAATGCTCGAAGGCGAAGCCGCAGGCAAGAACCACGAAGCGATCTGGACCCTGATCGCCTCACTGCCGACCGATCAACTGCAACCGAACGCGACCGATGACCTCGGTGGCTGGATGGCACTGGCGCAAGCGGTGAAAACTGCCGGCACGCTGGAACAGCAGCAAGCCGCAATCGACACCTGGCGTGCACAGAATCCAAAGCACCCGGCCGCAATCACTCTGCCGCTGCCGCTGACCAAACTCAAGGAACTGGCCAGCCAGCCGCTGAGCAAAATCGCCCTGCTGCTGCCACAGGACGGCCAACTGGCCGCTGTCGGCAAAGCGCTGCGCGAAGGTTTCATGGCCGCGCACTATCAGGCGCAACAGGCCGGACAGAAGCCGCCTGCCATCGAGTTCTATGACAGCTCGAAGCTGACTTCGATGGATGAGTTCTACCGCAAGGCCCAAGCTGACGGTGTGCAACTGGTGGTCGGTCCGCTGGAAAAACCTCTGGTCAAACAACTGAGCACCCGTCCGCAACTGCCGATCACCACCCTTGCGCTGAACTACAGCGAAGGCGATCAGGGCCCTGCGCAACTGTTCCAGTTCGGCCTGGCCGCAGAGGACGAAGCCCGCGAAGTTTCGCGTCGCGCCCGCGCCGACGGCCTGCACCGCGCCGCGATCATGGTGCCGAAAGGCGAATGGGGCGACCGCGTATTGCGTGCGTTCAGCCAGGACTGGCAAGCCAATGGCGGCAGTATCGTTGCCACCGAACGTGTCGATCAGCCAGTGCAACTGGCTCAACAGATCGCCGACATGTTCCAGCTGCGTCAGAGCGAAGCCCGCGCCAAGAGCCTGCAGAATGCCGCTGGCACCAACGTTGCCGCGCAGCCTTCGCGTCGCCAGGACATCGAGTTCATCTTCCTGGCCGCGACGCCGCAACAGGCCCAGCAGATCAAGCCGACCCTGAACTTCCAGTACGCTGGCGATGTTCCGGTTTACGCCACCTCCCATGTCTATAGCGCCAGTGGCGACGTCAACCAGTACAACGACATGACCGGCATTCGCTTCTGCGAAACCCCATGGCTGCTGGAAACCAGCGATCCGCTGCGCCAGCAAGTCGTCGCGCAATGGCCACAGGCTGCCGGCAGTCTCGGCCGCCTGTATGCGATGGGCGCCGATGCGTATCGCCTGGCACCGCGCCTGGGCCAGCTCAAAGCCCTGCCGGACAGCCGCATCGAAGGTCAGTCGGGCAGCCTCGGCATGACCCAGACCCAGCGTGTTGTGCGTCAGTTGCCTTGGGCGCAGTTCGTCAGCGGTCAGGTTCAACGCCTGCCGGACACCCCGCGCTGATGCCCGACAGGTCACGCTCGCAAAGCGGCAAGGATGCCGAGCGCCAGGCGCTCGAGCATCTGCAACAACACGGTCTGCGCCTGCTGGCGCAGAACTGGTTATGCAAACGCGGCGAGCTTGATCTGGTCATGCTTGATGGCGATACAGTAGTATTCGTTGAAGTTCGTTACAGAAAAGACACCCAATGGGGTGGCGCGCTCGCTAGCATCGATGGGCGCAAGCAGCAGAAGCTGATTCTCGCTGCGCAGTATTTTCTTCAGCGCGAATCGCGTTGGGCCAACGCCCCCTGCCGCTTCGACGTGGTGGCCATCGACAGCCATCCGGATCAGTTGAACTGGCTGCAGAATGCTTTCGACAGTTGATCGTCTGCGCTGCGTCCCGGACAATCCCACCGATAAATTTTGCTCTTTGCTTTGCGGGCTGCACATTCATGTGCCGGACAGCCGCGCTACTTAAGGTCACACAGATGGACATGCAATCCCGAATTCGCCAGCTTTTCCAGGCCAGTATCGACACCAAGCAACAGGCGATGGACGTACTTGCACCGCACATCGAGCAAGCCAGCCAGATCATGGTCAACGCCCTGCTCAACGAAGGCAAAATGCTTTCGTGCGGCAACGGTGGCTCCGCCGGCGACGCCCAGCACTTTTCTTCGGAGCTGCTGAACCGCTTCGAACGCGAGCGCCCGAGCCTGCCGGCGATTGCCCTGACCACCGACACCTCGACGATCACCTCGATCGCCAACGACTACAGCTACAACGAAGTGTTCTCCAAACAGATTCGCGCACTGGGTCAGCCGGGCGATGTCCTGCTGGCGATTTCGACCAGCGGCAACTCGGCGAACATTATTCAAGCGATCCAGGCCGCACATGATCGCGAAATGATTGTCGTAGCTTTGACCGGACGCGATGGCGGCGGCATGGCGTCGCTGCTGTTGCCCGAGGACGTCGAGATTCGCGTACCGGCCAATGTCACTGCACGCATTCAAGAAGTCCACTTGCTGGCGATCCATTGCCTCTGCGATCTGATCGACAGCCAACTGTTCGGGAGTGAAGAATGACCCCTAATCGCCTTGGCCTTCTGGCCTTGACCCTGTGCCTCGGCATCAGCGGCTGCACCTCGGTGGTGAACGCCAGCCGTGAAGCGCCGATCGAAGACGACCGCGGCACGCGCACCTTCGGCAGCAAGATCGACGATTCGTTGATCGAAACCAAAGTCGGTGTAAACGTGGCGAAGGCCGATCCGGCCCTGGATAACGATTCGCACATTGTCGTCACCAGCTTCAACGGCGTCGTGCTGCTGGCCGGCCAGACCCCGCGCGAAGACCTCAAGGCCAAGGCGGAACAGGCTGCCGCCAACGTCCAGCGCGTGAAGAAGGTGCACAACGAGCTGCAAGTGCTGCAACCATCCTCCTTGCTGGCCCGCCAGAACGACGCGTGGCTGACCACCAAGATCAAGACGCAAATGCTCACCGACGCCAGCATTCCTGGCTCGCGCATCAAAGTCATTACCGAAAACGGCATCGTCTACCTGCTGGGCCTGCTGACCAAACAGGAAGCCGCCCAGGCGACCAATCTGGTTCAGGGTGTTTCCGGCGTGCAGAAGATCGTGAAGCTGTTCGAGTACATCGACTGACCTGATTACGCAGGAGCTGTGCACTCGTCAGCTCCTACGTAATAAAAAAGGCGATCCATTCGGATCGCCTTTTTTATTACTTCACAACCTTCAAGCTTGGCCGGCCGCTTGGCCGCGGTGGCTCGCTGTCGGGTGGCGGCAGATCGTCCGGGTCGATCTCTTCCTCGTCGTCCAGCGGCGACTCGAGATCAAATACCATACCCTGACCATTCTCCCGGGCGTAGATACCCAGGATCGCACTGATCGGCACGTACAGGCTGTGCGGGACACCACCGAAGCGACCTTCAAAGGTCACCACGTCGTTGTCCATGTGCAGATGACGCACGGCACTGGGCGAGATGTTCAGGACAATCTGCCCGTCGCTGGCGAAACCCTGCGGCACCTGCACTGCAGGGTACTCGGCATTGACCAGCATGTGCGGGGTGCAATCGTTATCCACAATCCACTCGTAGAGCGCGCGGACCAGATAAGGTCGACTGGAGTTCATAGCGGCTCCTTAAGCCTTAGCGCATATCGCGTTCGACACCAGACAGACTCGCCTGGAATGCCTCACGCGCAAACTGGCGCTCCATATAATCAAGCAGCGGCTTGGCCGGCCGCGGCAGTTCAATACCCATAATCGGCAAACGCCAGAGTATGGGTAATAGGCAGCAATCCACCAGACTTTGTTCCTCACTGAGGAAGAACGGTTTGTCGGCAAACAGCGGCGAAACGCCCGTCAGGCTTTCGCGCAATTCCTTGCGTGCCACGACCCGCGCGGCCTCTTTGCTTTTAGGATCCAGAATCAGATCCACCAGCCCGCACCAGTCACGCTGAATCCTGTGAATCAGCAGACGGCTATTGGCACGCGCCACCGGATAAACCGGCAACAGCGGCGGGTGCGGGTAACGCTCATCCAGATATTCCATCACCACGGTCGACTCCCACAACGCCAGGTCACGATCGACCAGCGTGGGCAGACTACCGTAAGGGTTCACTTCAATCAGTTTAGGCGGCTGACGACCAGCTTCCACATAAATGATCTCTGCGCTGACACCCTTCTCTGCAAGCACGATGCGCACTCGGTGGGAATAGTGGTCGGCGGGGTCGGAGTAACAGGCCAACCGATTGGTCACGCCCATGGCGATCCTCCTCGCTTGTTGAAATTGTCGGAACCGGAAAAACGCGCGCGCCCAGAGGGCACCTCCCGCGGGGTCTGACTGAGCAGACCCTGCTTTAGCGGAGGCGCCCTTGGGCGCGCGCGATTAACAGCAATGCTTGAAGCGTATCAGTGCACGTCTTTCCAGTATTCACGCTTGAGCAGGTAGGCGAACACAAAGAAGAACGCCAGGTACAGCAAGACATAAGTACCGATGCGCTGATGTTGCAGCTTAACCGGGTTAGCCGAGTAAGCCAGGAAGGTTACCAGATTCTTGACCTTCTCATCGAACTGCTCTTCGTTCAGAGCACCGGATTTCGGCACGATGGTCAACTGATCGCACGCTTCATGGGTCAGCGGCGTGCCGGTCAGCGGATCATATTGCTTCTTGCCGTCCTCAACGATCTGCACCTGTTTGCAACCGATGACCTGACGACCCTGCAGGCCGACCAGCACGTTAGGCATGCCGACGTTCGGGAAGACCTTATTGTTTACGCCCCATGGACGTGCCGGGTCTTCGTAGAACGACTTCAGGTAACCGTACAACCAGTCAGTGCCACGCACGCGAGCCACCAGAGTCAGGTCCGGCGGCGCCGCACCGAACCAGGTCTTGGCGTCGTTCGGCTGCATGCCGATGTTCATGTGATCGCCGATCTTGGCGCCCGTGAATACCAGCTTCTCCAGCATCAACTCGTGCGGGATGCCGAGGTCATCGGCGACTCGCTCGTAACGCTGGAACTTGGCGCTGTGGCACCCCATGCAATAGTTGGCAAAGGTCCGCGCACCATCCTGCAGGGCGGCTTTGTCGGAGACGTCGATGTCGACACTTTCCAATTCCGGACCGTGGCCCCCGGCAGCAAAAGCGAGGGAAGGCAGCGCAGCAAAAATCAGTGCAAAAAATAACTTTTTCATCAGCCAGTCACCCTTTCCGGAACCGGTTTGGTCTTCTCGAGCCGGGTGTAGAACGGCATCAGAATGAAGTAGGCGAAGTACAGGAAGGTGCAGACCTGCGACAGCAGCGTGCGGCCCGGTGTCGGGGCGAGCACACCCAGAACGCCGAGGATCACGAACGAAATGCAGAACACCACCAGCCAGATTTTGCTCAGCCAGCCTTTGTAGCGCATCGACTTGACCGGACTGCGATCCAGCCAAGGCAGCACAAACAGCACGGCAATCGCCGCGCCCATGGCGATCACGCCAAGGAGCTTGTCCGGCACCGCGCGCAGGATTGCGTAGAACGGTGTGAAGTACCAGACCGGGGCGATATGCTCAGGCGTCTTGAACGGGTTAGCCGGCTCAAAGTTGGGTTTTTCGAGGAAATAGCCACCCATTTCCGGGAAGAAGAACACAATGAAGCAGAAGATGAACAGGAACACCACGACGCCGACAATGTCTTTCACCGTGTAGTACGGGTGGAAGGCGATGCCGTCCAGCGGGATGCCGTTTTCGTCCTTGTGCTTCTTGATGTCGACGCCGTCAGGGTTGTTCGAACCGACTTCGTGCAGCGCCAGAATGTGCAACACCACCAGTCCGAGAATCACGATCGGCAGCGCCACGACGTGCAAGGCAAAGAAGCGGTTCAGGGTGATTCCGGAGATCAGGTAGTCACCACGAATCCACTGGGTCAGGTCATCGCCGATCAGCGGAATCGCGCCGAACAGCGAGATGATCACCTGCGCGCCCCAGTAGGACATTTGCCCCCACGGCAGCAGGTAACCCATGAACGCTTCGGCCATCAGCGCCAGATAAATCAGCATGCCGAACACCCAGACCAACTCGCGCGGCTTCTGGTACGAACCGTAAAGCAGGCCACGGAACATGTGCAGATAGACCACGATGAAGAACGCCGAGGCGCCGGTCGAGTGCAGCAGCCGCAGGATCGAACCGTACTCGACGTCGCGCATGATGTATTCGACGGAAGCGAAGGCTTCTTCTGCCGACGGCGTGTAGCTCATCGTCAGCCAGACACCGGTGACGATCTGGTTGACCAGCACCAGCAGCGCCAGGGAACCAAAGAAGTAGAAGAAGTTGAAGTTTTTTGGCGCGTAATATTTGCTGAGATGGTCTTCCCACATTTTGGTCGCGGGAAAGCGCGCATCAACCCAATCCATGAACTTGCTCATCACGCTTTCTCCGTATCGACGCCGATGACAATCAGGTCATCGGTCTCATAGGAATGCGGGGGAACTGGCAGGTTCAAAGGCGCAGGTTGCGACTTGTAGACGCGGCCAGCCAGATCGTAGTGGGAACCGTGGCAAGGGCAGAAATACCCGCCTACCCAGTCTTTACCCAGATCCGCAGGTGCCACTTCGGGACGGAAAGTCGGTGAGCAACCCAGGTGCGTGCAGATCCCGATCAGCAGCAGAATTTCCGGCTTGATCGAGCGCACTTCAGGGTCGACATAGGTGGGTTGCGTGGAGTTTTTGGAAGTCGGATCGGAGAGCTGGCCTTCGATCTTCTTGAGATTCCCCAGGATTTCCTCGGTACGGCGGACAATGAACACCGGCTGGCCGCGCCATTCAGCAATCATCTGCTGTCCTGGCTCGATTTTGCTGACATTCACTTTCACCGGTGCACCGGCGGCTTTCGCCTTGGCACTGGGAAACCATGACCCCACGAACGGGACCGCAGCCCCCACCGCTCCTGCAGCACCCACCACGGATGTGGCTGCTACCAAGAAGCGACGCCGGCCTGCATTCACGCCGTCATTGCTCATTCAGTCCTCTCCCATCAGCTTTTTGGCCTGTTAAATCAGGCGTCTACTAAATAAATCAAATGTTACTTATAAAAATTTTGCCCGAATGGTAATGAAAACCCCCAATTCTGACAAGGTTAATTACCCGGGGCTAACCCCCTCAAGCCTTGGAGTATAGGGGGTCTACGGATGTGGCAAGTTGTCACAACGCAATTCTTTGATAAATCGCAGGCATAAAAAAACGCCCGCTTCCGTTAGGAATCGGGCGTTCTTTTTTGAACGTGGAAGCGGAATTAACGCTTCGAGTACTGCGGACGCTTACGCGCTTTACGCAGACCCACTTTCTTACGTTCAACTTCACGGGCGTCGCGGGTAACGAAGCCAGCTTTGCGCAGAGCGCCACGCAGGGTTTCGTCGTAGTCCATCAGAGCGCGAGTGATGCCGTGGCGGATTGCGCCAGCCTGACCACTTACACCACCGCCGATCACGGTGACGTAGATGTCGAATTTCTCGACAGTCTCGGTCAGCTCCAGCGGCTGACGAACTACCATGCGGGCAGTTTCGCGGCCGAAGAAGTTATCCAGCGAACGGTTGTTGATGGAGATGTTACCAGTACCCGGACGCAGGAAAACGCGTGCGGTTGCGGTCTTGCGACGGCCAGTGCCGTAATTTTGAGTCGCCGACATAATGTACTATTCCGTTAAAACTTCAGTTCTTGGGGCTGCTGAGCAGTATGAGGGTGTGCAGCGCCCGCATAGACTTTCAGCTTACGGTACATGTCGCGACCCAGCGGGTTTTTAGGCAGCATGCCTTTAACCGCGGTCTCGATCACGCGCTCAGGGGCTTTGGCGATCAGTTTTTCAAAGTTGATCGACTTGATGCCGCCCGGGAAACCGGAGTGGGAGTAGTACATTTTGTCAGTGGTTTTAGCGCCGGTAACACGGATCTGCTCGGCGTTGATGACGACGATGTAGTCGCCGGTGTCAACGTGAGGAGTGTACTCAGGCTTGTGCTTGCCACGCAGACGGCTCGCGATTTCGGTGGCCAGACGACCCAGGGTCTGACCAGCAGCGTCGACGACAAACCAGTCGCGCTTTACTGTTTCCGGTTTAGCAGTAAAAGTTTTCATTCTTTATAGCCTCAGGGGCCGCCTGTAAATTAGACGGCGGATCTTACTGAATAGTGCGTACTTTGACAAGTCAAAGGCAGCCGGATACAGACGCTTTCGGGGGCTCGGGTCGGCGCGTCCGTTCAACGGCAAGATTCTTCGGCGGCGGCGCATCACTTCCACTGCAGAAAGAGGTCGGCAATTATGCAGATTGCGAAAAATTTTTCAACCTGCTTTTATGATTGTTTTGCCCAAGGAGCACCCGATGGACTATCGCCAGCTAGGCCGTACCGACCTGAACGTGAGTGCAATCTGCCTCGGCACCATGACCTGGGGCGAGCAAAACACTGAAGCTGAAGCCTTCGCCCAGATCGAACGGGCCAAAGAGGCCGGGATCAATTTCATCGACACCGCCGAGATGTACCCGGTGCCACCAAAAGCCGAAACCTACGCCACCACCGAGCGTTACATCGGCAATTACTTCAAAAGCCGCGGCGACCGTGCCGACTGGATTCTCGCCAGCAAGATCGCCGGTCCCGGCAACACCATCGACTACATCCGCGACAAGAACCTGCGCCACAACCGCCAGCACATCACCGAAGCGCTGGACGCCAGCCTCAAGCGCCTGCAGACCGATTACATCGACCTGTACCAGTTGCACTGGCCGGAGCGCAGCACCAACTTTTTCGGACAGCTGGGCTACAAGCACAAGGTCGAAGCCAACCTCACCCCGCTCGAAGACACCCTCGAAGCCCTCGATGAACAGGTGAAGGCCGGCAAGATCCGCCACATCGGTCTGTCCAACGAGACGCCGTGGGGCACCATGCGTTTTCTCGCCCTGGCTGAAGCCCGTGGCTGGCCGCGGGCGGTGTCGATCCAGAACCCGTACAACCTGCTCAACCGCAGCTTTGAAATCGGACTGGCGGAAATCGCCATCCGTGAACAATGCGGCCTGCTCGCCTATTCACCACTGGCGTTCGGCTTCCTGTCGGGCAAGTACGAAGGCGGAGCCCGCCCACCAAAAGGCCGCCTGAGCCTCTACAGCCGCTTCAGCCGCTATTTCAATGCGCAATCGGAAGCGGCATGCAGCCGTTATGTCGCGCTGGCCCGTGAACACGGCCTGGATCCGGCGCAAATGGCTCTGGCTTTTGTTACGCAGCAACCGTTCGTGACCAGCAACATCATTGGCGCGACAACGCTGGAACAGCTGGACAGCAACATTGCCAGTTTTGATCTGAAGCTTTCCGATGAAGTGCTGGCCGGGATCGAGGCGATTCACAAGGATCATCCGAATCCTGCGCCCTGATTGATCCATAAACCGATCGCGAGCAGGCTCACTCCTACATTTGGAATGCGCTCCCCTGTAGGAGTGAGCCTGCTCGCGATAGCGGTCTGATAGTCCCCCCAGATTAAAGCGAACGCGCAATGATCTCCTTCATGATTTCATTGGTCCCGGCATAAATTCGCTGCACCCGTGCATCCGCCCACGCCCGGGCCACCGGGTATTCCCACATGAAGCCGTAGCCGCCATGCAGTTGCACGCATTCGTCGAGCACCTTGCATTGCAGGTCCGTACCCCAATATTTGGCCATCGCCGCCGTCGGCACGTCGAGTTTGCCTTGCAGATGCAGTTCCAGGCAGCGGTCGACGAAGACCCGGCCGATCTGAATCTCTGTAGCCATCTCGGCCAATTTGAATCGGGTGTTCTGAAAGTCGGCAATCGCCTTGCCGAACGCCTTGCGATCACGGGTGTAATCCAGCGTCCATTGCAACGCCGCTTCCGCCGAGGCCAACCCGCCGATGGCCACCGTCAGGCGCTCTTGTGGTAATTCCTGCATCAGGTAGGCAAACCCGGCTCCCGCCTGCCCCAACAGGTTTTCCTTCGGCACGCGCACGTCCTGAAAGAACAATTCCGACGTGTCCTGCGCCTTCATTCCGACTTTCTCCAGGCGTTTGCCCTTCTCGAAGCCGGGCGTATTCGCCTCCACCAGAAACAGGCTGGTGCCCTTGGCGCCGGCCTTCGGGTCGGTCTTGGCCACCACGATCACCAAGTCGGCGAGAAAGCCGTTGGTGATAAAAGTTTTCGAACCGTTGATCACGTATTCGTCACCGTCCAGCACCGCCGTGGTTTTCACCCCTTGCAAGTCGGATCCGGCGCCCGGTTCGGTCATGGCAATGGCGGTGACCATTTCGCCCGAGACCAGTTTCGGCAGGTATTTGTGCTTCAGCGCCTCGCTGCCGTAATGCAGGATGTACGGCGCGACGATATCCGAGTGCAGCGAAAAACCGATCCCGGTCAGGCCCAGGCGACCGACCTCTTCAATCACCACGGTGCTGTACAGGAAATCGGCGCCCAGCCCGCCGTACTCCTCCGGCAGATGCGAGCAGAGCATCCCCGCCTCCCCCGCCTTGTTCCAGAGCTGGCGATCGATATGCCCCTGCTTTTCCCATTGCCCGTGGAACGGCACCGCCTCTTTTTCGAGGAATGTTCGTACGCTGTCGCGAAACAATTCGTGCTCGGGGCTGAACAAGGTTCTGGGGATCATGCGGCACCTGTCTTTCTTGTTGGAGGAATACGACCTTCAGAGACTAAGCCTGGCTTGTGCTACAGGACACTGGACACATCCGACAAAAAATAAGACGATCCAGCCGTCTGGTGACCACTTTCCCTTATAAAAACAAAACAAAAAGTTGAATTATGTCCAAGCAAGTCTCCCCGCCCCTGCGGCGCGTCAGCATCCTGGCCATTGACCGGGTTTTCGCTTACACACTCATGCAAGCCAAGGATTTTTTCCATGTGGCCAGCCTGCGTTATGGCAAGCAACTGGGCCATGGCCTGACACCGGCATTCGAAACGCGCCTGGTCAGTCCCGATGGCAAACCGGTGAAAAGCTTCAGCGATGTGATCATGCCGGTCGATGGCGGCCTTGAAAACGCCGATGTGATCATCCTCCCGGCGTTCTGGGACGATTTCGATACGCTGTGCGCCCGTTACCCCCAAGTCCTGCCGTGGCTGCGCGAACAACACGCGCGCGGCGCAGTGCTATGCGGCGAAGCGACCGGAGTGTTCTGGCTGGCCGAGGCCGGGTTGCTCAACGGTAAGGAAGCCACCACCTACTGGCGCTTCTTCAACGCCTTCGCCGAGCGCTTTCCCAAGGTGTACCTGAATCAGGACAAACACCTCACCGATGCCGACAATCTCTACTGCGCGGGCGGCACCACCTCGGCCTGCGACCTGTACATTTATCTGATCGAACGCTTCTGCGGCTCGAACGTGGCGCAAGCCGTGGCCCGCGACATCCTTTACGAAGTGCAGCGCAGCTATTCGCCGGGCCGCATCGGTTTCGGCGGGCAGAAACTGCACCAGGACGTGATCATCCTGCAGATCCAGCACTGGCTCGAAGAGCATTTCGCCGACAAGTTCCGCTTTGAAGATGTCGCCCGCGAGCACGGCATGAGCATCCGCAACTTCATGCGCCGTTTCCAGACCGCCACCGGTGACAAGCCGCTGCACTACCTGCAACGACTGCGCATCGAGACGGCCAAGGGCTTGTTGTCCGGCACGCGCAAGAGCATCAAGACCATCAGTTATGAAGTCGGTTACGACGATGCGAGCTTCTTTGCGCGGCTGTTCCGCCAGCACACTGAACTGTCGCCGAACCAGTATCGGCAGCAGTTTCAGCAGGCTGCCTAACCCGCCCTGATCGTTCCCACGCTCTGCGTGGGAATGCCGCCATTGGACGCTCTGCGTCCGCTTCGCAAGTGACGCGGAGCGTCACGGGATGCATTCCCACGCGGAGCGTGGGAACGATCAGTCGGCGCGCGGCCAGATAAAACCGAGCATAAAAAAAGGCCTGCAATCGCAGGCCCTTTTTCTTTGCCGAAACTCCGCTTAAGGCTTGTGCGCCCGCGACAGAAATTCGTGGGATTGCATCTCCAGCAAACGGCTCAGGGTGCGCTGGAACTCGAAGTTCAGGCGCCCGCCGGTGTACAGATCCTTCAGCTCGACTTCAGCGGAAATGATCAGCTTGACGTTGCGATCGTAGAACTCGTCGACCATGTTGATGAAGCGGCGGGCGATGTCGTCGGTGGTGACGCTCATCTGCTCGACACCGCTGAGCAGCACGGCGTGGAAGATCTTGCCCAGCTCGATGTAATCGTTCTGGCTGCGTGGGCCGTCGCACAGTTCACGGAAGTCGAACCAGGCCACGTCGTCACAAGTGCGCAACGCGCGAATTTCGCGGTTTTCGATGATCAGCACGTCATTCTCGACGGCCGCGGTGCACTCAGGCGTCAGCGCGCGGAAGCTCTTGCGCAGGCTTTCGTGAGCGGCTTCGTCGAGCGGATAGTGGAACAGCTCCGCTTGCTCGAGGTGACGCAGACGGTAGTCGACGCCGCTGTCGACGTTGACGATCTCGGTGTTCTGCTTGATCAGCGCGATGGCCGGCAAGAAGCGCGCGCGTTGCAGGCCATCCTTGTACAGACCGTCCGGGACGATGTTCGAAGTCGCGACGAGGGTCACGCCGTTCTTGAACAGCTCTTCCATCAGCGTGCCGAGGATCATCGCGTCGGTGATATCGGAGACGAAGAATTCATCGAAGCAGATCACCCGCGACTCGGCGGCAAAACGCTTGGCGATGATGGTCAGCGGGTTTTTCTCGCCGCCGAGGGTTTTCATTTCTTCGTGCACACGCTTCATGAAGCGGTGGAAGTGGGTGCGGGTCTTTTCCTTGAACGGCAGCGCTTCGAAGAAGGTGTCGACCAGATAAGTCTTGCCGCGACCGACGCCGCCCCAGAAATACAGGCCCTTGACCGGCGCCTGATCTTTTTTGCCGAACAGCTTGCTCAGCAGGCCCGGCTTGTTCTGGTCGGCGGCGATCAAGTCGTCGTACAGACGCTGCAAGTGACGCACCGCAGTTTCCTGCGCGGCGTCATGGAAGAAATCCGGGCGTTTCAGATCAGCTTGATATCGTTCTAGGGGCGTCATAATTCGTTAGCAAGGCAACAAAAACGGGCCGTCACTGTAGCGACGGCCTGTGGGAATGGCAATCGGCCCTTGGTCGGGTCGTGCCGCCGTTTAGTCCTGAGCCGGGGTCAGGGCGATGCGCAGCGCCTCGATGGCGGCGTCACGCGCGTCAGCGTCGGCAAAAACCGGGCTGTCGCCGATGCACTCGCCTTCCAGCCAGACACTGAAATTCAGGCCTTCGCTGCGTACGTCCAAAGGTTGCCCGGATTGCAGTTGCTTGGTCGCCTGCCCGGCAGTTTTACCGTCGGCGAAGTTGCGCGACAGCAGCAGTTGCTCGCCATCGGCCGCCAGCAGACGGAAACGGAAGCTGCCATCGTCTTCACGGAAGCTGACGAAACGTGCGGCTTTCGCGGCTTTCTTTTTGGTGGTCGCGGCGACCTGCACCTGATTGACGAAAGAACGCAGGCCAACGGCTTCGCGCAGTTCGTTGAGAAATGGCGTCGCCACGGCGCGGGCCTTTTTCGCACCGTGTTGCAGGATATCTTCCAGATCCGCCGGACGTTCGATCAACTGGTGATACTTCTCGCGAGCCTCGCCCAATTGGTTATCGAGCAACTGGAACAGGCGATTCTTTGCCTCGCCCCAGCCCAGACCGCCGAGCAGTTCGCTGCGGAACTCGTCGGACTGCGCCGCAGTGGCGAAGGCCTGGAACAGAGTGAACAGGTGCGAGTTATCCGGATCTTTCGCTTCGCCCGGAGCCTTGGAGTCGGTGACGATCCGCGAGATCGCGTCCTTCATTTCCTTGGCACTGGAGAACAACGGGATGGTGTTGTCGTAGCTCTTGGACATCTTGCGACCGTCAAGGCCTGGCAAGGTCGCCACGCTTTCCTCGATCAGCGCTTCGGGCATGGTGAAGAACTCCTTGCCCTGGCCGAACAGATGGTTGAAGCGCTGGCCAATGTCACGCGCCATCTCGACGTGCTGAATCTGATCGCGACCAACCGGTACCTTGTGCGCGTTGAACATCAGGATGTCCGCCGCCATCAGCACCGGGTAGCTGTAAAGGCCCATGGTGATACCGGCATCCGGGTCTTCACCGGTTTCAACGTTCTTGTCCACCGAGGCCTTGTAGGCATGCGCACGATTGAGCAGGCCCTTGGCAGCAACGCAGGTCAGCAGCCAGGTCAGCTCGGGGATTTCCGGGATATCCGACTGGCGGTAGAACGTCACGCGGTCGACATCCAGGCCACCGGCCAGCCAGGTCGCGGCGATTTCCAGACGCGAGCGCTGGATGCGCAGCGGGTCATCGCACTTGATCAGGGCGTGGTAGTCGGCCAGGAAGTAGAACGAGTCGGCATTGCTGTCGCGGCTGGCGAGAATCGCCGGGCGGATGGCGCCGGCGTAGTTGCCCAAATGCGGCGTGCCGGTGGTGGTTATGCCGGTGAGAATGCGGGTACGGTTGGTCATGGGTAATCGCTTGTCAGACTGCAATCAATTCGAGAGACGCGGCAGCAGCAGATCCTTGAGATCAGTCAGCTTGCCGTGAAAAAAGTGTCCGCATTCTGCCACTTTCAGCAGCTCATGGGGGCGCTGGAGTTTTTCCGACCAGTCATAGACCAACTGCGGATCGATGACTTCGTCGGTTTCCGGCTGGATCACCGTCAACTCGCCGTGCTGCGGCAGCTGATCCTGCTCGCCCAGTCGCATCACCGCCGGGGCGACCATGAACAAGTGCTCAAGCTGCACGCCTTGCGCTTCGAGACGGCCGCCGAGACTTGCTGCAACAAATCCGCCGAAGGAAAAACCGAACAGGGTCAGCGGCAAGTCGGGGTGTTTTTCCCGCAGCCAGGCAGCGGCGGCCTGGGCGTCGTCGACTTCACCGCTGCCCATGTCGTGCGTACCTTCGCTGGCGCCGACGCCGCGATAGTTGAAGCGCAAGGTGATCAGGCCTGTATCACGCGCGGTGCGCTGAAGGGTCGAGACGACCTTGTTGAGCATGGTGCCGCCTTGCACCGGGTTCGGATGGCAGATCAGCGCGATGCCGCGTGGCTGCTCAGTCTCCAGGTACAAAGCCTCGATTTGCCCGACTGGGCCGTCAATTACTACAGGGGTTTCACGCATCAGCAAGGGAGGAACTCCGTGACCTCGAATCGGGTCGACTCGTCTAGCAAATTGTCTGTGCCAATCTATTGCGAGTGAATCGCGGTATACAGCGCAGGTTCGAGCCGTTAACGTAAAGCAAAGCCGTTTATAGAGGAAGGACTCGTGGAACACTCGCTCTTAGTTTGGTTGTTACCGACTCTTGCCCTGGTTGTGGGTGTCGCCATTGGATTCCTGATCGCGCGCGTTGCGCCGAACGCCGCACCGAGCCGTACGCAGCGTCAACTGGATGATATCCAGGAGCGTTTCGACAGTTATCAAAACGAGGTGGTCACCCACTTCAACAGCACGGCGATGCTGGTCAAGAAGCTGACCCAGAGTTATCAGGAAGTGCAGGATCATCTCGCCGAGGGCGCCAACCGTCTGGCCCTGGACGAGCAGACCCGCCAGCGCCTCATCGCCGCCCTGCACGCCGACGCCGCGCAGGCACCGCGCGAACGCCTGACGCCACCGCGCGATCAGGAACCTCCGCGTGATTATGCGCCGAAGAGCCCGAACTCGCCGGGCATGCTCGATGAGCATTACGGTTTGAAGAAGTAGTCAGCCTTCGCTGATAAAAAAGCCCCCGGACAAGTGTGTTGTCAGGGGGCTTTTTTGTGCCTGGTTCTTCGGTGCCTGTCAGGCCCTCATCGCGAGCAGGCTCACTCCTACAGTTTGAAATAGCATTCCCCTGTAGGAGTGAGCCTGCTCGCGATAGGCCGGCAGCGACACCACAAAAAAAATGCCCGATCACAGGACCGGGCATTTCTTCATTCCAGCAGGTCAGTTACGGATACTGCTGAACCGTGCCCGGCTGTTGCTGTTGACCACCATATTGCTGGCCCGGAATCGCCTTCAGGTTGACCTCGACCCGGCGGTTCTGCGCGCGGCCATTGACGTCACCGTTGCTGGCAATCGGATTATCCGGACCGGCACCACGGGCCGACAGGTTGGCACCGCTGACGCCTTGCGAGGTCAGGTAGGTCGCCACGCTCTGTGCCCGACGCTGGGACAGATCCATGTTGTGCTGGCGGCTGCCGGTGCTGTCGGTGTAGCCGACGATTTCGATCTGGTTCTGGTTGAACTCTTTCAGCGAGTTGGCCAGGTTGTTCAGGGGCTGATAGAAGCTCGAAGCGATGTTTGCCGAATCGGTGGCGAAGGTAATGTTGCCCGGCATGATCAGCTTGATCTGATCGCCCTGACGCTGCACTTCAACACCGGTGTTGGCCATGCTCGCGCGCAGCTTCTTTTCCTGCTGGTCGGCGTAATAGCCGTAACCGGCAGCGGAGGCACCGACGACAGCCGCACCGATCAGGGCGCCCTTGCCACGGTTGTCGTGGCCGATGGCGGCGCCGGCGAGTGCACCGGCCAGCGCACCGAGGCCGCCGTATTTGGCGGTTTTGCTCATGCCTTGCGAGCCACCGTCGGCCTGACCCTGATTGTCATACGGGTTGGGCGAGGCGCAGCCGGACAGCAAGGCCACGGCAGTAGCGACAATAATCAAACGACGCGTGGTGAACATGGAGAGCTCCTGGTTTTTTGCATTCTATGGTGCAGCGGCCACTTGGCTAATGGACCTGCGCGGGCGTTGGATCATGACAACGCGCAAAAATTCCGCGCGACACTCGTGACGAAATTTTTAAGCCCGCACAAACGGGTTTTCGCGCATCTCGTCACCCAGACGCGTATCGGGACCATGTCCGGCCACGACGGTTGCGTCCTCGTCCAGCGTATACAGGCGCTGCTTGATCGAACGCACAATGGTGGCTTGATCGCCGCCCCACAAATCCGTGCGCCCTACCCCGCGACGAAACAGCGTGTCGCCGGCTATCAACAGCTTAGCCTCGGAAAACCAAAAGCTCATGGATCCGGGCGTATGTCCCGGCGTATGAATTGCCACGCCGCAACCGCAGGCCAGTTCTTCATCGTCGCTCAGCCAGCGATCCGGCGACGGCACCGGCGTGTAGGGCACGCCGAACATCTGGCATTGCATCTCGAGGTTGTCCCAGAGGAATTGGTCGTCCTTGTGCAAATGCAGGGTCGCGCCGGTTTTCTCCTTCATCTGCCCGGAGGCGAGGAAGTGATCAAGATGCGCGTGCGTGTGAATGATGCTGACGACCTTCAGACCATGGGCATCGAGGCGCGCCATGATCAGATCGGGGTTGCCGCCTGGGTCGACGACAATGGCTTTGCTGGTGATCGGGTCGCCGACGATGGTGCAGTTGCACTGCAAAGGGCCGACGGGGAAGGTTTCTCGGATCAAGGCAGGAGCTGGAACGGTCATGGGTTAGTCCTGAATCATTTAAACGAACGGGCATGGCAAGCGCAGAGGCTCGATTCAGGATTCTATGTCACTCGCCGACACAGGGGGCAGGGGTTCGTTTAGCGCAGCCACCAATCGGAAAATACTGGCCAAGTGATGTCACTCGTAACGTTTCTGATGCAAAATCGCGCATTTGTAGCGGTCGCATTCGGGAAGGGCCGCATAGCACTCAGGAAAATCGCATGCCTAGTCCAACCGGTATCACTTTAAGCCTCTCCTCCAAGCTGACCGGCGTCAACGCACTTGACAGCCTGCTTTCAGGAACCTACTGGGCAGGTGTCAACTGGCCATTCGATGGCCCGACCCAGCTGACTTATAGTTTTATCGAGCCCAACACCTCGTACTTCGCCACCAACTACAGTGCCGATAACGAATACAAAGCCATCTACAAGCTGTCCGACAGCCAGAAAAGCGGCATCATCAATGCCTTGGCCACCTGGAGCGCTGTCGCCAACATCACTTTTACCCAAACAACCGACGATATATCCAACGTCGGCGATCTGCGGTTCGGTGGCTATGCCTTGATGGGTAACGAGGCGGCGGCCTGGGCTTATACCCCTTCGAATGTCCCACGCGGCGGCGATGTGTGGATCGGTGATCCGACTGTCGAGTACGCCACCAGGGGTACTTATGACTACATGACCTTCATTCATGAAATCGGTCATGCGTTGGGCCTCAAGCACCCATTCTCCGGCAATGGCGTTAACCCGACGATCCTGACCCCGGCACTGGACGACGTCCAGTTCACGGTCATGAGCTACAACAACAACTACGCCTATCAACCGATGACGCCGATGGTGCTGGACATCCTCGCCATACAGGCGTTGTACGGCGCCAATATGAGTTGGCAAACCGGCGACAACGTCTACAAATGGAAAGCTTACGAACCCGTCTTCGAAACCATCTGGGACGCCGGCGGCAACGACACCATCGATGCCAGCTCGCAGGCGGCTCAGGTCGATATCAACCTCAACGAAGGCACCTACAGCACCATCGGGTTGCCCAATCTCTACGCTGGCTCTGTCTTCAACAGCGGCCTGGGTATTGCCTACGGCGCCGAGATTGAAAATGCCATCGGCTCGAATTTCAACGACACGCTGCGTGGCAACGATCTGGACAACGTCCTCGACGGTGGTACGGGTGTGGACACGATGTATGGCGGTGCCGGCAACGACACCTACTACGTCGACAACCGCGATGACCGGATCTATGAAACAGGTACGTCGGCGGGCGAAGTTGACGCGGTGTTTGCCACGACCAGTTATAGCCTGTACATCAACACCAACGTGGAAAACCTCACGCTGCTGACCAATGCCGATCTCAATGGCTACGGCAACGACGGGAAAAACGTGATTACCGGTAATGCCGGGAATAATCTGCTCGACGGATATGGTGGCGCCGACACGCTGATTGGCGGTACCGGCAACGACATTTACGGGGTCGACAACGCTGGCGACGTCATTCTGGAAACCAGCACCCTCGCCAGCGAGATCGACACTGTTCGCGCCTCGGTAAGCTGGGGCTTGGGTAACAATCTGGAAAACCTCGAACTCACTGGCAGCGGTAACGTCAATGCGACAGGCAATAACCAGAACAACATCCTGACCGGTAACGCCGGCGATAACGTGCTCGATGGCCTCGGGGGCCTCGACACCTTGATCGGCGGTGCCGGCAACGACGCTTATGTGATTGAACAGGCCGCCGAGCTCGACCTCGCCAAAGAGAATGCGAACGAAGGCAACGACACGCTGATCCTCAACTACAGCGTGCAAACCAACACCCTGATCAATCTCGACAGCACTGCGCTGGGCAACTTTGAAAACGTCACCGTGAACGGGTCCGGAGCGTTCGATGTTCAGGGCAACGCGCGGGACAACGTTCTGACCGGGAACGCTTTCGCCAACACCCTGACCGGTGGGGCTGGTAATGACACCTACGTTATCAATGGCCTGGAAGATACGCTGGTTGAACGGGCCAACGAAGGTCGCGACCAGGTACGCACTTATGTCACCTATTCGCTGGGTGCCAACCTGGAAGACGGGCAACTGCTGGGTGATGCTGCCATCAACCTGAGCGGCAACGAGCTCAACAACATCCTGACAGGCAACACCGGCGCCAACATCCTCGACGGCGGGCTGGGTGCCGACACCCTGATCGGTGGCGCTGGCAATGACATCTACATGGTAGATAACGCCGCTGATGTCGTGGTTGAGGGCTGGACCAATGATTACGATCAGGTCTATTCATCGACCAACTTTACCCTGAACGTTAATCTCGAAGCCCTTTTCCTGATGGGCTCCGGCGACCTCAACGGTACGGGCAACTCCAGTGAAAACCGCATTACCGGCAATATCGGCAACAACGTGCTTGATGGTGGTTATGGCGCGGACACGCTGATCGGTGGCCTGGGCAATGACACTTATGTGGTCGACAATGCCAGCGATCAGATCGTGGAGTGGGCCAACGAGGGCTACGATGTCGTCCGGTCTTCGGTGAGCTACGCACTCGGCGCCAACATCGAGGATGCTTCGCTGCTGGGCAACGCCGCGATCAACCTCGAAGGCAACGAACTCAACAACGTCCTCACCGGCAACAGCGGCGACAACACCCTCAATGGCGGCATCGGTGCCGATACCATGAGCGGTGGCGCCGGCGTCGATACCTACTACGTCGATAACGTCGGCGACGTGATCATCGAAACCGATGCCTCGCCAACCGCTTACGACCGCGTCTTCTCCTCCATCGACTACACCCTCGGCGGCAACGTCGAGAACCTGCTGTTCGTCGGCACCGCCAACCTGCGCGGCATCGGCAGCGCCGTCGCTAACCGCATGACCGGCAACGCCGGCGACAACTACCTCGACGGCGGCCTCGGTGCCGACACCCTGATGGGTGGGCTGGGCAACGACACTTACGTGGTCGACAACGTCGGCGACACCGTCAGCGAAACCAGCACTCTGGCCAGCGAAATCGACAGCGTCTGGTCATCGGTCGACTGGACGCTGGCTGCCAATCTGGAAAACCTGTTTCTGGCTGGCACCGCCAACCTCAACGGCACCGGCAACGAACTGAACAACAGCTTGGCCGGCAACAGTGGCAACAACGTCCTCGACGGCGGCACCGGCAATGACACCCTCAATGGCGGGCTGGGTGCCGACACGTTGCTCGGCGGTGCCGGCTATGACACTTACATCGTCGACAACGCCGCAGACATCATCAGTGAAAATGGCGCTCTGGCCTACGAAATCGACACGGTCTGGTCGTCGGTCGACTGGACTCTGGGCACCAACCTGGAATACCTGTTTCTCGCCGGCAACGCCAACCTCAACGGCACTGGCAACAGCCTGAACAACCTGCTCACGGGCAACAGCGGCAATAACGTTCTCGACGGTGGTCTGGGCGCTGACGCCCTGGCCGGCGGTGCCGGCAATGACACCTACATTGTCGACAACCTGGGCGACAGCATCAGCGAAACCAGCAACCTGGCTGGCGAGATCGACACCGTGCGCGCCTCGGTGGACTGGACCCTGAGCGCCAACCTGGAAAACCTTGTCCTGACCGGCAATGCCATCAACGGCACCGGCAACGAGCTCGACAACGTCCTCACCGGCAACAGCGGCGACAACACCCTCAATGGCGGCATCGGTGCCGATACCATGAGCGGTGGCGCCGGCGTCGATACCTACTACGTCGATAACGTCGGCGACGTGATCATCGAAACCGATGCCTCGCCAACCGCTTACGACCGCGTCTTCTCCTCCATCGACTACACCCTCGGCGGCAACGTCGAGAACCTGCTGTTCGTCGGCACCGCCAACCTGCGCGGCATCGGCAGCGCCGTCGCTAACCGCATGACCGGCAACGCCGGCGACAACTACCTCGACGGCGGCCTCGGTGCCGATACCCTGATGGGTGGGCTGGGCAACGACACCTATGTGGTCGACAACGCCGCCGATGTCATCAGTGAAAACGGCGCTCTGACCTACGAGATAGACACGGTCTGGTCATCGGTCGACTGGACGCTGGGCACCAACCTGGAATACCTGTTCCTCGCCGGCAACGCCAACCTCAACGGCACTGGCAACAGCCTGAACAACCTGCTCACGGGCAACAGCGGCAATAACGTTCTCGACGGTGGTCTGGGCGCTGACGCCCTGGCCGGCGGTGCCGGCAATGACACCTACATTGTCGACAACCTGGGCGACAGCATCAGCGAAACCAGCAACCTGGCTGGCGAGATCGACACCGTGCGCGCCTCGGTGGACTGGACCCTGAGCGCCAACCTGGAAAACCTTGTCCTGACCGGCAATGCCATCAACGGCACCGGCAACGAGCTCGACAACGTCCTCACCGGCAACAGCGGCGACAACACCCTCAATGGCGGCATCGGTGCCGATACCATGAGCGGTGGCGCCGGCGTCGATACCTACTACGTCGATAACGTCGGCGACGTGATCATCGAAACCGATGCCTCGCCAACCGCTTACGACCGCGTCTTCTCCTCCATCGACTACACCCTCGGCGGCAACGTCGAGAACCTGCTGTTCGTCGGCACCGCCAACCTGCGCGGCATCGGCAGCGCCGTCGCTAACCGCATGACCGGCAACGCCGGCGACAACTACCTCGACGGCGGCCTCGGTGCCGATACCCTGATGGGTGGGCTGGGCAACGACACTTACGTGGTCGACAACGCTGGCGACACCGTCAGCGAAACCAGCGCCCTCGCCAATGAGATCGACACCGTGCGCTCCTCGGTCAATTGGACATTGGGCGCCAACCTGGAAAACCTCGTCCTGACCGGCAGCGCCAACCTCGCCGGCACCGGCAACGAGCTGAACAACAGCTTGACCGGCAACAGTGGCAACAACGTTCTCGACGGCGGCGCCGGCAATGACACCCTCAATGGCGGGCTGGGGGCCGACACGTTGCTCGGCGGTGCCGGCTATGACACCTACATCGTCGATAATGCCGCAGACATCATCAGTGAAAATGGCGCGCTGGCCTACGAAATCGACACGGTCTGGTCATCGGTCGACTGGACGCTGGGCACCAACCTGGAATACCTGTTCCTCGCCGGCAACGCCAACCTCAACGGCACTGGCAACAGCCTGAACAACCTGCTCACGGGCAACAGCGGCAATAACGTTCTCGACGGTGGTCTGGGCGCTGACGCCCTGGCCGGCGGTGCCGGCAATGACACCTACATTGTCGACAACCTGGGCGACAGCATCAGCGAAACCAGCAACCTGGCTGGCGAGATCGACACCGTGCGCGCCTCGGTGGACTGGACCCTGAGCGCCAACCTGGAAAACCTTGTCCTGACCGGCAATGCCATCAACGGCACCGGCAACGAGCTCGACAACGTCCTCACCGGCAACAGCGGCGACAACACCCTCAATGGCGGCATCGGTGCCGATACCATGAGCGGTGGCGCCGGCGTCGATACCTACTACGTCGATAACGTCGGCGACGTGATCATCGAAACCGATGCCTCGCCAACCGCTTATGACCGCGTCTTCTCCTCCATCGACTACACCCTCGGCGGCAACGTCGAGAACCTGCTGTTCGTCGGCACCGCCAACCTGCGCGGCATCGGCAGCGCCGTCGCTAACCGCATGACCGGCAACGCCGGCGACAACTACCTCGACGGCGGCCTCGGTGCCGATACCCTGATGGGTGGGCTGGGCAACGACACTTACGTGGTCGACAACGCTGGCGACACCGTCAGCGAAACCAGCGCCCTCGCCAACGAGATCGACACCGTGCGCTCCTCGGTCAATTGGACATTGGGCGCCAACCTGGAAAACCTCGTCCTGACCGGCAGCGCCAACCTCGTCGGCACCGGTAACGAACTGAACAACGAGTTGCACGGTAACAACGGCAACAGCACGCTCTACGGTGGTGCCGGTGACGACAATCTGATTGGTGGTCTGGGCAACGACATCATGATCGGTGGCGACGGCTCCGACCGTTACCACGTCAATAACATTGGCGATCAGGTGATCGAGACTGATGCGTCGCCAACGGCTATCGACGAAGTAATCGCGACGATCGATTACGCCCTTGGCGTCAACCTCGAAAACCTCACACTCACCGGCACCGCCGACCTGAATGGCACAGGCAACGGCTATAACAACGTTATTACCGGCAATTCCGGCAACAACGTTCTTGATGGTGACCTGGGAACCGATACGCTGATCGGTGGTTTGGGCAATGACACTTACATTGTCGATAACGTCGGCGACACGATCGTTGAAAAAAGCACCTCGCCGAGTGAAATCGACACTGTGCGTTCATCGATCAACTGGATCCTTGGCGCCAATCTGGAAAACCTTGTGCTCACCGGCAGTGCAATTAGAGGCACCGGCAACGATCTGAACAACATGCTGACTGGCAACAGTGAAAACAATACGCTCCAAGGAGGGGCCGGTGACGACATCCTCGACGGCGGCTCGGGTAGCGACCTGCTGATGGGCGGCGCTGGCTCAGACACCTACTACGTCGATGACGACTTTGACGTCGTCATGGACATGGGGGGCGAGGCGGACGATGTCGACCAGGTCATGTCTTCCGTCAACTACACCCTTGGCTCCGACCTCGAAAACCTGACACTTGTCGGTATCGCCGACCTAAACGGTACCGGTAACGAGAAGAACAACGTTCTGACTGGTAATGACGGCAACAACACCCTCAATGGTGGGGATGGCAACGATATCCTTAACGGTGGTGCCGGGATGGATACCATGATCGGTGGTAGCGGCGATGACACCTACATTCTTGATAAATCCATCGAATTGTCGCGGGTCAAAGAGGCGGCTGACAGTGGGCAGGATTGGGTGGTTATCGATTTTTCTACTGAAAATCAGACCAGTTTTATAAACCTGGATACGCCTTATCTGAAATACGTGGAAAACCTGAAAATCAATGGCACAGGTGCTTTCACACTATGGGGCAATGCTTTTGACAACAAGCTGATCGGTAATGCCGACGACAACATAATGGACGGTGGCAGCGGCGACGATTTGCTGGATGGGGGTGCTGGGGCCGATAGACTGGTCGGCGGACCCGGCAAGGACACGCTGATCGGTGGGACTGGCAGCGACCAGTTTGCCTTCACCCACTTGGAGCATATGGGGCTTGGCAGTTCGAGGGACGTCATCAACGACTTCAACAGCCTTGAGGGTGACAAGATCGATTTCAGAATGCTTGATGCCAACCTGCTGCAAAATGGCATCAACACGTTCTCCTTCATTGGTGCGGACACCTTCACGGGTGCGGGCCAATTGCGTTTCGTTGACCACATTTTGTCGGGCAACGTCAGCGGCAACGCCGGTGCGGACTTCGAAATCCAGTTGTTGGGGGTGAACTCCTTCAGTGCCAACGATCTGATGGCCTGACCTTCTTCTGCCCGACCCGGCCGACAAAATGGACCGGGTCACCTTCAAAAAAAACGCCCCGATCAATCGGGGCGTTTTTTATCGACCGCCGTTTGTCGCGGCTAGCTCAAAACCCCCAGTTCCTTCGCCCGCGCCACTGCCTGCGTACGCCGCTCAACCCCAAGCTTGCTGTTGATATGGCTGGCATGAGTCTTCACGGTATGCAGCGAGATGAACAGTTGGTCGCTGATTTCCTGGTTCGAACAGCCTTGGGCGATCAACCGCAGCACCGCCAGTTCTCGGCTGCTGAGCTGTTCGGTAGTACTCGATTCCACGGCCGGACGGAGTGTCACTGGCGGAAAGTGTTGCAGCAAATGCTGTCCTGCCAGCGTTGGCGACGTCAGCAATTGTCCGCGCAACCAGTCCGCGTCTCCTTTGACCAAACAATCGAACGGTTGCAGCACGCCCCCGGCCGCTGCCTCCAACGCCTGATTCAGCGCTTTGCGCGCCTCCGCTTCGCGCCCGCTCGCCAACAGCAACGCCACCTTCTGCGTCAACGCCATCACGCTGAGCAACTGACGCCCGGTTTGCTGGCCGTTTTCGTGCAATACGTTCAAGCGCCCTTCGGCGAGCATCGGTTGCCCTTGAATCACATCGAGCAGTGCCTGTTGCAGTTCGACATGCAAAGGCAGTTGTGGATGAAATTCCGGAGGCGCCGCCGCACGTTCGCCCGTATAGGTCTGTCCCAGCCGCGCGAGCCAGGCTTCGGCCAGATCGGTGCGGCCCTGCGCCAGCCACAGTTCACATTTGACCAGGGTGATCATCGCCAGATAGTAAATCGGCGGCACGTCCCAGATGTGCATCAGCCGCTCGGCTTCGGCGAGTTCGGCGAAGGCCTTGGCGAACTCGCCACTGGCGCCGTCCAGGCGTGCGATCACGCAGTGGCCAATCAGCACGCTGATGTCGCGACAGGCGCGAGCTTCGCCGATGCCAGCCAGCAGACGTACGCGTGCGGCTTGCGGCTGCAAACGCATCGCCAGCAGAAATCCTTCGTACAACGTCAGCCGCGCGCGCACGGCGTATAGTCGCTGCGGCGAGAGCCCGCGTAAGCGCTCCAGCCCCTGATGAACTTCATCCATCGCGCGCAGAATCTCGCCACGCGACTGCAAAACCCGCGCACGGTCGTAATGCGCCAGCGCCTCGAACAACGGATTGCCGACCCGCTGTGCCAGTTCAAGAGACTCGCGATTGAGTCCCCGGGCGCGCCACAGATCACCGTCGGCGATCGCCAGATTGGATAACGTCGACAAACACATCAGCCGTTGGCCATAACGCTTGGCCGGCAGGCTCTCCAGCGCTTCAGTGCAATAGCGCAGCGTCAGCTCGCGATGGCCGCGCCCGCGAGCGATGATCCCGCTCAGCGCCAGCCATTGCGCCAGCATCGATTTCTGCGCCGTGGCCGAAGGCGCCGGCAGGAAGCGGCTCAAGTGGCTGGACAACTCTTCGGCAGCATCGAGCTGGCACGCCAGCCCCAGCGCCCAACTGTAGAGCACGATCAGCCGTGGCGTGCTGATAAGCAGGCTGTCGGGCAAGTCCATTTTCCAGCGCAGCAGCATGCCGACGTTCTGCTCGGCGAGCAGTTGTTCTTCGGACAGGTTCTGCACCAGATTCGCCGCCACATCGAGGTGCCCGGCGCGCAGTGCCTGCTCCACGGCTTCGTCGAGCAAACCCTGCGCGTTGAACCAGCGACAGGCACGCAAATGCAGAGTGGCGGTAGGCACCATCGCCTGCGCGATCGGCCGGCTGCGCAACAGATCCGAGAACAGATGATGGTAGCGATACCAATGACCGTGCTCGTCCAGCGGCACCAGAAATACCTGGTGGGCGAGCAGGAAGCGCAGGATCTCGGCGCTGTCATGGGCTTCGCGCACCGCGTCACAGAGTTCGCTGCAAAAGCGTTCCTGCGGTGCGGTTTCGTAGAGAAACGATTGCACTTCGACGGGCAGGCAATCGATGACTTCCTCGAGCAGATAATCGCGTATCAGCCCTTCCCCGCCATTCAGCGCTTGCGGCAGCGCGGCATCGTTGCCCGCCTCGGACACCGCCAGCAACCAGAAGCGCAGCCCGGCGACCCAGCCTTCGCTGCGCTGGATCAGGTTCTCCAATGCTTCACCGCGCAATGAGCTGCTGTGGCGGTCAAGCAAGGTCAGGGCTTCGTCGTGGGTCAGGCGTAAATCCTGTTCGTGCAGTTCGAGCAACTGGCGCGACAGGCGCAAACGCGCCAGATGCCAGTCCGGGCGCTGCCGACTGGTGACCATGACCAACAAGCCATCGGGCAAATGATTGAGGAAAAATTGCAGGCAACGATCTAGCACCGGGCCTTGGGCAAGGTGGTAATCGTCGAGCACCAGCAGCAACGGCGCGGCCGGATCGAGCTGCAGGGCCAGCTCATCAAGCAGACCGTCGAGCCACTCTTCGAAAGCAAACGGCTGATGGCGCTGACGCATTTTCAACAGGCCGAGGGCGCCGGCGCCCAAGGCTGGAAAATAATCCTGGAGACCTTCGAGCAAGCGTTCGAGAAAACGCCCGGGATCGCTGTCACGCGGACTCAGGCCCAGCCAGAGGCTTTGCCATTGCGCCGGCAGGCTCTGACAGAACTCCACCGCCAGCGAACTCTTGCCGAACCCGGCCGGGGCGCTGACCAGCAACAACCGACCACCGAGTCCGGCTTGAAGGCGTTCGCACAGACGCGGTCGCAGCACATAGCCGTCAGGCAGCGGCGGGCGAAAAAAACGCCCGTCCAGTGCTGCGACGGTAATGCTTGCAGGACCCGGAAGCGGGGACAGATCAGTCATGGCCGGCTCTTGTTTGAATGCTATTGGCGGCGTTGCAGATGTCCGCAGACTAGCCTTAAACGCAGAGGGAATGAAGGTCGCTGCTACAAATGGCTACAAAAAGGCTACAAGAGATGTGCACAGGTCAGCGCAAAACCGCACGCAAAGAAACGCCCCGAACCAGTCGGGGCGTTTCGCGAGGGTGCGGCCTCGGGTTTATCGCGGTTTAGCGAACACCGTCCTGACGCAGAGCGGCCGGGGTGAAATCGCCGGTGGTGGCGGTGAAGCCAAAGTCATACGCACTCTTCTCTTCGTTCTTCATGCCCAGTGCCAGATAGCGGCCGGACTGCAAGTCATAAAGAGTTTCGAGGGCGTACCACGGCACTTGCTTGTCGTAGTAGTTCTCGGCATGCGCTTCGGCTACACGCCACAGTTGACCACGACCGTCGTAGTGGTCGATCACCGCCGCTTGCCAGGTGTCTTCGTCGATGTAGAAATCACGCTTGGCGTAGATGTGGCGCTGACCTTCCTTCAGCGTCGCCGTCACGTGCCAGACGCGGCGCAGCTCGTAACGCGCCAGATCCTGATTGATGTGGCCGGCCTTGATGATGTCGGCGTACTTCAGTTTCGGATCGTCGAGTTTGTAGCTGTCGGAGGCGATGTACATCTCTTTCTTGCCTACGAGTTTCCAGTCGTAACGATCCGGCGCACCGTTGTACATGTCGAGGTTGTCCGAGGTACGTAGGCCGTCGGCGGCAGTACCCGGGCCGTCATACGACACTTGCGGTGCGCGGCGCACACGGCGCTGGCCGGCGTTGTAGACCCACGCCGAACGTGGCTCTTTGACCTGATCGAGGGTTTCGTGCACCAGCAGTACACCGCCGGCCAGACGCGCCGGTGCGGTCACTTTCTGCTTGAAGTAGAAGAGAATGTTGCCCGGGTTCGCCGGGTCGTAATCCTTCATTTTGTCGCGGAACACAAACTGATCCTGGAAGTACACCAGGCTGTACGAGCCGTTCGGCTGTGGCGTGGCCTGGGTTACCAGGCGGGTCACGCTGCCGCCGCGATAGCGGGTGATGTGGTTCCAGATCACTTCCACGCCGGTTTTCGGAATCGGGAACGGCACGGCAGTGTCGAAGTTTTCCAGGCCGTTGCCGCCGGACACCAGATTGGTGGTCGTGGCGTTCTTCTTGATGGCGGCAAACACCGCATCCGGCACGGTGGCACCGCGATGGGACGGATAGACCGGCATCTTGAAGGTTTCCGGGTAGCGCTTGAACATCGCGTACTGACCCGGGGCAAGTTTGTCTTTGTACTTGTCGACGTCCTTGGCGGTGATGGTGAACAGCGGTTGCTCACTGGCGTAAGGGTTGGACAGGAAGCCCTTGCTGTCGACGCTGCCGGCGTTCTTCGCCATCGGTTTCCAGGCTGGAATCGAACCGTCAGTGTTGCCCGCCATTTCCGCGCCCATCGGGGTCAGGCTTTTGCCCAGCTTGTCGGCTTCGGCAGCAGGCACCGCGGCCATGACGCCGGTCGCCAGCAGCGACAGGCCCAGTACACCGGCGTGGAACAGACTCTTTGTTATTTTCATATGTGTGTTCGTCCTGAAATGCAGTGCTTAGAAGTTCACGCCGAAGCTGAGTGCCACGAAGTCGCGGTCATCCACGGTGGTGTACTTGCCGTCAAAGAAGTTGGTGTAGGCCAGGCTCGCGGTATAAGTGTTCTGGTATTCGGCATCGACGCCGAGGCTGACCGCCTTGCGACCTTCCTCGAAGTTGCCGCCAGGGCCCGGCGAGTAACCGCTGACGTCATGGGACCAGGCCACGTTGGGTCTGAGGTTCACGCCGGCGAACACGTCGTTGTAATCCCAGATTGCCCGACCGCGATAGCCCCAGGACATCGACGTGGTGAAGCCATCGTTGTCGCAATTGCGGCTGCGGTTGTTCTGCGGTGAACCGGGGCCTGCGCCGTTAATGGTGCTGGCGTTGAGGATGTTGGCGCAGGTGTTGGCAGTGCCGGTGGCCGGCAACTCACCCGGGCCGTAGACTGGATCGCGGCCGTAACGCTTCTCGGAGCGGCTTTCCAGCCCGCCGACATACGTCGCGCCGACTTCGCCGACGAGGGTCAGACGACTGGCGCCCATGACCTGATCGAAGAAGTGCGTGAAGGTCGTTTGCAGCTGGGTGATTTCCTTGCGCTCGTAGCCGTGCAGATCCTGACCCGGCACGCCCGTGAGCAGGGAAGCGTTGGTCAGCGCGCCGCCCAGTGGGCGCACACCGGCGAACAGGATGTCGGTGGAGTTCAGTTGCACCGGAGCATTCGGACGGTAGCTGACCTCACCGCTCCATGCCGTACCGGTAGGCAGGGTGGTGGAGAAGCTCAAACCGTAGAGGCGGATGTCTTCAGGGTATTCAACGAAGTACTGCGAGTTGCCCGCCACCAGCAATGGCGCGAGTGCGGCGAAAGGCCCTGGCAGCGAGGCAGCGGTGTTGTAGACCGACTGCGGCGCACCGGTTGCGCTGAAGATCGGCGCACGGCTGTGGTAGTTCATGAAGTAGGCGCCGAACTCGGTGTCCAGCGGTTCGTACATGTACTTGAACGACACGCCGTACTGGCCGCTGTCACGGGCATCGCGGTCCGGACCGCGACGCACCAGCACGCCTTCCTGGTTGACATCGACGCCGGCGCCCGCCAACGGCCCAAGGGCAATGGCCGGAATCTGCGAACGCTTGTTCAGCACGCGCAGGTTGTTGTCGCAACCGTCGGCAATGATGTCTGGCTGCGAGAAGAACGTGCCGCAGTTGTCGACGACAGTCTGGTCCCATTCCAGCTGGTAGAACGCTTCGGCCGAGAGGTTGTCGGTCAGGCTCTGCGAGACGTAGAACATGTTGACCGGAATCAGGCCTTCCTTGATCTCGGCGCCAGGACGACGGAACGCGGAGACGTCGATCGGGTTGATCGAGTTGATGCCGCCGCCAATGAAGGTACTTTCACCCCAGCTCACCACTTGCTTGCCCAGACGCACGGAGCCCGGCTGATCGGCAATCGAGTAATTGTGATAGACGAAGGCGTCGAGAATCTGCCCGCCGGAAGACTTGGCGCCTTCCTTGCGGTTGCTGTCGCTGATGTCCTTGAACTGACGGCTTTCGTCCTTGAGTTCGAAGTCGTACCAGTATTTGCCACGGACGAACACGCCGGTGTCGCCGTATTTCAGTTCAAGGTCATGGATGCCCTTGAAGATCTTCGAAAAGGTTTCGCCGCTCTTGAAGTTGGCGTGACCGTCATCGGAGGTCTGCGACAGGCCATGGCCGCCGTTGTTGACGCCGATCAGGTTCTTGTTCGGGCTCTGAGTAGACCAACTGGCACCGATCGACAGGGACGAGTCGAACTGGCCTTCGATTTCACCGACGTTGAAGCTGACGCCGAATGCAGGCCCGGCGAGCGAGGAGGCAAGACTGACCGCCAGAGGCAGTTTCGCCCGGCGCCAGAACTGGTTTACTGAGGTCATCGACGCTACTCCATGTGCATTATTGTTATGGCAGTGAGTACTTTTAAAAACGCTGTGAAGGGCCGGGCGCCAGGGCTGCCCGTAATACCTCCAGAGTTGCTCGCCCCGATCAGTGCGTGTGCTCCGTTCTTAAAAAGTCCTTGAGCGGACTATAGCCAGCAGGGGGTACTGCTTGATCCCTCTAAAGTGTGATTTGCAGCAGCCAACCACTCTGGAACAGTCCTTTCGCCAGTCCGACACAGGTCGGCAGGGCAAGGATGGCTGATTTTTTCGATTTCACAAGCCAAGCGCTTGCTCGGGAGGTCTGGCGCGCCGGTTTCAGCGCGCCAGCAGGTACTCAGAGGGTCGACAGAAAGGTGCTGTTGTTGGCCTGCCATTCGGTGATGTCGAGGCGGATGCGCTTCTTGTCGAGCTTGCCGACACTGGTCTTGGGAATTTCGGTAACAAGGGCGATCTGACTTGGAATCGCCCACTTGCTCAAGTGCCCCAGCTCGACGAACGGCTTGAGGTGTTCCTTGAGTTCCCGCGCACCGATCACATGGCCTTCACGGACCACCAGCAAGGCAAACGGCCGCTCGCCCCACTGCGGATCGGCAATCCCCACCACTGCTACTTCACGTACCGCCGCATGTCGGCTGATCAGGTCTTCGAGGTCCAGCGAGGAGATCCATTCGCCGCCGGTCTTGATCACGTCCTTGATCCGGTCGCGGATGTCGATCACGCCCATGCTGTCGAGCGTCGCCACATCACCGGTGTGCAACCAGCCGCCGGACCAGAGTTCGGCGCCCTTCTGCGGTTCGTTGAAATAGCCTTCGGTGAGCCAGGGCGCACGCAGCACCAGTTCGCCTTGAGTCTCGCCATCGGCCGGGAGAAAGTTGCCCTCGCTGTCGACGATCGCCGCTTCCACCAGCGGTCCCGGTACGCCGGCCTTGATCCGGTAGGTGGTGCGTTCGTCTTCGCTGCCGGCCATCAGCTCGTCATTCAGATGGGCGCAGGACACCAACGGCCCGGTTTCCGACATGCCATAGGCCGCCGTCAGCTGAATGCCACGGGCCTTGGCGTTTTCATACAGCGAGCGGTTGAGCGCGCTGCCGCCAATGACGATTTTCCAGCCGGCGAAATCGGTGTCTTGCGCGGCTTTGGCGTTGAGCAGCATTTGCAGGATGGTCGGCACACAGTGGGAAAACGTGACCTTCTCCTTGCGCCACAGCGCCACCAGATATTCCGGGTCGTAGCGCCCCGGATACACCTGCTTGAGGCCGAGCATCGTCGCCACGTACGGCAAACCCCAGGCGTGGACGTGAAACATCGGCGTGATCGGCATGTACACATCGTTGGTGCCAAGCAGGCGCACGCTGTCGATCGAACCCATGATGGTCGCCACGCCAATCGTGTGCAGCACCAGTTGCCGGTGGGTGAAATAAACGCCTTTCGGGTTACCGGTCGTGCCTGTGGTGTAGAACGTCGTGGCGACCGAGTTTTCGTCGAAATCCTCGAAGTCATACTGCGGGCTCGCCGCGGCCAGTAGCTGTTCGTACTCGCCGACCAGGTTCGGCAAATCAGCGGTTTTCTCCGGCAGATCGGTCAGCAGCAAGGTTTTCTCGACCGTGGTCAGGTGCGGCGCGATGGCTTGATACAGCCCGGCGAACTCGCTGTTGACCAGCACAAAGCGGTCCTCGGCATGATTCATCGTGTAGAGAATCTGCTCGGGCGACAGGCGCACGTTGATCGTATGAATCACCGCACCGATCATCGGGATGGCGAACATGCACTCCAGATAACGATGGCTGTCCCAGTCCATCACCGCCACCGTGTCACCGGCCTTCACCCCGGCAGCGGTCAGCACGCTGGCCAGCCGCGCGACGCGCTCGATCAGCGTCGGGTAGCTGTAGCGCAACTGGTCACGGTAGACGATCTCGCGGGTTTTCTCATAACGGGCGCCAGACATCAGCAGCCGCTTGATCAGCAATGGATACTGGTAGGCCCCATCGGCCGGAGGAATGACGCGAGTCTGCAACATAGGAATCCCTTTTCTGACTGCACGGTGTTGGCGGAGAGATTCGTACTCTAGTGCGCCCGCGTGACCGTCAAATCAGCCAAAGGAATGATTTGCAGAGCCGAACAAATGCTAGCTTTGCGCCAGCATCGGGCGCCGACCGGGAAGAGACAAGACCTGTGGGAGCGAGCCTGCTCGCGAATGCAATGGATCAGTCAACATCTTCGCCGACTGATACACCGCTTTCGCGAGCAGGCTCGCTCCCACAGTTTTGATCGCAGCCAGTCCTCAGTGCATCTCGGTAAACGCTATTTTCACGCCGAGAGCGATCAGCACAGCGCCCATGGTGCGGTCGAACCAGTGGCCCATGCGCGCGAACCCGGCGCGCACGCGCTGCTGGCTGAACAGCATCGCTACCAGGCAAAACCAGAATGCCGTTGCCACCGCCAGGTACACCCCGTAACCGGCCTGTACCGCCAGTGGCGTGTGCGGGTTGATTACCACGGTGAACAGCGACAGGAAAAACAGTGTGGCTTTCGGGTTCAGGCCGTTGGTGACGAAGCCCGAGGTAAACGCACCTCGCGCGGTGCGTACGCCAGTCTCTTTGTGCAAGTCGTCGGCCACGGCTTTAGCCGGTTGCGCACGCAAGGCCTTGAAGCCGATGTACAGCAGATACGCAGCCGCCGCCCACTTCAGCGCGTTGAACAGCACGATCGACTGCGACACGATCAGGCCGATGCCCAGTAGCGAGTAGCCGACATGCAGGAAAATCGCCGTGCCGACCCCCAGCGCCGTCCAGGTGCCGGCGCGACGCCCGTGGGTCACGCTCTCGCGCACCACCACGGCAAAGTCCGGGCCGGGACTGGCAACGGCCAGCAAGTGGATCAGGGCAACGGTCAGGAATTCGGTCCAGTACATGGGGGCTCCTTTGGGGCAGCTTGGTCAAACATAAATGCGCGGCGAACTCGAACCTGTGGCGAGGGGATTTATCCCCGTTCGGCTGCGCAGCAGTCGTAAATTCAGTGCATGCGGTGTAACTGTTTCAACGCGATTGCCAGTTTCAGGCGCGCTTCGCGCGCCAACGGGGATAAATCCCCTCGCCACAGAGTTATTCACATTGCGATGCATCGCATCAGACTTTCGTGCTCTGAGTAACCAATTGTTTCATCTGGTAGGCTCGGCAGAGTACGCCCTCCGCTCACAGCACAAAAGGTACAGTTGATGACGAACTCGCGCCGCGCGGTATTTCTTGATCACCCTTCGCTGGACCTCGGCGATCTGGACCTCGGTCCGTTGCGCGAATGCTTCAGCGATCTGCAACTCTTCGCGCAAACCCTGCCCGAGCAAGTCAGCGAACGGCTGCAAGGCGCCAGCGTGGCAATCACCAACAAAGTCGTGATCGACGCCGCCGCCATGGCTGCCAACCCGCAGTTGCAACTGATCCTGATCAGCGCCACCGGCACCAACAACGTCGACCTCAGCGCCGCCCGCGCCCACGGCATCACTGTGTGCAATTGTCAGGGTTACGGTACGCCGTCCGTTGCGCAACACACGATCATGCTGCTGCTCAACCTCGCCACGCGTCTGGCCGATTATCAAAAAGCCGTCGCTGAAGGCCGCTGGCAGCAGGCCAAACAGTTCTGCCTGCTCGACTACCCAATCGTTGAACTGCAAGGCAAAATCCTGGGCCTGCTCGGGCACGGCGAACTCGGTGGTGCCGTGGCGCGGCTGGCCGAAGCGTTCGGCATGCGCGTGTTGCTCGGGCAGATTCCCGGACGCCCCGCTCGCGCAGACCGCTTGCCGCTGGATCAACTGCTGCCGCAGATCGACGCCCTCACCCTGCACTGCCCGCTCAACGAACACACCCGCCACTTCATTGGCGCCCGTGAGCTGGCCGCGATGAAACCCGGCGCGTTCGTGGTCAACACCGCCCGGGGTGGCTTGATCGATGAGCAGGCGCTGGCCGATGCCTTGCGCAGTGGCCACCTCGGCGGCGCAGCGACGGACGTGCTGAGTGTCGAGCCTCCGACCCAGGGCAATCCGTTGCTCGCCGGCGACATTCCGCGCCTGATTGTCACCCCACACAACGCCTGGGGCAGCCGCGAGGCGCGCCAGCGTATCGTCGGGCAACTGAGCGAAAACGCCCAAGCGTTCTTCAGCGGTGAGGCGCTGCGGGTCGTCAGTTGATAAACTGCGGCACTTTTTTTTCCAGGAGCAGTTATGGATCCGCGCAGTGAAGTACTGCTTCGTCAGGCCGAGTTATTCCAGGGTTCGTTGTTACTGGCCGGGCTGCCCGCCGACGATCTGCTCGGGCGCCTGCCCGACGCGTTTGGCTGGTGCTGGCACGCGGGCGATCAAGCCGCGCTGGACGCGCGCTTCGAAGGGCGCAGCCATTTCGGCGTGAACGTGCCGGAGCGCGAATTCGACAGCGCCGTGGTGTTCCTGCCCAAGTCCAAAGACCTGACCGATTACATCCTCAACGCCGTGGCTTCGCGTCTGGCCGGGCGTGAAGTGTTCTTGGTCGGGGAGAAGCGCAGCGGCATCGAAGGCGCCTCCAAGCAACTTAACCCGTTCGGCAAGCCGCGCAAACTCGACAGCGCGCGCCATTGCCAGCTCTGGCAAGTGACCGTAGCCAACGCGCCGCAAGCCAAGTCGCTGGAAACTTTGGCGCAGACCTACGAACTGCCGCTGGCTGAAGGCCCGTTGAAAGTCATCAGCCTGCCGGGCGTGTTCAGCCATGGTCGGCTCGATCGCGGCAGCGCGCTGTTGCTCGATCATCTGGACAAACTGCCGAGCGGCCATCTGCTCGACTTCGGTTGTGGCGCCGGCGTGCTGGGCGCGGCGGTCAAACGCCGCTACCCGCACAATCAGGTGACATTGCTGGATGTCGACGCGTTCGCCGCCGCCAGCAGCCGCCTGACCCTGGCCGCCAATGGCCTGGAAGCCGAGGTGCTGACCGGCGACGGTATCGACGTCGCGCCAATGGGTTTGAGTGCGATTCTGAGCAACCCGCCGTTCCATGTCGGCGTGCATACCGATTATTTCGCCACGGAGAACCTGCTGCGAAAAGCGGCTAAACATCTGAAAAACGGTGGCGAACTTCGACTTGTGGCCAATAGCTTCCTGAAGTATCAGCCGTTGATCGAAGAGCATCTGGGCGTTTGTGCGATCAAGGCAGAAGGCAACGGCTTTCGAATTTATCGGGCCAAGCGCGGTTGAAAATTTGTTCTTGCCCAATCGGATTTGCCTAGGCAGAATCCGCTCCGTCCTAGGGGAGTAGTCTCCCACGAGCGCCAAGCTCGTCCGGCATACGTCAACATACTTGATCCTCAGATCATGGCGTATGCGACCCCAGCGTCCGCACCAGACGGATCGCAGGGTTTGACAAGACCTATGACACGCACACCTTACCCGGGGCGGGAAGGCTGTACGTGTCATAGCCGTGTCGACCCGCCCCTTAGGAAATCCCTGATGCTGGACTCGTTACTCGTTCCCACCGCAATCGTTGCCTTGGCCGAAATCGGCGACAAGACGCAACTGCTCGCGCTGATTCTCGCCGCTCGCTTTCGCAAACCCTGGCCGATCATTGCCGGGATTGTCGCCGCGACCCTGGCCAACCACGCAGCAGCCGGTGCGGTAGGAGCCTGGTTCGGCAGTTTCTTTTCCGACGCCGTGCTGCACTGGATTCTCGCCGCGAGCTTCGCCGCCACTGCGCTGTGGACACTGGTCCCGGACAAACTGGATGACGACGAAGCCAGCACAGCGCGCAAGTTCGGGCCGTTCCTGACCACGCTGATTGCCTTCTTCCTCGCTGAAATCGGTGACAAGACCCAGATCGCCACGGTGATGCTCGGCGCGCAATACCCGGAACTGTGGCTGGTGATTATCGGCACGACCGTGGGCATGCTGATTGCCAACGTGCCGGTGGTACTGGCGGGTAATTTTGCCGCGGACAAGTTGCCGCTGACCCTGATCCGGCGCCTCGCGGCTTCGGCGTTTTTCATTCTGGCAATTGTTGCGGTGTACAAGGCGATGCAGAGCAGTGGCTGGGTTTAACCCTATCTACTGAACCACCAAAAACCTGTGGCGAGGGGATTTATCCCCGATGGGGCGCGAAGCGCCCCCAAACCTGCTGCCTCAGAGTGTCATACATAGCGCATTTGCAGGTTTTGGGGCTGCTTCGCAGCCCATCGGGGATAAATCCCCTCGCCACAACAGCCCTCCCAACCTGAAGAATCGTTGTGTCCTTCGACTTTTAAGACTTCGGGGCTTTTTCGTACAGCGGCATGACCTTCGGAATCGCCGCCTGCAGCGAGGCAATCCGGCTGGTGGAAGCCGGGTGAGTGCTCATGAATTCCGGAGGTGAACCCTCGGAAGCCTTGCTCATCTTGTTCCACAACGTAATCGCCGCGTTCGGGTTGTAGCCAGCGCGAGCGGCCAGTTCCAGACCGATCAGGTCGGCTTCGTTTTCGTTGGCGCGGCTGTTGGGCAGGGTCATGCCGTAGTTGGCCACAGTGTCGGCCAGCGCCAGGCTGTCCTGACCCAGACCGAACAATGCGCCGGCACCCTGCTTGGCCATCTCGATGCCATAGGCCTTGGACATCGCTTCACGCCCGTGCTCGCGCAACGCGTGGGCGATTTCATGGCCCATGATGGCGGCGATTTCATCGTCGGTGAGTTTCAGGCTGTCGATCAGCCCGGTGTAGAAAATGATCTTGCCGCCGGGACCACAGTTGGCGTTGAGCTCATCGCTCTTGATCAGATTGACTTCCCATTGCCATTGCGCCGCATCCGGACGGAAGTTCGGCGCCTGGGCGATCAGACGATTGGCGATGGCCTGCACCCGCTTGGCTTCCGGGCTGCTCTTGTCCAGCACGCCTTTGCTCGACGCCTCGCCGATGGTCTTCTGATAGGACTGCGCGTACATCTGGTCGACCTCTTGCGAGGACAGCATGCTGAACATGTATTGCTTGCGCTCCACCCCGACGGCGCCGCCGCTGGTGGTGTTGACCGACTGACACCCGGCCAGCAGCAGCGCTGCGCTCAGTGCACTTACAACCAATGTCTTGTTCATTCAAAAGCTCCCTGGAAACCTGTCGCGTATCCTAGGCGGGTAATGGTATCGGCGCCAGAGACAACAGACGTGTTGCAGCGACTTTCAGACGTTTCCCGCCATGCCCGCCGGAAAAGCTGCGTAGCCCCCGACACGACCACTGCGTCGCGTACCGATCCATTTGCGACGTCCGGCGCTCATTCCGACCAACGCCGCTCATGACCCTGCCGGCACCGCCGATAAATCCCTCGCAGATTGTCCTCTTGCGTGCGGAGCTCCCATGAAGTTCAAGTCGATCCAGTTTTCCGTAGCCGCCCTGGCCGGCGCCATCGTCCTCAGCGTAGTCGCAGCGCTGGTGCTGTATGCGCTGTTTTCCGGCGCACGCACGCAAGAGATGGTGCAACAGCGCACCCAGGCGCAGTTCGAGCAAGTCATCGAGCAGCGCCTGACCTCGCTGGCGCAGACCCAGGTCAGCCAGATCCAGCGCGAACTCGAAGCGCCGTTGCTGATTGCCGGTGGCCTGGTGCGGGTCAATGCCCTGCTCGGCACGGCGGGTGCCGATGGCCAACCGCGCCTGAGCATCACCCGTGAGCAACTGATCAGCCTGATCAAGGAAAACGTCGAAAAGAACCCGAAGATTCTCGGTACCTACATTGGCTGGGAAAAAAACGCGCTGGACCACAATGACGCGGCCTACATCGGCAGCGCCGTGGTCGGCATCGATCCCGCCAACGGGCGCTTCCTGCCATGGTGGTTCCGCAACACCGACGGCACCCTCGGCGTGGACAAACTGGCCGATGTCGATGATCAGAAAACCCTGTCCACCGGCGTGCGCGCCAGCGAGTACTACCTGTGCTCGAAAGAAACGAAAAAACCCTGTGTGATCGATCCGGCGCCCTACAAGGTCGGCGACAAGATCGTCATGCTCGCCTCTTTTATCGAACCGATCATGGTCAACGGCGCCTTCCAGGGCATCGTCGGCGCTGACCTGTCGGTGAACTTCATTCAGGACATGCTCCTCGCCGCCAACCAGAAACTCTACAGCGGCGCGGGTGAAATGGCGCTGATCGGCGGCAATGGCCGCATCGTCGCCTACACCAGAGACTCGAACAAATTCGGCGAAAAAGTCAGTGACATCCTCGATGCCGAACAGACCGCCAACATGACCAGTCTCAAGCGTGGCGAAGTCACCTACTCGGTCAACACCGACAAGGGCCGCATCGAGCTGTACCTGCCGTTCGGCATCGGCCAGACCGATGCACGCTGGACGCTGATGCTGCAACTGCCGCTCAACGCGGTCATGGCTGATCTGCAAAACCTGCAGGCCGAACTCGATGCCCAACGCAAGTCCGACACTTTTGGCATGGCCATGGTCGGCTTGGTCATCGCAGCTGTCGGTCTGCTGGTGATCTGGCTGGTGGGCCACGGCATCGCGCGGCCCCTCAAGCAGATGGTCGCCATGCTCGACGATATCGCTCAGGGCGAAGGCGATCTGACCCGCCGCTTGAGCAGCGATCGCAGTGATGAACTGGGCTCGATTGCCAAAGGCTTCAATACCTTTCTTGCCAAGTTGCAGGCGATGATCACGCAAGTGGTGACCTCGGTGCAGAGCGTCAGTGATTCCTCGGAACACACGGCCGACATCGCGATTCGCACCAACATCGGCGTGCAAAAACAACTGGCCGAGATCGATCAAGTGGCGACAGCGGTGCAGGAAATGACCGCCACCGCCCAGGACGTGGCGCGCAATGCCACGCAAGCGGCGCAAGCGGCCAGCCATGCCGATCAGGCCGCCAGCCAGGGCATGCAGATCGTTCGCGACACCTCTGACTCGATCGGCGTGCTCGCCGTGGAAATCGGCAAGGCGGTCGATGTGGTGCAAACCCTGGCCAAGGACAGCGAAAACATCAACGCGATCCTCACGGCGATTCGCGGGATTGCTGAACAGACCAACCTGCTGGCACTGAACGCCGCGATCGAAGCGGCGCGGGCCGGTGAACAGGGGCGCGGTTTTGCCGTGGTTGCGGATGAAGTGCGCAATCTGGCGCAGAAGACCCAAAAAGCCACTGAAGAAATCCAGGCGATGATTCAGCAGTTGCAACAAGGCACCCGCGATGTAGTGCGGGTCATGGAGGACAGCCAGAACCGCACCGACGAAAGCGTGCAACACGCGGCGAAAGCGGCCGATGCGCTGGAGACAATCACCCAGGCCGTGTCGGTGATCAACGACATGAACACGCAAATTGCCAGTGCGGCCGAGGAACAAAGCGCGGTGGCCGATGACATCAACCGCAATGTAATCAATATCGGCCAGGTGGCGAACGAAGTGGCCGGTGGCGCGGATGAGTCGAGTTCGGCGAGCGCGAGTCTGACCAAGCTGGCCGAGCAGCAGCGGCGGTTGATCAATCAGTTCAAGGTCTAAAGACGCCGGAAGGTTCTTCGAACCTTATCGCGAGCAGGCTCACTCCTACATTTGAAATGCGTTCCCATGTAGGAGTGAGCCTGCTCGCGATAAGGCCCTTGCGGGCAGTGCATCAACCCGGGGTCAAACACTCCGGCCCATTGAGCTTCGGATCATTCACCAGATTCGCCAGCACCCGCTCACGCAGCGCCGCCGGCTCACCGGCAAGCAATCCCTGCAAGACATGCAGCGGCGTCTCGGGATCAAGCCATGCCGCCTGCCCGGCCTCATCGAGAATCAAAGGCCGGCGCTGACTGGCCGCCGGCTGGGTGATCACCGCCGTGCTCAGCCAGACCTGTTCCTGCACCGGATACGCCTCCCAGATCGCCGCGAAAAACAGCGACGAGCCCTCTCCCGGCGTCAGCCAGTATGGCCGCTTGCGCTGGGTGCCGCGCCATTCGTAGAAACCGTTGGCCGGCAGCAGGCAGCGACGCAGGCGCAGCGCCTCACGAAACATCGGCTGCTCGGCCACGGTTTCGGCCCGGGCATGGGCGGGGGTTTTCGACAGGTCGGTCAGCCACGGCGGCGTCAGGCCCCAGCGCGCACGGGCCAATGTGCGCTCGCCGTCTTCAGCAGCACGCAGCATTAACACCGAATCATTGGGGGAAATGTTCCACTGCGCCTGCTGATCGGCGGGAAAACCTGGCAGGGCCGCGAAGTCGCGGTTCCAGCGAAACAGGGCATAACGTCCACACATGGGGCAACACGACTCTTGATCAAACGAACGTCAGCCTAACAGACCAGCGTCCCGGGGAAGCTCTCCGGTTCGTCGCCGGGCAGCGGCAGCGCGGCATTGTACGCGGTGATCAGCTCGCGGGCGTATTCGGCCTGATCGTTATCGACGGACAGGCCGAGCAGGCCAAAAATCGGCAGTTCGCCCGTGCCGCCTAGCAGATTCTGCCCGACCAGATGCGCCTCGATGCCTTCGCTGGCGAGCATGCCCTTGAGCATTTCGCCTTCCATCAGGCTGGCCGGTTCGTAGATTCGCTGCATGAGCGCCCCTCACTCGTTTTCGCTGAAGACTTCCAGATGCCATTCTTCATCATGCACCTGCAAAACAAACGTGATCGGTCGGCAGCACACCTGACAGTCCTCGATATACGTCTGATCCCCGCCGGACAGATCCAGCGTGGTCTCGACCTCTTCACCACAATACGGACATTCATACACTGCATTTTCCAGCATCGCGGTCTCCCAGGTGACTTGTGCGTATAATCGCCGGTCTATTTGCAGGGCTATTTTTGTCTGGCTACTTTTTCAGACCGTGCCCTGCGGGTTTTCGATCAAACCCCTAACTTACCCTAGCCGTTTCCAACAAGAGAGCATGATGGGCGAATTCGATGCCATCCGACCTTACGACGACAGCGAAGTACCTGCGGTACTGGCAAGGCTGCTCGGCGACAAGGCGTTTCTAGATATCCTCACCCACTTCCGCTTCCCGCGTTTTGCCGGTGCCTTCGGCTGGATGCTCAAACCTCTTATAGCCCATCGGCTGCGTCGTGAGTTTGCCGACGTGACGTCCGTGGCTACCTTACAGGACAAAGTCGAGTTCTACGTCGACCACACCATCGAGCGCGCCACCGACGGCGTGACCTACACCGGGGTCGAGCAATTCAAGTCCGGCAGCGCTTATCTGTTCATCGCCAACCACCGCGACATCGTCATGGACCCGGCCTTCGTCAATTACGCCGTGTACCACGCGGGCCTGCCGACGCCACGCATTGCGATTGGCGACAACCTGCTGCAAAAGCCGTTTGTCAGCGATCTGATGCGCTTGAACAAGAGCTTTATCGTCCACCGTTCGATCACTGGCCGCCGCGAAAAAATGGCCGCGTATCAACTGCTCTCGGCCTACATCAACCACTCGATCCGCAACGATTGCGCCTCGATCTGGATCGCTCAGGCCGAAGGCCGGGCGAAGGATGGCGATGACCGCACCGAGTCGGCGATCCTCAAGATGTTCCACATGAGCCGCAAGGACGAGCCGTTCGGTGAAGTGATTCGTTCGCTGAACCTCACGCCGGTGTCGATCAGCTATGAATACGACCCGTGCGACCAGGCCAAGGCCCGCGAGTTGTATATCCGCGCCACCACCGGCACCTACACCAAGGCGCCCGGTGAAGATGATGTGAGCATTGCCAAGGGCATCACCGGCTACAAAGGCCGGGTGCACGTGAACTTCGCTGCGCCGATCACCGAGCTGTTCGAAGACACCAAGCAATTGGCGATCGAGATGGACAAGCAGATTCTCGGCGGCTACCGGCTGTTCCCGGTGCATTACCTGGCGTATGCCCAGTGGGCCGATGCCGATCCGCAATTGAATGTGCCGAAGGCGGCCGAAGTGTTCCCGGCGGACGAACTGGCCAAGGCGCAGGAAGAATGGCAGAACCGGCTGGACGCCTGCCCCGAGGAGCATCGTCCGTACCTGGTGCTGCAATACGCGACGCCGGTGCGTAATCAGTACCGGGTCAAGGCCGGGTTGCCACTGTAGGCAACAGCTGTGGCGAGGGGATTTATCCCCGCTGGACTGCGCAGCAGGCCCTGTTTTTCTCAGATAAGAAACTGGGGAGCGCTGCGCACTCCAACGGGGATAAATCCCCTCGCCACCGGGTTTGCTTTTTCTTTTAGAAGCGCGTGCTGATCCAGGAGACGATCAGGGCCAGCCCCAGGCAGGCGAAACCGAAACGATAGAAAAACCGGTTCATGCGCAATGTCGCCCAATCCAGAATCGGCTCGACATTCGGCTGCGCCTGACGCTGTGCGGCAAGACTGGCCTGCGCGCGTTGCTCACGGCGACGGGTTGCGTGCAGCAGCCAACTGCCGGGGAACGCGAGCAGCAAGGCCAGCAGGTTGATCAGTTTGGCGGGATGGGCGGTAAACAGCGTCATCAAGTGCAACGACATCACAGACCTCAATCTAAATCGGTGTGGCAGGCGCCAGATCGACGACCGCGGCGCGAATTCTACCCAAACCTGGCCACCCTGCCCCGGCCTTTGCGATAAATAACCTGACAATCGACCGATGGCTGTCCTGTGTCACGGCATCGTCATGTGGATCCTTCACCCTGCGCGCCTCGAAACACACATGGAACGCGACATGCTGCACGCTGAAAACCAGGATCGCCTGTACCTCATCACCCCTTACGACGAACAGCAAAGTCTGGTCGGCAGCCTTGCCTTCAATGTGCAGGATCGCCATTGGCTGGTGTATTGCGCGCTGGGTGGGCATCAGCATGCGGACTTGCCCGAGACAGATTTGCTGACAGGGGTGAGCGTGCTGGACTTCTACTCGCAGGCTGCCTGACACACCACCGTTCCCCTGTAGGAGTGAGCCTGCTCGCGATAGCGTATTGTCAGCCAGCATTGATGTTGCTGACAGAGCGCCATCGCGAGCAGGCTCACTCCTACAGGGGGCGGTGGTGAATCAAGAATCGGCAGGCACAAAAAAGCCCGGAACCATCACTGGCCCCGGGCTTTTTCACAGCGGCCGATAACTTACTCGGCGAGCACCTGACCCACGGTCGGATCCTTGAACAGACGCGTCAGCGCATCGCTCAATACATCGCTGACCAGTTTGGTGTTGGTTTCCTGGTTCGGCGCCATGCCGAAGCGCTGGTCCAGCGAAGCGCCGTAACGGCCACTGTAACGACGGTTGGCGTTTTGCACGTCAGAGCGGAAGGTAGCGCCGATGGTCGCCTCGGTCACGTACATGCCTTCTTTCGGCGACTGATATTTCAGCTCGGCCAGGGTCACGGTCAACTGCGGCGCGTTCGGCGCGTTGTTGGTCGGGGTGAACCCCAGCAAACGCACAGCGGCTTCAGCCTGGGCCTGCAGCTTGGGCAGGATCTGCTCGCGCTGCACGGTGATGGCGCTGGTTTCCGGGTACAGACCGCCACGGGTGCCCAGGGTTGGCGAAGGACGGCCGTCGACGACACGCACGACCACAGGCTGGCCGCGACCGACCGGTGCCAGTTGCGTGGTCAGCTTCGGCTCCGGATTCAGTTGTTGCGGGCTGTGGGCGCAGCCGGCCAGGGTCAAACCGGCGACAGTGATCAAACCGAACAACAGGCGTTGCAACATGCTCTTCTCTCCAGAATCAGGCACAAACAGGCCGGCAGTATAGCGGTGGGCCACTGCAGCTCACCAGCGGGACGCGGTGAATACTGAAATGTCTGACACACCCCGTCGAAGGCGGTTCCTGTCATACATTCTTCACCATCCATACACCGCGACGTCATGGCTCGCCGGCAAGCTTTGAAACAGTCCTCCTTCAAGGAACTCTGCCATGCGTTATCTGATCTCGCTGTTCGCGCCACGCCCGCTGCACCGCAGCTTCGCCCTGCTCGATCGCAACGGTCACTGCCAGGCTTTCAAACAGTGCAGCCTGCAACCGATGGGTGACGGCTGGGTGGAAATCGAAGAAATTCGCCTGGCCTGGTTGAACCAGCCGCTGCCCGCCAGCGCCCGGGTGGTAGCGCGACAAATGCGCGCACGGCCCCAGGTGCAGTTGAGCATCTGACCGGATACCTAATAAAAGTCATTAAACACGAGCAACTGCGCGCATTTCTTCGCTACAATCTCCCCCCGATTATAAGGACGTCTCCTGATCGGGCCCCGCAACAGCGTCAATGCGCTTGCATCGACATCAAAATCGCCCACAGAGAGCCGCCCACACAGATCGAGTGAAGTTGGCGCGCTTGCCTGTTCTTCCGGCAAAACCCCTGCTTTTCGCGAATCTGCAGAGCTGTCATTCGCTCGGCCACCGCGTTGTTTTGCCCTTGCGGGCAGGTGCCAGGCCAAGGCAGCCCTTTTTTGAGGTTCACGTCTTCAAAAGAGCGTGAAAAAAACGGGTTTTCACAACTTCACAAGAGTGTGGCGAGCAAATGAATAGTTTTGCGTCTGAACATGCACCATTAGCGTCTGAAACAGCCCAACGACACAGGACCGGGTATACCTCGAACATCGGAGCCTGAAGCCTGTCCGCTACGGATTTGGTTGCACGAAAACGGATGTCTCGACCATAAGTCGAATTGCCAGCCCTGCGCGAAAATGCGTTCATTGAACGCTTGAAACCAGGCCGCACGCATCCGTCGAAGTTGCGAAAAATTGCGAAGATTCGGACATGGCGAACCTGACCACGGATAGCCCGGGCCCACTGACCTGCCCTGGAACGCCTGGCAGCCATGCCGACAATTTGGTGCTGCAGATTTGGGAGACGCGTTAAATGGCGCATAACGAAGCAGTCGACGTAGTTCTGGTAGGGGCCGGCATCATGAGTGCCACCCTGGCCGTGCTGCTCAAAGAGCTCGACCCCGCGATCAAGCTGGAAGTCGTCGAGCTGATGGATTCCGGTGCCGCGGAGAGTTCCAACCCGTGGAACAACGCCGGTACCGGCCACGCCGGCCTGTGCGAGCTGAACTACACGCCGCAGGCGGCCGATGGCAGCGTCGACATCAAGAAAGCCGTGCACATCAACACCCAGTTCGAGGTGTCGAAGCAGTTCTGGTCTTACCTGACCAAAAAAGGCACGTTCGGCTCGTGCAAATCCTTCATCAGCCCGGTCCCGCACCTGAGTTTCGTGCAGGGTGACAGTGGTGTGTCGTTCCTCAAGCAACGCTTCAACGTGTTGAGCAAGCACCATGCGTTTGCCGACATGGAATACACCGAAGACAAAGGCAAGATGGCCGAGTGGATGCCGCTGATGATGCCGGGCCGCTCGCCGGACGAAGTCCTTGCCGCCACTCGCGTGATGAACGGCACCGACGTCAACTTCGGCGCCCTCACCAACCAGTTGCTCAAGCACCTGACCAGCGCCCCGGACACCCAGGTCAAATACTGCAAGCGCGTTACCGGCCTCAAGCGCAACGGCGCCGGCTGGACCGTCAGCATCAAGGACGTCAACAACGGCAACACCCGTGAAGTCGACGCCAAATTCGTCTTCCTCGGCGCCGGTGGCGCGGCGCTGCCATTGCTGCAGGCCTCGGGCATCGAAGAAAGCAAAGGCTTCGGCGGCTTCCCGATCAGTGGGCAGTGGCTGCGTTGCGACAACCCGGAAGTGGTCAGGCAGCACCAGGCCAAGGTCTACAGCCAGGCGGCCGTGGGTTCGCCACCGATGTCGGTGCCGCACCTGGACACCCGCGTGGTCGACGGCAAGAAGTCCCTGCTGTTCGGGCCATACGCCGGCTTCACCACCAAGTTCCTCAAGCACGGCTCCTTCATGGACCTGCCGCTGTCGGTGCGCGCGGGCAACATCGGGCCGATGCTGGCCGTGGCGAAAAACAACATGGACCTGACCAAGTACCTGGTCAGCGAAGTGATGCAATCGATGGAACAGCGTCTGGAATCCCTGCGCCGTTTCTACCCGCAGGCGAAAGCCGAAGACTGGCGCCTGGAAGTGGCCGGCCAGCGGGTACAGATCATCAAGAAAGATCCGAAAAAGGGTGGCATCCTGCAGTTCGGTACCGAACTGGTTGCCGCGAAAGACGGCTCCCTCGCCGCACTGCTCGGCGCATCCCCAGGTGCCTCGGTGACGGTTTCGATCATGCTCGAACTGATCGAGAAGTGCTTCCCGGCCAAGGCGTCCGGCGAGTGGGCGGCCAAACTGGCGGAAATCTTCCCGGCCCGTGAAAAGGTGCTGGAAACCGATGCTGCGCTGTATCGCAAGATCAACACGCAGAACAACATCGCGCTGGAACTGGTTGAAGAAAGCAGCGAGACACCAAGCTTCGCTTGATCGCGCCGCATGAAAAACGCCCCGTACTCATTGAGTGCGGGGCGTTTTTTTATGCTCAGGTAGCAACCAATACTGCTGGCTCACAACACAACCTTTGTGGCGAGGGGATTTATCCCCGCTCGGCTGCGCAGCAGTCGCAAATTAGTTGCGGTGTGCCTGACACACCCTGCATTCAGGTTTCAGGGCCGCTTCGCCGCCCAACGGGGCGGTGCGACGTTTCGCTAAATCCCCTCGCCACAGGTATCGCGGACACCTCAACTGCGGGCCTTGTCGATCAACTCGATGTACTCGGCGGCATTACGCTGATCTTTGATCTGGTCAACGAAAGTCTGGCCCTGCTCATCTTTGCCATCCAAGTCATAACCAGCGGCGACGAAGAAGCCCAGAAAACGCTCGAAATCATCGATGCGCAGACCACGGTAAGCCTTGATCAGTTTGTGCAGCGACGGCGAAGTGGCGTCGACCGGTTCAAAATCGAGGAACAGCTTGATCTGCTCATCGCCGATCTCGTCACCAATCACTTGTTTCTTATCTTTACGCATTGCCGACTCCAGCTCGCAGACATCATACGGGGCCGGCAGTTTACCCCTGCCCGGCCGCCCGGCTCAACGCGCTCGCACCGCGCCGGTGTGCAAATCGGCCCAGATATGGCCGTTGGCGTAACTGAGGAACTGCACATACACCGTGTCGTTGCGCAACAGATCAATCACCACGCGGTATTGGGCAAGCGGGTAAAACAGCGTCAGGGTTTTGCTTTTGTCGTCGTACAGCGGCTTTTTCAGGCTCTTGCTTTCGCCATCGAAACTCACCAGCACCTGATTGATGGTCGCGCCTTTATTCAGCGACTTGCCCTTGAGGCGAATCAACAACGACGAAGTGACCGGGATCGGCTGCTGATTGGACTGGCGCTGCGCACCGACCACCACCGAATATTCGCTGACCTGCATCAGTTGCTGCTGCTCGGGTTCGGCGTCGCGCAGGGTCAGGTCGTCCGGCGGCAGGAATTGACTGTGCATGGGCGCGGCGGCCAGCGGCAGGCTGAGAGTCAGAAAGAGGGCGGCGAGGCTGCGGGTCAAGAGGCGCATGACAGGCTCCGGGGGGCGGGCCGAGCACTCTAGCATGGGTATCACACAAACAAATGTAGGCCTTCGCCTGCTCGCGATAGCGGTCTGTCAGCAACGTAGATGTTGGCTGGTATGACGCTATCGCGAGCAGGCTCACTCCTACAGGGGGATGGTGCAGAGGATTACATGCCTTTAACGGCGTAGATCCCGTTGGCGTTGCGCCAGTAGCCCTTGTAGTCCATGCCGTAGCCGAAGATGTAGCGGTCGATGCACGGCAGGCCGACGAAATCGGCTTTCAGGTCAGGGCGCGCCTTGCGGTCGTGGTCCTTGTCGATCAGCACGGCGGTGTGCACTTTGCGCGCGCCGGCGTGTTTGCAGAAATCGATGATCGCGCCCAGGGTGTGACCTTCATCGAGGATGTCGTCGATGATCAGCACGTCGCGGTCGATGAACGAGACTTCCGGCTTGGCTTTCCAGAACAGGTCGCCGCCGCTGGTTTCGTTGCGATAGCGGGTCGCGTGCAGGTAGGACGCTTCCAGCGGGAACTGCAGATGCGTCAGCAGTTTGCCGGAGAAGATCAGGCCGCCGTTCATCACGCAGAAGACCACCGGGTTGCTGTCGGCCAGTTGTTCGTTGATTTGTGCACCGACGCGGGCGATGGCCGCCTCGACTTCAGACTCGGTGTACAGGCAGTCAGCCTCTCGCATGATTTGACGGATATGCTCGAGATCAGCGGACATGGCGCTCTCCAGGGGTTGGCGGGTGGGGGGCATGGTTGCGAAAAGCGGGCAAAGGTACGCATCTCGCGGGACCGAATCAAGCTCTTATGGACTAACGTACAGAATGTCCTATAGGACATCACTGTCGGATAGATTAATCTAGGCCGGTTTTTTTGCCCGCCGCCGGAGCCTTTCCCATGCCCATCCTCGAGATCCGCCATCCGCTGATCCGTCATAAACTCGGCCTGATGCGCCGCGCTGACATCAGCACCAAGAATTTCCGCGAGCTCGCTCAGGAAGTCGGCGCCCTGTTGACCTATGAAGCCACCAAAGATTTGCCGCTCGAATCCTACGACATTGCCGGCTGGTGCGGCACCGTGTCGGTGGAGAAGATCGCCGGCAAGAAGATCACTGTCGTGCCGATCCTGCGCGCCGGTATCGGCATGCTCGAAGGCGTGCTGAGCCTGATCCCGGGTGCCAAGGTGTCCGCTGTGGGCGTTGCCCGCAACGAAGAAACCCTGCAAGCCCACACGTATCTGGAAAAACTGGTTCCGGAAATCGACGAACGCCTGGCCATGATCATCGACCCGATGCTCGCCACCGGCAGTTCCATGGTCGCGACCATCGACCTGTTGAAAAAGGCCGGTTGCCGCGACATCCGCGCCATGGTCCTGGTGGCCGCGCCGGAAGGCATTGCCGCCGTAGAAAAGGCGCACCCGGACGTGACCATCTACACCGCGTCCATCGACGAACGTCTGAACGAGCACGGTTACATCATTCCTGGGCTTGGCGACGCCGGTGACAAGATCTTCGGCACCAAGCAGAAGGACGCGTAAGCATGCAGCAAGAGTTCAACGATCCGCTCTGGCGCACGGTGCTGTCCGGCGCGCAGATGCTGTTCGTGGCGTTCGGCGCTTTGGTGCTGATGCCGCTGATCACCGGCCTTGATCCGAACGTGGCCCTGTTTACCGCAGGTCTGGGAACGATCCTGTTCCAGATCGTCACCGGGCGGCAGGTGCCGGTGTTTCTGGCGTCGAGCTTCGCTTTCATCACCCCGATCATCCTCGCCAAGGGCCAGTTCGGCCTCGCCGCGACCATGGGCGGGGTGATGGCGGCCGGTTTCGTCTACACCTTCCTCGGCCTTGCCGTGAAGATCAAAGGCACCGGTTTTATCGACCGTTTGCTGCCTCCGGTGGTGATTGGCCCGGTGATCATTTCCATCGGCCTGGCCATGGCGCCGATCGCCGCGAACATGGCGATGGGCAAAGCTGGCGACGGCACCGAGCTGATCCACTACCAGACCGCCATGTTGATCTCGATGCCGGCACTGCTGACCACGCTGATCGTGGCGGTGTTTGGCAAAGGCATCTTCCGTCTGGTGCCGATCATCTCCGGTGTGCTGGTCGGTTTCGCCATGTCGTTTTATTTCGGCGTGGTCGATACCGCGAAGATTGCCGCGGCGCCCTGGTTCGCCCTGCCGCACTTCACCGCGCCGGAGTTCAACTGGCAGGCGATTCTGTTCATCGTTCCGGTGGCGCTGGCCCCGGCGATCGAGCACATCGGCGGCGTGATTGCCGTTGGCAGTGTGACGGGTCGCGATTACCTGAAGAAGCCGGGCCTGCATCGCACCCTGCTCGGTGACGGCATCGCCACCACCGCGGCCGGGCTGTTCGGCGGCCCGCCCAACACCACCTACGCTGAAGTAACCGGCGCGGTGATGCTGACCAAAAACTACAACCCGAAAATCATGACCTGGGCGGCAATCTTCGCCATCACCCTGGCGTTCATCGGCAAGTTCGGCGCGCTGCTGCAAAGCATTCCGGTGCCGGTGATGGGCGGGATTCTGTGCCTGTTGTTCGGTTCGATCGCGGCGGTGGGCATGAATACCCTGATCCGCCACAAGATCGACCTGGGCGAAGCGCGCAATCTGGTGATCGTCTCGGTGACGCTGGTGTTCGGCATTGGTGGTGTGCTGGTCGGCACCGGCACTGGCCCGGATGACTTCGGCCTCAAAGGCATCGCACTGTGCGCAGTGGTGGCGATTGCGCTGAACCTGATCCTGCCGGGCAATGACGGCTGGAAGCAGAAGAAGGCGGATGAGCCGCTGATCTAACCCTGCGCAATGATCGTTCCCACAGGTTTGGAATGCATTTCAACCTGTGGGAGCGAGCCTGCTCGCGAAGCTCTTGGCTTTTAGAGGGACAGCGGCGCTCGTTCGCAGAGAGTCGCCAACGCCCTGGCCCATTGCGGGTCGTCGTTCAGGCAGGGCACCAGCACCAGCTCCTCGCCCCCCGCTTCGCGGAATTGTTCCTTGCCGCGATCACCAATTTCTTCCAGCGTCTCGATGCAGTCAGCGACGAACGCCGGGCACATCACCAGAATCTTTTTCACCCCGCTTTTGGCCAGCTCATCCAGCCGCGCTTCGGTGTAAGGCTCGATCCACTTCGCTCGCCCCAGGCGCGACTGAAACGATACCGACCATTTGCCGTCCGCCAGGCCCATGGTTTTGGCGAAGGCGGCGGCGGTGCGGAAACATTGCGCGCGGTAGCAGGTCGCCAATACCGCCGGCGAGGCGGTCTGGCAGCAGTCGGCGCCCTTGAGGCAATGTTTGCCGGTCGGGTCGAGTTTGGTCAGGTGCCGCTCCGGCAAGCCATGAAAGCTCAGCAGCAAATGATCGTAATCCTGCTGCAGATGCGGGCGGGCGCTGGCGGCCAGTGCTTCGATGTATTCCGGCTGATCGTAGAACGGTTGCAGGATCGATAACTTCACGTCGAGCTTGTTCTCGCGCAGCACGCGCCGCGCTTCTTCGATCACGGTGGTCGTGGTGCTGTCGGCGAACTGCGGATACAGCGGCGCCAAGGTGATTTTCCTGTGCCCGGCTTTCACCAGCCGCAACAGACAGGTTTCGATAGACGGCTCGCCGTAACGCATCGCCAGATCCACCGGGCCGTGTTTCCACGTCTCGGTCATTTGCGCTTGCAAGCGGCGGCTGAGCACCACCAGCGGTGAGCCCTCCTCCCACCAGATCGACGCATAGGCATGCGCCGATTGCTCCGGGCGCTTGATCAGGATCAGCGACACCAGCAACCGCCGCAGCGGCCATGGCAGGTCGATCACGTACGGGTCCATCAGAAATTGATTGAGGTAGCTGCGCACATCGGCCACCGAGGTGGAGGCCGGAGAGCCCAGGTTGACCAGAAGCAAAGCGTGATCGGTCATGCAACGTCCTATTTCAGAGGCGGCTGGAGAGATCATCCAGGGCCGCGCGTAAATCCGTAAAGCGGAAGGTAAAGCCCGCTTCGAGCAAACGTGCCGGCGTGGCGCGCTGGCCGCCGAGCAATAACAGTGACAGCTCGCCGAGCATGACCTTCAGCGCCAGGGTCGGCATCGGCATGAACGCCGGGCGGTGCAAGACACTGCCCAGGGTCTTGGCAAATTCGCGGTTGCGCACAGGTTTCGGCGCGCAGGCATTATAAGGACCGCTCGCCTGATGATGGTGCAGAAGAAAATCAATCAGGGCGATTTGATCGTCGATGTGAATCCACGGCATCCACTGCCGACCATTGCCCAAAGGCCCGCCCAGCCCGAGCTTGAACGGCAGCAACAGCCGCGACAAAAAGCCGCCCTCGGCCGACAGCACCAGACCGGTTCGCAGCAGCACTACGCGGATGCCGAGGTTCTCGGCGCGCAGGGCGGTCTCTTCCCAGGCGATACACAGCTGGCTGGCAAAATCGTCGATGCCAGGCGGCGATTCTTCTGTCAGCTCGCGTTCGCCACCGTCGCCGTACCAGCCGATCGCCGAGCCGGATATCAGCAACGCCGGTTTCTGTACGCGAGTTTCCAGCCACGCCAGCAAGGTCTCGGTCAGGGTGATACGGCTGCTCCACAACAACGCCTTGCGTCGATGGGTCCACGGCCGATCGGCAATTGGCGCGCCGGCGAGATTGACGATTGCGTCCAGCGGCTCCTCGCCGAGGTCCTCCAGACGTGCAATTGCGCGAACGTCTGGCCCGCAAATCTGCGCGACCTTGTGCGCGCGTCGACTCCACACGGTCAGGCGATGCCCCTGCTCCAGCCAGTGCCGGCAGAGCTGACGTCCTATCAAACCAGTACCGCCGGTCAGCAATATGTGCATGACATCTTCCTCGCGTGGCGTTTAACCCGGATCACTAGTCTATTTTTATAGGCAGGGATCTTTTCGATCGAGCAGGCTCTATGGTTTAACAATAGGCCAAGCTGTCAGAACGAGAATGCTAGAAGTTATACCAAAAAACATAATTGTACAGGTTTCATCGACGGCGTAGTCTGTACAGAAAGGTAAACGAGGCCCCTATGACTGTACCTATCGCAATCATCGGCACCGGCATCGCCGGACTCTCCGCCGCCCAGGCTCTGACAGAGACCGGGCATACCGTTCAACTGTTCGATAAAAGCCGCGGCAGCGGCGGGCGCATGTCCAGCAAGCGCAGCGACGCGGGTTCGCTGGATCTGGGTGCGCAATATTTCACCGCGCGCGACCGGCGTTTTGTCACGGAAGTGCAACGCTGGCAAAGCAAGGGCTGGGCCGCCGAGTGGGCGCCGCAGCTGTACACCTTTCAGGGCGGGCAATTGAACCTGTCCCCGGACGAGCAGACCCGTTGGGTCGGCACGCCGCGCATGAGCGCCATTACCCGTGGCCTGCTCGACGGTCTGGACGTGCAGTTTGCCTGCCGGATCACCGAGGTTTATCGCGGTGAAGAGCACTGGCACTTGCAAGACGCCGAAGGCTTCACCCACGGGCCGTTCAGCCATGTGGTCATCGCCACGCCAGCACCACAAGCGACAGCGCTGCTGGCGGCCGCACCGAAACTCGCCGGGGCCGCCGCCGGGGTAAAAATGGACCCGACCTGGGCCGTCGCCCTCGCCTTCGAGACACCGCTGGACACACCGATCGAAGGCTGCTTCGTGCAGGACAGCCCCCTCGACTGGCTGGCGCGCAATCGCAGTAAACCCGGACGCGACACCACCCTCGACACCTGGGTGCTGCACGCCACCAGCGCATGGAGCCGACAGCATATCGACTTGCCCAAGGAAGCCGTGATCGAGCAACTGCACGGTGCGTTCGCCGAATTGCTGCACAGCGCCATGCCCGCGCCAACCTTCAGCCTCGCCCATCGCTGGCTCTACGCGCGCCCCGCCACCGGCCATGAATGGACGACGCTGGCCGACGCCGATCTGGGCCTGTACGCCTGCGGCGACTGGTGCCTGTCGGGGCGTGTCGAAGGAGCCTGGCTCAGCGGTCAGGAGGCTGCACGTCGCTTGCATGAACACCTGCAATGAATCGCATCAACCCGCGCAAATTGCTGCTGTCGAAATGGACAGCAGCCCACCCGCAGAATCGCGAGAAACATTTTCTGGTCACCGAACTGATCCGGGATGAAGACGGCACGGTGCTGGAGGTTGAATTGCAGGCGGTGCTGACCCAGCGCAGCGAGCGCCTGGATTGGCGAACGCTCCAGAACAACGAACACTGGCTACTAGGCTGGAAATAAATTCCCCCCTGTAGGAGTGAGCCTGCTCGCGATGGCGGTGTCTCAGTCAAAACAATCCGTCTGACACACCGCCATCGCGAGCAGGCTCACTCCTACAAAAAAACTTATACAAACCATTTGACTTGTACATCCACGGATCTATGCTGAGCAAAATTGTACAGAGACAACCCTCTGTACAGGTATAGATTCGAGGTGCTCATGTCTACTGCTTCCCTGTCCAAGCCGAAGATCGCCATCAGCGCCTGCCTGCTGGGCGAAGAAGTGCGCTTCAACGGTGGGCACAAGGAATCACGGCTGTGCAGCCGAACCCTGGCGGAATACTTCGACTTCGTGCCGCTGTGCCCGGAAGTCGCCATCGGCATGGGCATTCCCCGCGAGCCGATTCGGCTGGTCGGCGACCCGCAACAGCCCGAGGCGGTCGGCACCGTAAATCCGAGCATCAACGTCACCCGGCCACTGGCCGAGTACGGCGAAAAAATGGCCGGTGAGCTGCAAGATCTCTGCGGCTATATCTTCATGCAGCAATCGCCGTCCTGCGGGCTGGAGCGGGTCAAGGTCTATCACGCCAACGGCGCTCCGGTGAATGGTGGCGGCCGTGGTATCTATGCCCAGGCGTTCTGTGCACAGCATCCGGATTTGCCGGTGGAAGAAGCCGGACGCCTCAACGATCCGGTGCTGCGGGAAAACTTCATCACCCGCGTGCTTGCCTACAGCGCCTGGCAGCAAGTGCTCGCCCAGGGCCTGAGCCGCCGCGCCCTCACTGAATTCCACTCGCGCTACAAATACCTGCTGATGGCGCACAACCCGCTGCAATACAAAGCCTTGGGCAAATTGCTCGGCAACATGGCCGACAGCGACCCAGCGGAGCTCGGCCCGCGCTATTTCAGCGAACTGATGGCCGCACTGAAAAAATGCGCGACCCGCGGTACCCATTGCAACGTGCTGCTGCACATCAGCGGATATTTGAAACAATCGCTGAGCGCCGAAGACAAACAGGAAATGCAGCAGGTCATCGGCCAGTACCGTCAGGGCATCGTGCCGCTGGTGGTGCCGTTGACCCTGCTCAAGCATCATTTTCGCCTCCATCCGGATCCCTACATTGCGCAACAGGTGTACCTGCAGCCGCATCCGGAAAACCTCAGTCTGCGAAACGCTATCTAATGAACGAAAAAACCGACAGCAGCGCCCAGGAAGACCTCGGCGCCGACTTCAAGAAAGCCCTCGACGAGGGCTGGCTGCCAATCCGCGAAGTCGCGCGGCAGACCGGGGTCAACGCCATTACCTTGCGTGCGTGGGAACGCCGCTACGGGCTGGTCGTGCCACAGCGCACGCCCAAGGGCCACCGTTTGTATTCAGCCGAACATGTGCAGCGGATTCTGGCCATTCTCACCTGGCTCAACCGTGGCGTTGCCGTCAGCCAGGTCAAGCCTCTGCTCGACACGCCGCAAGCGTTCAGCGAAACCGTGGAAAACGACTGGCAACGCTTGCAGCAGACGCTGCTCGCCGCGGTTACCGCACTCAATGAACGCACGCTGGATGACAGCGTCAACCAAGCCATGGCGCTGTACCCGCCGCGCACGCTGTGCGAACAACTGCTGATGCCGTTGCTGAGCGAACTCGAACAGCGCTGGCAGGGCCAGTTCGGCGCGCAGATGGAGCGGGTGTTTTTCCTGTCCTGGCTGCGCAGTAAATTCGGCGCACGCATCTACCACAACAACCGCCAACTGCATGCCGCACCGCTGCTGCTGATCAATCATTCCGACCTGCCACTGGAACCCCAACTGTGGCTGTGCGCGTGGCTGATCAGCAGCGCTGATTGCCCGGTGCAGGTGTTCGACTGGCCGCTGCCGGCCGGTGAACTTGCGTTGACCGTCGAACAGCTCCAGGCCCGTGGCGTTCTGCTGTATTCCAGCAAAGCCCTGCAACTGGCGCAGTTGCCAAAACTGTTGGCAAACGTCGGTTGCCCGACATTGATCGCCGGACCGGCGGTGCATATCCACCACGCCGAGTTGTCCGCCAGAACTGCCGAATCCGCCGATTTATTCCTGGCTGAAGATCCGCTTGCTGCGCACCAGGCGCTGCTCGAGCGCGGCCTGATTTGATGATGAGTCCAACGACATGCAACTGATCTGGCTGCGCAGCGACTTGCGCCAACACGACAACACTGCCCTGGCGGCCGCCGCAGCGCGCGGCCCGACCGTGGCCGTGTACCTGTTGAGCCCGCAGCAATGGCTGGAACATGACGATGCGCCGTGCAAGGTGGATTTCTGGCTGCGCAACCTGCGCGAGCTGAGCCACAGTCTCGGCGCGCTGAACATCCCGCTGTTGATTCGCAGCGCAGCGCACTGGGACCAGGCGCCGGCAGAACTGCTCAAGCTCTGCCGGCAATTGAAGATCGAAGCGGTTCACGTCAACGAGGAATACGGCGTTCATGAAAGCCGTCGCGATGAAGCCGTGGCCGAAACGTTGCGGGCCGAGGGCATCGAATTCCACAGTTATCTGGATCAGTTGCTGTTCAAACCCGGCACCGTGCTGACCAGAACCGGTACTTACTTTCAGGTCTTCAGCCAGTTCCGCAAAGTCTGCTACGAACGCCTGCACGGTTCGCTGCCGTCACGGCTCAAGGCACCGGGCAAACAGGCTGCGCTGAACATCGCCAGCGATGCGATTCCCGACGAGGTCAAAGGCTTCGCCACGCCGAGCGAATCGCTGCGCGCATTGTGGCCGGCCGGCGAAGAAGAAGCGCGACGCCGTCTCGATACCTTCACCGATGCGCAGATCGACTATTACCAGAGCGAACGCGACTTTCCGGCCAAGCCCGGCACCAGCCAGCTCTCGCCTTATCTGGCCGCCGGGGTGATCTCGCCACGCCAGTGCCTGCACGCCGCGCTGCACAGCAATCAGGGCGAGTTCGAAAGCGGCAAGGTCGGCGCGGTCACCTGGATCAACGAACTGCTGTGGCGCGAGTTCTACAAACACATCCTGGTCGGCTATCCGCGAGTTTCGCGGCACCGCGCCTTCCGCCCGGAAACCGAAGCGCTGGCATGGCGTAACGCGCCGGAGGATTTGAAGGCTTGGCAAGAGGCACGCACCGGCCTGCCGATCATCGACGCAGCGATGCGCCAATTGCTCGAAACCGGCTGGATGCATAACCGCCTGCGCATGGTGGTGGCGATGTTCCTGACCAAAAACCTGCTGATCGACTGGCGCGAAGGCGAACGTTTTTTCATGCGCCACCTGATCGATGGTGATCTGGCGGCGAACAACGGTGGCTGGCAATGGAGCTCGTCGACCGGCACCGACTCAGCGCCGTACTTCCGCATTTTCAACCCGGTCAGCCAGTCGGAAAAGTTCGACGCCGAAGGCGTGTTCATCAAGCACTGGCTGCCGGAACTGGCTGGGCTCAACAAGAAGCAAGTACACAACCCGGCCAGCGCTGGAGGGCTGTTCGGCGTAGCGGATTATCCGGCGCCGATCGTCAACCTCGGCGCTTCACGCGACCGCGCGCTGACGGCGTTCAAGAATCTGCCGTCGCGCCAGTCTGCCGGAGCCGTCAATGAGTGAATTCCTGCGCAGCTTCGCCCGGAAATTTTCCGGGCTGAACAAAGACAACCTGCATCGCCTGGGCGAGCTGTACAGCAGCGACATTCATTTCACCGATCCACTGCATGAAGTGCAGGGTCTGGCGCAACTGCAAGATTACTTCACCGAGTTGTACGCCAACGTCAGCGATCTGCGTTTCGATTTTCACGGTTTCGACCAGATCGGCGAAGGTGAGGGTTACCTGCGCTGGGTCATGAGTTACCGCCACCCGCGTCTGGCCGGCGGCCGCGAGATTCGCGTCAACGGCTGTTCGCACCTGCTCTGGCGGGACAAGGTTTATCGCCACCGGGATTATTTCGATGCCGGGGCGCTGCTGTATGAACACTTGCCAATATTGGGCCGGGTGATTGCCTGGCTGAAAAGGAGAATGGGATGAGTCGTACACCTCCACGGCGTTATTGGCTGACAGGGGCCAGCAGTGGCATCGGCGCTGCATTGTGTGAGTACATCCTCAAAAGCGGCGCGCATCTGGCCGTCAGCTCACGCAACGTTGCGCCACTCAAAGTCCTGTCCCAACGCTATCCGGGACAGGTGCTGGTGGTGCCGGGAGACCTGACCGACAGTCAGACCGTGCGCGAAATCGGTGAGCAGATCACCGAGGCCTGGGGTTCGCTGGACAGCGTGATTCTCAACGCCGGCACCTGTGAATATGTCGATGCCCGCCAGTTCGATGCCTCGATCATCGAACACGTGGTGCGCACCAATCTGCTTGCCAGCAGTTACTGCATCGAAGCCGCCCTGCCCCTGCTGCGCAAAGGCACCGCGCCGCACCTGGTCGGCATGGCCAGCTCGGTGACTTACCTGCCCCTGCCACGGGCTGAAGCCTACGGCGCATCGAAGGCCGGGCTGCGTTATCTGTTCGAATCACTGCGTATCGATCTGGCGGATGAAGGCATTGAAGTCACGGTGATCAGTCCCGGTTTCGTCGAAACGCCGCTGACCGAGAAGAACGATTTCCCGATGCCGCTGAGCTGGCCTGTGGATAAAGCGGCTCGTCACATCTACGCCAAACTCAAGGACCGTCCGCTGGAAATTGCCTTTCCGGCGCTGTTCATGGCGGCGCTGTGGCCGCTGTCGAAACTGCCCGCCCGCGCTCAGCTCGCCATCGGCAAACGCATGGTGCGCAAAAACCCACCGCAGCGAGACCCGATATGAAAATCGCCGTGATTGGCAGCGGTATCGCCGGGCTCACCTGCGCCTACCTGCTCAAGCGCCGTCATGACATTACAGTGTTCGAAGCTGGCGACTGGGTCGGCGGTCATACGCACACCGTGCCGGTCAAGCACCAAGGCCAGGAGTTCGCCGTGGACACCGGGTTCATTGTCTTCAATGACTGGACCTATCCGAACTTCATCCGCTTGCTCAACCAGCTCGGCGTGGCTTTCAAACCGACCGAGATGAGTTTCTCGGTGACCGACCCGGACACCGGTGTGGAATACAACGGCAACAACCTCAACAGCCTGTTCGCCCAGCGCAGCAACCTGTTGTCGCCGGGTTTCTGGGGCATGCTGAAAGACATTCTGCGGTTCAACAAACAAGCCCAGCGTGATCTCGCCGAGTTGCGCATTGGCGCCGATACCACACTCGATGAATACCTGAAGGCTGGCGGTTACGGGGAGCGCTTCGTCCTGCATTACATCGTGCCGATGGGCGCGGCCATCTGGTCGATGCCCATGGCGCAGATGCTTAATTTCCCGCTGCAGTTTTTTCTGCGTTTCTTCAAGAATCACGGGCTGCTGTCCGTCAGCGATCGGCCGCAGTGGCAAGTCATTGTCGGCGGTTCGAGTGCTTACATCGCGCCGCTGACGGCGTCGTTCAAGGGCAATATTCGCCTCAATTGCGCGGTGACTCGCGTCGAACGCAACCAACACGGCGTGGTTATCCACAGCCCGGCCGGCATCGAACATTTCGACAAAGTGGTGTTCGCCTGCCACAGCGACCAGGCCCTGCAACTGCTGGCCATCCCGAGCGATGCCGAACGGGCGATCCTCGGTGCCCTGCCCTATGCCGATAACGAAGTGGTGCTGCACACCGACACCGGCCTGCTGCCGACGCGCAAACGGGCCTGGGCCAGCTGGAACTATCGCCTCGGCGGCGCCGGGCATACCCGCGCGGCCGTCACGTACAACATGAACATCCTGCAGGGCATCGAGAGCGACACGACGTTTTGCGTCAGCCTCAACCAAAGCGCGGGCATCGCCCCCGATAAGGTCCTCGCTCGCTACACCTACGCCCACCCGCAATACAGCCTCGCGGCGACGACCGCGCAAAATCGCTGGGCCGAACTCGATGGTGCGCAACACACGCATTACTGCGGCGCGTACTGGGCCAATGGTTTTCATGAGGATGGTGTGGTCAGCGCCTTGCGCGTGGCGGCCTCGTTCGGTGAGACCTTATGAACAGCGCCCTGTACTCGGGCTGGATCGGCCACCGACGCTTCTCGCCCCGTCGCCACCAATTCCGTTACCGGGTCGGCCTGCTCTATCTCGACCTCAGCGAGCAGGAGGCCGTGTTGGCCTTGTCGCCCCTGGCCGGTCGCAGTCGCTTTGCGCCGTTTTCGTTCCGCGAAAGCGATTATCTAAAAGCATTTACCGCTCACGGCATACGCCTGATCGACGCCGTGCGCCAGCAGGTCGGCGCGGCCATCGGTCATGAGCCGCAAGGCGCGGTGTGCCTGCTGACCCAGCCACGCAGTTGGGGGCTGGCGTTCAATCCGGTGAGTTTCTTTTACTGCCACGAAGCCGACGGGCAACTGGCGGCGATTGTCTGCGAAGTGACCAATACGCCGTGGCGCGAGCGTTATCACTACGTGCTGCCAGCGCGGACGCCGACCAGCCTGGTGGATTTCCATCAGCACTTCGCCGTGGCCAAGGCGTTTCACGTTTCGCCGTTCCTGCCGCGGGATCTGGAGTACCGCATGAGTTTCAGCCCGGCCGCGCAAACCCTCGGCGTGCACATGGCTGACTGGCAGGGCAACGAGAAACTGTTCGACGCCACGCTCAACCTTCGCCGCGAACCGCTCGATCGTCGCAGCCTGCACGGCTATCTGCGGCGCTTCCCGTGGATGACCGCGAAAACCGCCCTGGCGATTTACTGGCAAGCGCTGCGACTGCTGCTCAAGCGCGCGCCGATCTTCGCTCATCAGGCTGCCGACGGCAGCTTTCAAACCGCCTCTGTGCCTCCGAAGGAGCCGCACCATGAAATCCTCTAGCCTGCCGCTCAGTCGCTTGAGCACCAACGGTCTGACCGGCTCGCTGCTGCGCCGTGGCGTGCTGCGCCAGTTGGCGCAGCTCAAACACGGGCAATTGATGGTCGTCGAGGATGGCGAGCAAATGCTCTTCGGCACCCCCGGCAGCGCTCTGCTCGGCGAAGTCCATGTGCTTGATCCGGCGCTGTGGGGCCTGATCGCCAGCAGCGGTTCCATCGGTGCCGGCGAAGCGTTCATCCACGGTTATTGGAGTTCACCGGACCTGACTGCCGTCGTCCGCGTCTTCGTCAGTAATCTCGATGTGCTCGATGCCATGGAAGGGGGGCTGGCGCGCCTTGGTCGGCCATTGGTGCAAGGCTTGCACTGGCTCAACCGCAACACGCGCAAGGGCTCGCAGAAAAACATCGCGGCGCATTACGACCTTGGCAATGAACTGTTTGAACAGTTTCTCGACCCGACCATGATGTATTCCGCCGGGCAATTCCTCACGCCCACCGACACGCTGGAACAGGCGCAGTTGAACAAACTGGAACGGATCTGCCAGAAACTTGCCCTCCAGCCCAGCGACCACCTGCTGGAAATCGGCACGGGCTGGGGCAGCATGGCGCTCTACGCAGCGCAGCATTATGGCTGCCGCGTGACCACTACCACCCTGTCGAAAGAGCAGCACGCGTTCACTGCCAAACGCATCGAACAACTGGGCTTGCAGGATCGCGTCACCCTGCTGCTCAAGGATTACCGCGACCTCAGCGGCGAGTACGACAAACTGGTCTCGATCGAGATGATCGAAGCGGTCGGCCATCGCTTCCTGCCGACCTACTTCAAGCAATGCGCGCGCCTGCTCAAGAGCAACGGCTTGATGCTGTTGCAGGCAATCACCATTCGCGAACAGCGCTATGAGCAGGCCCGACGCAGCGTCGATTTTATCCAGCGCTATATCTTCCCTGGCGGCGCCTTGCCCTCGGTGCAGAAAATGCTCGACGTGGTCAGCCGCGACACCGACATGAACCTGCTGCACATGGAAGATTTCGGCCTGCACTACGCCAGGACCCTGCGCCTGTGGCACGAGAACTTTCGCCTGGCCCATGGCCGTTTGAATGAATTGGGCTACGACGATTATTTCCTGCGGCTGTGGGAGTTTTACCTGTGCTACTGCGAGGGTGGCTTTCTCGAACGCACCATCGGCACCGCGCAACTGTTACTGGCCAAACCGGCGGCGATGCCGACGCCTCTGCTCGGCCGCTTCGATGCTTGAGCGTGCGGCCAATGCCGTGCTGTTTCAGCTCGGCTGGCTGGCCTGCGTGCTGGGCGGCGACAGCTTGTGGCTACTGCTGGCCCTGGCGGTGTTGGTGATCCATCTGCGCTGGATCGGCAGTTGGGCGGCGGAGGGCCGTTTGATTCTTTGCGTGGTCATTGTCGGCACGGCGGTGGATGGGGTTTTGCGTTACCTCGGGGTGTTTCGGTTCGAGGATGCTTCGCCGCTGATTCCGCTCTGGCTGATGCTGCTCTGGGCGCTGCTGGCCACGACTTTGCGTCATTGCCTTGAATGGAGCGCCCGGCCTTGGTGGGCGGCCAGCGGGCTCGGTGCGGTGGGCGGGGCGCTGTCCTACTATGGCGGTGGGCGCTTGGCCGGGGTGCAATTTCCCTACGGCGAAGTCACCACGCTGATCGTCATCGGCCTGCTCTGGGCTCTGCTGTTTCCACTGCTGCACGTAATGGCTCGACGCCTGGCGCCTTGAGCGTCCGTCTGCGCGTTCACACCCACGGCGATCACTGCCTTACACTGGCGCCATGAAAACCATTCCTCATACGCAAATCGCCGAACCGGCGGTCACCTGTTCGACCTGCGCCGCGTGCTGTTGCCAGCTCGAAGTGCTGCTGATCACCGACACTGGCGTGCCGGATCGCTTTATCGATACCGATGAGTGGGGCGGCGAAGTCATGCTGCGCCTGGACGACGGCTGGTGCGCGGCGCTGGACCGCGACAGCATGATGTGCACGATCTACGAGAAACGCCCGCTGATCTGCCGCGAGTTTGAGATGGGCGCAGCGGAGTGCATCGAAGAACGCCGGGGCATATCTACCGCCTACCGCTGATTTTTGAACACCACAGAAACAACTGTGGGAGCGGGCTTGCTCGCGAATGCGGTGGGTCAGCGCCCTATAGGCTGACTGACACACCGCCTTCGCGAGCAAGCCCGCTCCCACAATGGGATTGCGCGTAGCGACTGATTACAGCGGCATCGAGTAATGCAGTGAGTAGCTTTCTACGCCATCGTTGTCGCTGGACAGACCGGCGTTGGAATAGTGCGTGGCACGGATTCCGACTTCGTGGCCGCCATTGAAGCGCAGGCCAAAACCGAGACGGTCTTCGAACTGGAAGGAGCCGCCCAGTTTGTTGTCTTCGTATTCGGTGTTGGAGAACAACGCCACGCCGATACCGGCTTCAACGTAAGGTTTAACCGACTGACCGGCAAACTCGTAAACGAAGACAGGCGAGAACGACAGGCTGTTGTTGCTGGAGGTCTTGTCCCCTTCCCAGTAGGTGTACGCGCCACTCCAGTAACCGGTCAGGCGGCCGACATCGCTCTGCAGCCAGCTCTTGTCCCAATCGAAATTCATGCCCAGACGATAAGTCATGGTCGAATCGCTGGTCCCGCCCACCGCAAACTCTACGTCTGCAGCCTGTGCAGAAAGACTTTGCCCCATCAGTGCGGCCGCAATCGCGGCCAAGCAGAATAGTCGCTTCACTTTGAAACTTCCTTTTCCGGAACGATCGTTTGGTTTTTAGTGCTTCTGTCGCTATAGAAATCTGCGCTTGGTCAGAAGTTCAGCGTTTTTTAGTTATTTCACATTTTTTTTACAAGTCGAAGTTTTGCACATTCGACGCAGTTTGGCCCAGCAACGGTAGGATTTTTCTGAGAGATTGCGGATCAGCGCTGGTCCAGAACTTCACAGGCAGGCTCGGACCGTCCGCGAGCAGATCGCGCTCGGCGAGCAAACGCTGAAGCTGCCGGGCCACGGCGGCTCCGGTGTCGATCAGGCTTATATCGTCGCCGATCATCGACCTGAGCAGCGGCCTGAGGAACGGATAGTGCGTGCAGCCAAGAATGATCGTGTCGCAGCCTTGAGCCAATAATGGCGTGACATAACCTTGCAACAACGTGCGCAGGTCGGCGCTGTGCAGATCGCCGTTTTCAATCCGCTCGACCAGCCCCGGACACGGCTGGGTGATGACTCTGACATCAGCCGCAAAGCGATCAAGCAACGCGGCAAACTTGGCGCTTTGCAAGGTACCCGTCGTCGCCAGCACGCCGACTACGCCACTGCGCGTGGCCGCTGCGGCGGGTTTGACCGCCGGTTCCATGCCGACAATCGGCCAGTCGGGATAGTCGCGACGAAGATCGGCGACGCCGGCCACTGTCGCGGTGTTACACGCCAGCACCAGCGCCTTGGCGCCCTGCTCGCGGAAAAAAGCAGCCATCACGCTGCAACGCTGACGGATGAATTCCGGGGTTTTCTCACCGTAAGGAATGTGCCCGCAATCGCCGAGATAGAGCAGCGATTCATTGGGCAGCAAACGCTGGATTTCTGCCAATACCGACAAGCCGCCGACGCCGGAATCGAACACGCCGATCGGCGCTTCACGCATGGCGCGAACCACAGACGTCGCATCCTGGATCACGCTTGACCCGCAACTCGCGAAAGCGCGAACCCAGCGCATCGATCAGCAGCAAGCGGCCAACCAGCGGTTCGCCGAAGCCGACCAGCATTTTCAAGGCTTCCAGCGCCTGGAGGCTGCCGACCAGACCGACCAGCGGCCCGACCACGCCGGCCTCGCTGCAGGTCAGTTCGGCCTCGCTGCCGTGACCATACAGGCAGTGGTAACAAGGGCTTTCGGCACGCCGTGGGTCGAACACCGACAACTGCCCTTCCAGACGAATCGCCGCGCCGCTGACCAACGGTTTGCACGCCGCCACACACGCGGCGTTGACCGCTTCGCGGGTGGCAAAATTATCCGAACAGTCGAGCACCAGATTCACCGCCGCTACGGCAGCGGCCAGTGAGTCCTCGTCCAGCGCCTGACGATGGGCGATCAGTTGAATCTCGGGATTGATCGCGCCCAGGCGTTTGAGCGCCGAGTCGACTTTGCTCAGACCGACGCTGTCGGTGTCATGAATAATCTGGCGCTGCAGGTTGGTCAGGTCGACCGTATCGAAATCCGCCAGATGCAACTCGCCCACGCCCGCCGCCGCCAGATACAGGGCCACCGGCGCGCCAAGTCCGCCGAGGCCGACAATCAACACCCGACTGGCCTTGAGCTTCAACTGGCCGTCAATGTCGATGTGTTGCAGCAGAATCTGCCGGCTGTAGCGCAGCAACTCCTGATCATTCAGCACGGCAGACGCCCCAGACTGATGCGTTGATGGCCGCCCAGATCGGTACGGCTGTGGACCTCTTCAAAGCCACGGCTCAGCAACAGATCCCGCACAGCCTGGGCCTGATCATAGCCGTGCTCGAGCATCAGCCAGCCGCCGGCGTGCAGATGATCCGGAGCCTGGGCGACGATCAGGCGCAAATCGTCGAGGCCGTCCTCCCCGGCGATCAGCGCGCTGGCCGGTTCGAAACGCACGTCACCTTCGATCAGATGCGGATCGGCGGCGGCGATGTAGGGCGGGTTGCTGATGATCAAGCCAAAGCGTTGGCCTTCAAGTGCACTGAACCAATGGCTGCTGAGCACCGTGACGTTATCCAATTGCAGGCGCTGGCGATTGCGTTCGGCCAAGGCCACGGCTTCGAGCACACGATCCACGGCGGTGACTTTCCACGCCGGACGCTCACTGGCCAGGGCCAAAGCGATCGCGCCGCTGCCGGTGCCGAGGTCGAGCACCGTTGCCGGGGTCGCTGGCAACAGTTCCAGCGCCGCCTCCACCAGCAACTCGGTGTCCGGGCGTGGAATCAGCGTATGCGGCGCGACTTCCAGGTCGAGTTTCCAGAAGCCTTGCTGGCCGAGGATATACGCCACCGGCTCACCACTGCGGCGCCGTTGCAGGTATTCGGCAAAGGTCAGCGCCGCGTCGCTCGGCACAATGCGCTCGGGCCAGGTGTGCAGAAAACTGCGCGACTTGCCCAAAGCGGCGGCAAGGAGCAGTTCAGCGTCCAGGCGCGCAGTGGGCGAGTCCGGCAGCTCGGCGGCGCGCAACAGGCTGGCAATGATGGTCATTTATTCACCTATCGCGGCGAGTTGGTCAGCCTGGTATTCGGCCAGCAACGGCTCGATTACGGCCTCCACGCCGCCGGCGAGAATTTCATCAAGCGAATACAGCGTCAGGTTGACCCGATGGTCGGTGACCCGGCCCTGAGCGAAGTTGTAGGTGCGAATCCGCTCGGAGCGATCGCCGGAGCCGACCAGCAACTTGCGCTCGCTGGCGATGGCGTTGGCCGCCGCAGCAGTCTGCTGATCGTTGAGCTTGGCCGACAGCCACGCCATCGCCCGGGCACGGTTCTTGTGCTGGGAACGTTCTTCCTGGCACTCGACGACGGTGCCGGTCGGGATGTGGGTGATGCGGATCGCCGAATCGGTCGTGTTGACGTGCTGACCACCGGCCCCGGAGGAGCGGAAAGTGTCGACGCGCAAATCCGCCGGGTTGATCTCGATGGCTTCCCGTTCGTCCGGCTCGGGCAACACCGCCACGGTGCAGGCCGAGGTGTGGATACGGCCCTGGGATTCGGTGGCGGGTACACGCTGTACGCGGTGCGCGCCGGACTCGAATTTGAGCTTGCCGTAAACGTTATCGCCTTCAATGCGGGCGATGACTTCTTTATAGCCACCGTGCTCGCCTTCGTTTTCCGAGAGGATCTCCACCCGCCAGCCTCGGCGCTCGGCGTAGCGTGAGTACATGCGGAACAGGTCCCCGGAAAAGATCGCCGCCTCGTCGCCACCGGTGCCGGCGCGGATCTCGAGAAACACGTTGCGGCCGTCGTTGGGATCCTTGGGCAGCAGCATGCGTTGCAGATCAGACTCCAGCGTGACCAGCAACTCCTTGGCTTCGCGGACTTCTTCCACAGCCATTTCACGCATGTCGGGGTCGTTGTCCTTGAGCAGCGCCTGCGCGCCTTCAAGATCGCTTTGTACGCCGAGCAGCTTTTTATAGCCGGCCACTACAGGCTCCAGTTCGGCATACTCCTTGGAATACGCGCGGAATTTGGCCTGATCGGAAATGACTTCGGCGTCGCCGAGCAGCGCGGTCAGTTCCTCGAAACGGTCCTGGAGAATGTCCAGCTTGTTGAGCAGTGACGCTTTCATTGCGGTTTTTTATCCGAAAAACTATCCGGTGAGCCCTCAAGGGCAAAGAGTTCCTGGGCCATGGCCAGCGCATCGAGGCGGCCTTCGGCAGACAGCTTTTTCAGTTGCACGCTGGGCGCATGCAAGAGTTTGTTGGTCAGGCCACGGGCCAATTGGCCCAGCACGTCTTCGGCGTTGCCGCCGTTGGCCAGCAGGCGCAGGGCCTTCTGCAATTCTTCGTCGCGCAGCCGTTCGCTCTGTTGACGATAGGCCTTGAGCACGTCAACCGCCGCCAGCTCGCGCAGGCGCACCATGAAATCGTCGGCGCCGACCGAGACCATCTCCTCCGCCGCCTGGGCTGCGCCCTGACGACTCTTGAGGTTTTCGGCGACCACTTCGTGCAGATCGTCGACGCTGTAGAGGTAAACGTCGTCGAGTTCGCCGACTTCCGGCTCGATGTCCCGGGGCACGGCAATGTCGACCATGAAGATCGGCTTGTGCTTGCGCAGCTTCAACGCGCTTTCCACCGCGCCTTTGCCGAGAATCGGCAACTGACTGGCGGTCGAACTGATGACGATGTCGCTGCGCACCAGTTCCGCGGGGATGTCCGACAGCAGCACCGCGTGGGCACCAAACTGTTCGGCCAACTGACTGGCGCGCTCCAGCGTACGGTTGGCGACGACGATGCGCTTGACCCCCAGTTCATGCAAATGGCGGGCGACCAGCGTAATGGTCTCGCCAGCGCCGATCAGCAGCGCCTGGCTGCGCTGCAAGTCGCTGAAAATCTGTTTCGCCAGGCTGACCGCGGCGAACGCCACGGAGACCGGGTTTTCGCCGATGGCCGTGTCGGTGCGCACCTGCTTGGCCGCATTGAACGTCGCCTGAAACAGCCGTCCCAGCAGCGGGCCGATGGTGCCAGCCTCGCGGGCCACGGCGTAGGCCGACTTCATCTGGCCGAGAATCTGCGGTTCGCCCAACACCAGCGAGTCGAGTCCTGCGGCAACGCGCATCATGTGACGAACGGCCGCATCGTCTTCATGCACGTAAGCACTGGCCCGCAGCTCATCGAGGCTCAAATGGTGATAATCGGCCAACCAGCGCAGCACGGTATCGGCCGACAGCTGATCCTGTTCTATATAAAGCTCACTGCGATTGCAGGTGGAGAGGATCGCAGCTTCGCGGCTGTCGGTCAGTCGGCAGAGCTGTTGCAGGGCCTCCACCAGTTGCTCAGGCGTAAAGGCCACGCGCTCGCGCACGTCTACTGATGCAGTCTTGTGGTTGATACCGAGTGCAAGGAAGGCCATTCAAGGTCGCTGATGGTGACGTGAAGCCGGCAATTGTCCTACTTCGAAAGATTCAGAACAACTACCGCTGACTATTGTCCCAATCGTCAGCCTCTATAATGGCCACAATTGAGTCTCGGTTATGTTTGGCCGAAGGCTTGTGTCATGATGATCCGACCGCAGGTTAGTCGTCCTCTTCCTATATGAATAGATCTTCCGCGTTGCTCCTCGCTTTTGTCTTCCTCAGCGGCTGCCAGGCCTTGGCCCCCGTTGCGCCGGACGGTACTCCGCCGACCGAAGACACCACGCCCGCGCCTGAAAAACCCAAGGTCTACAGCTCGTTCAGCGAGGAAACCGTGTTCAGCCTGCTGAGCGCCGAGCTCGCCGGTCAGCGCAATCGTTTCGACATTGCCCTGGACAACTACGTGACCCAGGCCATCAACACGCAGGACCCGGGTGTTTCCGAGCGCGCCTTTCGCATCGCCGAATACCTGGGCGCCGATCAGCCGGCTCTCGACACCGCTCTGATCTGGGCGAAAAACGCTCCGGACGACCTCGAAGCGCAACGCGCCGCCGCCGTGCAACTGGCCCGCGCCGGGCGTTACGACGACTCCATGGTTTACATGGAAAAAGTCCTGCAGGGCAAGGGCGACACCCATTTCGATTTCCTCGCGCTGTCGGCTGCCGACACCGATCAGGAAACCCGCAACGGCCTGATGAAAAGCTTCGACCGTTTGCTGCAACGGCACCCGAACAACAATCAACTGATTTTTGGCAAGGCTTTGCTCTTGCAGCAGGACGGCGACAATCAAGGCGCCCTGACGCTGCTCGAAGACAACCCGCCGGAAGACGGCGAAGTTGCCCCGATTTTGCTGCGCGCGCGTCTGCTGCAAGTGTTGAACCGTGGCGACGAAGCGCTGCCGCTGTTGCAGAAAAGCATCAAAAAATACCCGGACGACAAGCGCCTGCGCCTGACCTATGCGCGCATGCTGGTCGAGCAGGATCGGATGGATGACGCCAAGACCGAGTTCTCCAGCCTGGTTCAGCAGTACCCGGAAGACGACGAATTGCGCTATTCCCTCGCGCTGGTGTGCCTGGAAGCCAAGGCCTGGGAAGAAGCCAAAGGCTATCTGGAAGACCTGATCGCGCGCGAAAGCCATGTCGATTCGGCGCACCTGAACCTGGGGCGCATTGCCGAAGAGCGTAACGACCCGCAAGGCGCGCTGATCGAATACGCGCAGGTCGGTCCGGGCAACGACTATCTTCCAGCGCAACTGCGTCAGGCCGATATCCTGATGAACAACGGCAAGACCGCTGAAGCACAAAGCAAACTGGCCGCCGAACGTGACGAGCAGCCTGATTATGCGATCCAGCTGTACCTGATCGAGGCGGAAACCCTGTCGGCCAACAAGCAAGAAGCCAAAGCCTGGCAAGTCTTGCAGCAGGCCCTGCAGAAATACCCGGACGATCTCAATCTGCTGTACACCCGGGCGATGCTCGCAGAAAAACGCAATGACTTGGCGCAGATGGAAAAAGACCTGCGCCTGATCATCAAGCGCGACCCGGACAACGCCATGGCGCTCAACGCGCTGGGCTACACCCTGTCCGACCGCACCACCCGCTACGCTGAAGCCAAGACGCTGATCGAGCAGGCCCACCAGATCAACCCGGAAGACCCGGCCGTACTCGACAGCCTCGGCTGGGTGAATTACCGCTTGGGCAATCTGGACGACGCGGAAAAATATCTGCGCCAGGCGCTCGAGCGTTTTCCTGATCACGAAGTGGCCGCGCATCTGGGCGAAGTGTTGTGGGCCAAGGGCAATCAACGCGAAGCCAGACAAGTGTGGGGCAAGTTCCTCAAGGATCAGCCCGACAGCACCATCCTGCGCAGCACCATCAAGCGCCTGACCGGATCCGAGACTCTTTAACTCATGTTTTTGCGCCACGTTATTGTTTTCAGCTTTATCGCCCTGCTCGCCGGTTGCGCGGGTTTCGGCGCCCGTGAATCGGTCGAGGGCCACGGCAGCCCGGCCCAGTGGGCGGCGAACAAACAACAACTGACCGGCCTCGATGGCTGGCAGATCGACGGCAAGATCGGCATCCGCGCGCCAAAGGACTCCGGCAGCGGCACGCTGTTCTGGCTGCAACGCCAGGATTACTACGACATTCGTTTGTCCGGCCCACTGGGTCGCGGCGCAGCACGCCTGACCGGGCGTCCGGGCAAGGTATCGCTGGAAGTCGCCAACCAGGGCCGCTACGAATCGCAGTCCCCGGAAGCCCTGCTGGAGGAGCAACTGGGCTGGAAACTGCCAGTGTCGAATCTGGCCTGGTGGGTCCGTGGCCTGCCAGCGCCGGAAAGCAAAAGTCGCCTGAATCTGGACGCCGACAGCCGCCTGGCCAGCCTCGAACAGGATGGCTGGAAAGTCGAGTACACCGCCTACACCCAGCAGAACGGCTACTGGCTACCCGAGCGTATAAAGCTGCACGGCACTGATCTCGACGTCACGCTCGTGATCAAGACCTGGCAACCGCGCAAGCTGGGGCAATAACCCATGGCCGCTGCACGACTGACCCTGCCTTCGCCGGCCAAACTCAATTTGATGCTGCACATTCTGGGTCGCCGCGAAGACGGTTATCACGAGTTGCAGACGCTGTTTCAGTTCCTCGATTACGGCGATGACATCACCTTTGCCGTGCGCGATGACGGGGTGATCCGACTGCACACCGAATTCGCCGGCGTGCCCCACGACAGCAACCTGATCGTGCGCGCAGCGAAAATGTTGCAGCAACAGTCCGGCTGCGCGCTGGGCATCGATATCTGGATCGACAAAGTGCTGCCCATGGGCGGCGGCATCGGCGGCGGCAGTTCAAACGCGGCCACGACCTTGCTCGGCCTCAACCATCTCTGGCAACTGGGTTGGGATGAAGATCGCCTGGCCGCTCTGGGCTTGTCACTGGGCGCTGACGTACCGGTTTTCGTCCGTGGCCACGCGGCGTTTGCCGAGGGCGTGGGCGAGAAACTGACCCCGGTCGATCCCGAAGAACCGTGGTATCTGGTGCTCGTGCCGCAAGTCTCTGTAAGTACGGCAGAAATTTTTTCCGATCCTTTGTTGACACGTAACACGCCGCCCATTAAAGTGCGCCCCGTTCCCGAGGGAAACAGTCGAAATGACTGCTTGCCGGTGGTTGCAAGGCGTTATCCAGAAGTACGTAACGCATTGGATTTGTTAGGTAAATTTACCGAAGCAAAGCTCACCGGAACTGGAAGTTGTGTGTTTGGGGGCTTCCCAAGCAAAGCTGAAGCTGATAAAGTCTCGGCCCTTCTGACAGAGACCCTTTCAGGATTTGTAGCAAAAGGAAGCAACGTTTCGATGTTGCATCGCAAGCTGCAAAGTCTGCTCTAAAGGAATCAAGTGCCAGGCACTTGAAGCAACAGATACAGGGGCGTCGCCAAGCGGTAAGGCAGCAGGTTTTGATCCTGCCATGCGTTGGTTCGAATCCAGCCGCCCCTGCCATTTTCTCTACTCATCCAGGTTACCCTCAGCCTCTAGGTACTGCGCGTGTCCAAGATGATGGTCTTTACGGGGAACGCTAACCCCGATCTGGCTCGGCGTGTTGTACGTCAGCTGCATATCCCTCTCGGTGACATCTCTGTCGGCAAGTTTTCCGACGGCGAAATTACAGCCGAGATCAATGAAAACGTTCGCGGTAAAGACGTTTTCATTATTCAGCCGACCTGCGCTCCGACAAACGATAACCTGATGGAACTGGTAGTGATGGCTGACGCCTTCCGCCGCTCCTCGGCTACTCGTATCACTGCTGTTATTCCTTATTTTGGTTATGCCCGTCAGGATCGCCGTCCGCGTTCCGCACGTGTGGCCATCAGCGCGAAAGTCGTCGCTGACATGCTTACCGTAGTCGGCATCGACCGTGTTCTCACGGTTGATCTGCATGCTGACCAGATTCAGGGCTTCTTCGATATTCCGGTAGATAACATCTACGGCTCCCCGGTTCTGGTGGATGACATTGAAGATCAGCGCTTCGAAAACCTGATGATCGTATCCCCGGACATTGGTGGCGTCGTGCGTGCACGTGCCGTAGCCAAGTCGCTGGGCGTGGATCTCGGGATCATCGACAAACGCCGTGAGAAAGCCAATCACTCTGAAGTGATGCATATCATCGGTGATGTCGAAGGGCGTACCTGTATTCTCGTCGATGACATGGTCGATACCGCCGGCACTCTGTGCCACGCGGCCAAGGCCCTGAAAGAGCATGGCGCAGCCAAGGTCTTTGCCTACTGCACACACCCTGTGCTGTCGGGCCGGGCCATCGAGAATATCGAAAATTCCGTGCTGGACGAGCTGGTGGTCACTAACACCATCCCGCTGTCCGCAGCAGCACAAGCCTGTGCACGTATCCGTCAACTGGATATCGCACCGGTTGTTGCCGAAGCGGTTCGCCGCATCAGCAATGAAGAATCGATCAGCGCGATGTTCCGTTAAGGGCCCTGCCCTTCACGAAATGTCTCGTTGACGAAAAGCGCCCCGCCCCGGCATACCTGTCGGGGCGGGGCTTTTTTGCCCATACCGTGTTCGGCGCTGGTCGCAAACGCCACTCGGTCATGGCTATTTTGGAGATACACAATGAACGATTTTACTCTGAATGCTGAAGTGCGTTCCGACCTGGGGAAAGGTGCGAGCCGCCGCCTGCGTCGTCTCGCAAGCCTGGTTCCAGCTGTAGTTTACGGTGGCGAGAAAGCCCCTGAATCCATCAGCATGCTGGCCAAAGAAGTTGCCAAACTGCTCGAAAACGAAGCGGCTTACAGCCACATCATCGAGCTGAACGTTGGTGGCACCAAGCAAAACGTCATCATCAAGGCACTGCAGCGTCACCCGTCCAAGGGCCACGTGCTGCACGCTGACTTCGTACGCGTTGTTGCCGGCCAGAAACTGACCGCCATCGTTCCTGTGCACTTCATCAACGAAGCTGCTCCAGTGAAGAAAGGCGGCGAGATTTCGCACGTTATCGCTGAAATCGAAGTGTCCTGCCTGCCGAAAGATCTGCCTGAATTCATCGAAGTCGACCTGGCTGACGCTGAAATCGGCTCGATCATTCACCTGTCGGACCTCAAAGCTCCTAAAGGCGTTGAGTTCGTTGCTCTGGCACACGGCGATGACAAGGCTGTTGCCAACGTCCACGCTCCACGTGTTGCTCCAGAAGCTACTGAAGAAGGCGCAGCAGAGTAATTCACTCTGTATAGCCTGAGTGAGCAAGTAACATCGCGGACTGGAACGTAGCGAGAAAGCGGGCGAGAACGCGAAGTTTACATCCATGGTAAATGAGCATTTTTCGTCCACTTTCGCCGCTTTCCCTGATCGCGGCGATGTTATCCACCACTCCAAGGAAGGGCCCCTATCGTGACTGCCATCAAACTGATCGTTGGCCTGGGTAATCCAGGCGCTGAATACGAACAGACCCGGCATAACGCAGGGGCCCTTTTTGTTGAGCGCATCGCCCACGCACAGAATGTGAATCTGGTGGCCGATCGCAAATATTTCGGCCTGACCGGGCGCTATTCGCATCAGGGTCAGGATGTTCGTCTGCTGATTCCCACCACCTACATGAACCGCAGCGGCCAGGCCGTGGCGGCACTCGCCGGTTTCTTCCGCATCCAGCCTGAAGAAATCCTCGTGGCGCACGACGAACTCGATCTGCCTCCGGGCGTTGCCAAGCTCAAGCAGGGCGGCGGCCATGGCGGTCACAACGGGTTGCGCGACATCATTGCGCAACTGGGCAATCAGAACACGTTCTACCGCCTGCGGCTTGGCATTGGCCACCCGGGCGTTGCCAGTATGGTTTCAAATTTCGTCCTGGGTCGTGCGCCACGCGCCGAACAGGAAAAACTCGATGCCAGCATCGATTTTGCCCTCGGCGTGCTGCCGGATATCCTCGCCGGTGAATGGAACCGCGCGATGAAAAACCTGCACAGCCAGAAGGCCTGACTCTACTCCGAGGGGAAACACCATGGGATTCAATTGCGGCATCGTCGGCCTGCCTAACGTCGGCAAGTCCACCCTGTTCAACGCCCTGACCAAGTCCGGTATCGCGGCCGAGAACTTCCCCTTCTGCACCATCGAGCCGAACAGCGGCATCGTGCCGATGCCGGATCCGCGTCTGGAAGCACTGGCGGCCATCGTCAATCCGAAGCGCATCCTGCCGACCACCATGGAATTCGTCGACATCGCAGGCCTCGTCGCTGGCGCCTCGAAAGGCGAAGGCCTGGGCAACAAGTTCCTCGCCAACATCCGCGAAACCGATGCCATCGCTCACGTCGTGCGCTGCTTCGAAGACGACAACGTGATCCACGTCTCCAACAGCGTCGACCCGAAACGCGACATTGAAATCATCGATCTGGAACTGATTTTCGCCGACCTCGACAGCTGCGAAAAACAACTGCAGAAAGTCGCGCGCAACGCCAAGGGCGGTGACAAGGATGCAGTGGTTCAGAAAGCGCTGCTGGAGCAACTGATCGCGCATTTCACCGAAGCCAAGCCGGCACGCAGCCTGATGAAGAACATGAGCGCGGATGAGAAAGCCGTGATCAAGGGCTTCCACCTGCTGACCACCAAACCGGTCATGTACATCGCCAACGTCGCTGAAGACGGTTTCGAGAACAACCCGCACCTGGACGTGGTTCGTGCCATCGCCGAAGAAGAAGGCGCCATGGTCGTTCCGGTCTGCAACAAGATCGAAGCGGAAATCGCCGAGCTCGATGACGGCGAAGAAAAAGACATGTTCCTCGAGGCCCTGGGCCTGGAAGAGCCTGGCCTGAATCGTGTGATCCGCGCCGGCTACGAAATGCTGCACCTGCAGACCTACTTCACCGCCGGTGTCGAAGAAGTCCGCGCCTGGACCGTCAAAGTCGGTGCCACCGCGCCACAAGCCGCTGGCGTGATCCACACCGACTTCGAAAAAGGCTTTATCCGCGCTGAAGTCATCGCCTACAACGACTTCATCCAGTACAAAGGCGAAGCCGGTGCGAAAGAGGCCGGCAAATGGCGCCTGGAAGGCAAGGATTACATCGTCAAGGACGGCGACGTGATGCACTTCCGCTTTAACGTCTAAGCGACAGCCGCCCAAGAAAAAGCCGCGTTTGATACGCGGCTTTTTTGTGCCTGAAACATTCTCCGCCACACCGCATTCCCACTGTAGGAGTGAGCCTGCTCGCGATAGCGGTGCATCAGATATATATTTGTTAACTGACACACCGCTATCGCGAGCAGGCTCATTCCTACAATTGGTCTGTGTGGGGTCAGGCCTTTTTGGTACGCGGCAAGAAGATCGCCAACACGCCAAACAACGGCAAAAACGAGCACAGGAAATACACATACTCGATCCCGTGCACATCCGCCAGATGTCCGAGCAGCGCCGCACCAATCCCGCCAAAACCAAACATCAGTCCGAAGAAAATCCCGGCGATCATCCCGACATTCCCCGGTACCAGTTCCTGTGCATATACCACGATCGCCGAGAACGCCGAGGCCAGGATGAAGCCGATCACCACGCTGAGAATGCTGGTCCAGAACAGATCGACATGCGGCAGGATCAGCGTAAACGGCGCCACGCCGAGGATGGAAAACCAAATCACTGCCTTACGCCCGATCTTGTCGCCAATCGGCCCGCCGAAAAACGTGCCCGCCGCCACCGCGCCCAGGAACAGGAATAGGTGCAACTGCGAACTGGCCACCGACAGGTCGAATTTCTCGATCAGGTAAAAGGTGAAGTAGCTGGTAAAACTGGCCATGTAGAAGTACTTGGAGAACACCAGCAAGCCCAGCACCACCAGCGCACTGGTCACCCTGCCCTTCGACAATCCGTGCGTCGCCGCCTGTCCGGCCTTGAGCTTGAACAGGTTCAGGTGATTGGCATACCAGCGGCTGATGCGGTACAGCACGAACAATGCAAACACGGCGAATAGACCAAACCACGCCACATTGCCTTGGCCGAAGGGAATGATGATCGCCGCCGCCAGCAACGGGCCGAACGCGGAACCGGCATTACCGCCGACCTGAAACGTCGACTGCGCCAGGCCATAGCGCCCGCCCGATGCCAGCCGCGCGACCCGCGACGCTTCCGGATGAAAGGTCGATGAGCCGATACCAATCAACGCCGCTGCCAGCAGAATCAACGGGAAGCTGCCAACTACCGACATCATCAGAATGCCGATCAAGGTACACACCGTACCCGCTGGCAGCAGCCAGGGTTTCGGATGCCGATCGGTGTGATAACCGACCCACGGCTGTAACAGCGACGCGGTCAGTTGGAAGGTCAAGGTGATCAGGCCGACCTGGGTGAACGTCAAGCCATAGTTAGCCTTGAGCATCGGGTAGATCGACGGCAGCACCGACTGGATCAGGTCGTTGATCAAATGCGCCAGCGCCACCGCGCCGATGATGCGCATTACCAGTGGACTGCTTTGGGGAGCAGCGGTCGCCGAGGCAGCGGCGGTCTGAACGTTGCTGATAGCCATGGAAATTTCCGGACAGCAGAGAATTGCCCGCAGGCAGGTACGTCAATGTGCCATTTTTCGGTGCGCTCGCGCTATCCCCTTAGGCAGCTAACTAACTGATTGATGACTTATCACCCGCGTAGGAGCTGCCGAAGGCTCGGGCCGCGATCGGACGATCTTCTGACTTTGATTTTAAGAGCAAGATCAAAAGATCGCAGCCTTCGGCAGCTCCTACAGGAGATCGTTAGCAGAGAAGGTGATAGCGCAACGCCATGGTCTGAATCTTGCCTTGCTTCTGCCCTTGAACACGTTCGCCTTACAAAGGCGTTCGACAATGGGAAGTTTCGCTACAGAGCCGGCCTACAGAGCGGGCACGGGGAACTTTCGAGGCCTTTTAGAGGGCACGGTCGCGGGCGAAAAACTCGCGATGCACGCCAATGGTGCGTGGTGTCCAGAGGAGTCATGAGGCATGCAGGCTTTCCTTTCACCGGGGATCAAATTGCTGGGGCGGTTTGGCTTCGCAGGTAAATTCCAGTTGTTGTTTCTGTTGTTCATTCTGCCCTTGGCCGGCAGCCTGTTGATGATCGGCCATGATTATCGCGAGAAGCTCAACCTGATCTCCGGCGAGCGTGCCGGGGTGCGCCAGTTGCTGGCGCTGGATGCGCTGGACAACTTGCTCGCCGCCCAGCGTGACCGCGCTGCCCGCTGGCGCGCCACCGAGACCAATCGCCAGCCGACACCGGCCACTCTCGCCGCCATGGCCGCGTTCGACGGCGTGCAACCGGCGGTGCTGCAAGCCACCACCGACCTGGGTAACGCGCTGAACCAGGAAGGCGCCTGGGGCGAAACCCTCGCGCGCTTTCAAGCGCTGCAATCGGCGCTCAAGGGTCTGGATTCGAAAAGCCTCAGCGGTGTTGGCTGGTGGCCGGACGGTTACGACCGCTTCACCAATGCCTTGGGCGCATTGCAAGCCTTGCGCGAGCAGATCGTCATGGACAATCGCCTGACGCTGGCGCCGTGGCTGGAAACCTACCTGTTGACGCAGATCTCCACGCAACACGCGCCGGACCTGATCGAGCGGGTCGGTCGCCTCGCGGCCGTCGGTCAGGCCTCGGTCGTCTCCGGCCAGTTCACCTTGCAGAGCCGCTTGCAACTGCGCGACCTGCGCAGCCGCATCGGCGACGCCCGCGAGCAACTGGTGAAAACGGCGGGGCTGCTGGAAGCGCGTCTGCCAGCCGATCTGCAAGCCTGGGCCAGCCAATACCACGACAGCCTCAAACTCCTCGACAGCGGCCTGAAGGTACTCGACGACGGCGTGTTCGGCGGCAGCATTAACCTGAAACCGGAAGACTTCGAACGTAACCTCGATGCGTTGCTCACCGATCTGGCATCCCTGCGCCAGCAATCGCTGGTAGCGCTGGATCAGCGGCTTGATGCCTATCACGGCACGGCAATCCGCCAGTTCATCCTTGTTGCCATGATCTTCGGCTGTTTGCTGCTGGCCGCGCTGTACCTGTTCGTCTGCCTGCAGGCATCAATCCGCCGCAGCGCCAGCGGCATCACCCTGCTCGCCGAAGCCTTGCGCGACGGCAACCTGAGCCTGCAAGTGCCGGTGGTGGGTCGCGATGAACTGGCGGCGATCAGCACAGCGCTCAACGTTGCCGTGGTGCAACTGCGCAGCAGCATGCTCGGCGTCGACCACGAGACCTCGCAACTGAGCAACGCGGTGCGCAGCCTCAACGAACACTCCAGCGGCGCCCTCGGCGAAGTCGAAGCGCAACAGTTGCAGATCAGCCAGATCGCCGCTGCCGCGACACAATTGGCCGCCACCTCGCAAGGCGTGGCGCAAAGCTGCGAGCAGGCGTCCGGCAGCGCCCAGCACACCCGCCGCATCGCCGCCGACAGCAGCCGCGACAGCCAACGCACAACGGCGAGCATTCAGCAACTCAATCAGCGCCTCAACGACACTGCCGCAGCGCTGGGCCGGGTCAGCGAGCAAGGCCAGCAGATTCAACTGGTCGTGGACACCATTCGCGGCGTCGCCGAGCAGACCAACCTGCTCGCACTCAACGCCGCCATCGAAGCGGCGCGCGCCGGTGAGCAAGGACGCGGGTTTGCGGTGGTCGCCGACGAGGTGCGCAGCCTTTCACAACGCACGCAATCGTCTACCGCTCAGATTGCCGGCACCGTCGACAGCCTGCGCGCCACGGTCAATGAAGCGGTGAGTCTGATGGAAGCCGCTTGCGGCCAGGCGCAGTCGGACGCCGAAGCGGTCACCGGTCTCGGCGAACGCCTGGGGGAAATCGCCAGCGCGGTACAGAGCGTCACCGACACCCTGGCGCAGATCGCCACGGCCGTTGAAGAGCAGGCGAGCACGGCTGATGAGGTCAGCGGCAATATCCAGCAGGTCGATCAAGCGGCGGTGCGTTTGCTCGAAGGCGCGCGCGCCGTGAACCTCGCGGCGGATACCTTGAGCCAGGGCAGCCAGGCCCTGAGCGCCAATACCGCCAGATTTCAGCTGCGCTGACGCCCTCCCCGGCCCCGATTTTCGGGGCCCGAGGATAAGCGGTTGAAAACAGGAAGAAATATTTTTGATTTACGCTTGACGCTTTATCATTTCAGGGGAATAATGCGCGCCACTTGGCTACATAGCTCAGTTGGTTAGAGCATAGCATTCATAATGCTGGGGTCCGGGGTTCAAGTCCCTGTGTAGCCACCAAGTACTAAAAACGGCTTACCGAAAGGTAGGCCGTTTTTTTATGCCTTGAGAAAAATCTTTCCCGAGCTTACTCCTACAGCTCAGATCGGCCGCTTCACGTCAGCAGACCGAATTGACGCATTTCTCAAGAAGAAAATTATAGGAAAAATATCCGATCAGCGTACGAAACGGATATTTCGTAAATTACACCACCTGCGACGCTGTGCTTTGATTCCCCATATGACCGACAATCCACCATGGTTCGATTCAACGCCGTCAAAGGAAGAATCGGATGCCTTTGCACGAATACATTCTTAACGATGGCAGCTTTCTAGGGAGCTGCGACTGTGATGCTTGGTTAAGGCTATGCTGGGATGGAACAAGGCGGAGCGTGCGCCTTTCGTCATCAAACGGCGCCCACTTGCGACATTTCTCCCCACCAGAAATGGGCAGGGAATTGCAGAAATTCATGCGACAACAGAAATCAAGGGATAGGGATCGCTCATGAAAAAACCATTGATTGAACCGCGGTTTGTCGGCGCTCGATTTGATGGGCACACTATCCCGCTTGAGCTTCTTAAGGACATATCTGTTCTGGAGGAATTCGTAATAGCGGTTGCCAAGTGGATATTCGTGCAAAACAACGTTCGCATTAGGGCGCCAAAAGGATTTACAGACCCGCTTTCCATTGGTCTCTCTGAAGTCAAGGACGGTAGCGCGATACCTGGCATTACTATTGATTACATTGACGACTCAGCCGGCCTATTTCCCGCAGCAAATGAGGATTACTTTTTCCGCGCTGTTCAAGCCATCGGGGGAGCGATCAATGCCGCCGAGCATAACGAACCTATCACTGATCACCTTCCTGCAAATCTGCTTGGCTATTTTGACAGATTTGGAAGGGGGCTTAGGGAGGGAGAGGTTCTGGAGTTTTTCCCGGGAAAAGATCGCCCTGCACGGCTCACAAAGCTAACTCGCCGACGTCTGTTACTCGCATCGCAGAACGAGGTACTCACGGACGAAATAACAGTTCGCGGCCTCGTGTCTGAGCTTGATCAAAGCAAGATGAGTTTCGAACTGCAGCTGCCAGGCGGCAGAAAAATTGCCGCCAAGGTTGACGCTATTCACTTGGATACCATCCTTGAGGCGATGAGCGGCTACCGAACCGGGATCAAGGTTTCAGTCTCGGGCGTTGGTCGATTTGACCGCTATGAACGGCTACACTCATTAGATGTTATTGAGGACGCCGCCATTATCGATACCAACGATCCACTGGCTAGAATCGACGAGCTGAGACTTCTTAAAGTCGGTTGGCTGGATGGTCGCGGGCTCGTTCCAGCGTCGTCCGACTTTGACTGGCTTGAGAGCTTTTTCGTCGACACCTATCCACCTACGCTGCCTAGCCCTTATATCTACCCTACAGAAGAGGGTGGGGTTCAGCTTGAATGGCGAACCGGAAATCAGGACGTCAGCTTAGAAATTGATCTCGCCAGCCTATCTGGCGACCTTCATTGCCTCAACACCGAGACAATGCAAGAGATATCCAAAGTGCTTTCCTTGGACGATCCTACCCACAAACAGGCGCTCGTCGATTTAATTTCCAAAGCCGCAAAGGGAGAGATTTGATGAAGGAGAGTACGCATCTGCTGCGACAAATTAATCCAAGCTTCATTCAGGATGGAAAGATCACATCGCAAGCTTTTAGTCCCACGCCGAAAGATGATAAGAAACTTTCTTGCTACGATGGTGACCAAATCGACCCACCGAATGCTCACGATCATTTCGTTCAGTCACTGGGCCTTAGGTCTGTCGGGGTGGTAGCTGTCACGGTTGCCGAGTGTGGAGCGCTGGAGCTTCCAGCTTTCCCCGATCCTGAGCCGTTCAAAGAGCACGCCATTATTGACTTTGATGGGAACGAGAAAAACGATATCAAACGAAAATCAAAAATCCTTCGGACCATTGCAGAAGAAAGAGATTGGCTCTATAAGCCGTAAGACAAGCCCGGCCCAGCGCCGGGTTTTCTGTATATGCTCCTCGCGTCTAACTTTCAATACTTACTTCGTCTGATCTCACATACGCAAATCTGGAATTCAAGATAATGCCACGTCACTATTCGGGTGTAATCTTGGTGTAACGGGCCTATACCGCTAGTAATTTCCAGATAAATCAAAACACTTTTTGAAATAGCCATCTTTAAAAAGAGAGCTTTTCCCCATGGCCTAGCGCTGCTCGACATAATTCCTTAGGATTTGGCCTGTTTAATACTTCGGGAGATATGGAGCACCTGCACCGGGTTGTCTTTGAAGAGCTGATCCTCGCACGATCAAACTATGGACTCAGATAACCATAAAAAGGTAACCGGCGAAATGCTCAGCTAAAACGCCACTATCCTTAAGGGATAGCAGCGTTTCTCTTAATGCGCCAGTGTTGCCTATTTACCTAAGCCCCCCATCTACTGCTCTACTCCGCCGTAATCACCAGACACCCCTTCATCACGCGCACTTTGACGTTCTCGTTTACCTCGAATCCCGCTTGCCGCAACCACAACCCGCGCAGCCTGATCCAAGGCACAGGCTTGCCGGGGCCGTAGGGTGTGTCCTTTGTGTGGGCCGGGTAAAAATCAGCGGCGATTTTCAACCGGCGTACAGTGATGGGGGTTGATGACGTATGATTGGTTTTAGCCATGATTAGCTCCTGTTTAGCTGCTTGTGGTTAGCGGAGCCAGGGTGTTCGCGCACCTTGGTTCCGCGTTCTTTGGGTTATTTCAAGCCTTTCATTCTTCGTTACTTGTTTTGGTCCCCGCCTGTGCGATCAGGGCGTCGAGCATCTGCGCAATAACCTTCTGTTGAACCTTCGAAAGCTCATTGATGGACTGCAGCCGTCGATACCACGTCGAGGTCAAGCTGCGTCTGGGCGTCTCCGTGTACGAGGGAACCCCGAGCAGGTCTTCAACAGGCACGCGCAGCGCAAATGCCATCTTCACCAGTGTCGTGACCGGCATGCTGCGCGTGCCCTCCTCGTAACCCTGAAAGGTCTGCCGGGAAAGACCTAAAGCCCTTGCAAACCGCGTCTGTGTTATCTCGTGCACTGTGCGTAAATGTGCAATGCGACTGCCCAACGCCACCAGAAAATCACGATCCTCATTGGAAATGCTCATGACAGTGGCCGACTGAAAATAAAATCGAATGGCAACGGACTCATCCTCTTCAGCTGATATCCATCCTGGAAAAAACCACAGAAAACATCCTCAGGCAGCGGCGCGTAGGTTGTCGACCTGAAAGTTCTGTAGGAGAAATGCACGAAAGGTACTCCAGCCGGGGCGAAGAACTACAACCACAGACGCCATTGCCGACTGAATCCATCGCAACCAACCGGTTTTAGAACGTACCGTCGAGGACGATTTGACCAAGCATCAAATCCCCACCCGGTTTGCACCCCGCCCGCCCGCTCGATAAAGTCCCCAAGACTTTTACCCCTCGGACGGAGAGCCCGCGTGTTTCCAGCCCAGCCCTTGAAGCGCTTTCGCCTGCCAGCCCTGACACTGCTTGTCAGCGCTCTGACCCTCACCGCATGCAACGCCCCGCCCTCTTCTTCCTTGCCGCTGGCACCGGAAGCCGCTTCCGGTTACCGCGCTGATCTGCAAACCCGCCACGCCAGCAAACACATGGCTGCCGCTGCCAATCCGCTGGCGGCCGAAGCCGGGCGGGAGATGTTGCGCCAGGGTGGTTCGGCGATTGATGCGGCGATTGCGATGCAGGCGGTGTTGACGCTGGTTGAGCCGCAGTCTTCCGGGATTGGTGGTGGCGCGATGATTGTGTTGTGGGATGGCAAACAGGTGCGCACCTATGACGGCCGTGAAACGGCGCCGGCCGGTGCGACCGAGAAGCTGTTCTTGAATGCTGACGGAAAACCGATGGCTTTTACGCAAGCGCAGATCGGCGGACGCTCGGTCGGTACGCCCGGGGTGTTGCGCGCGCTGGATCTGGCGCATCGGCAACACGGTCGCTTGCCGTGGGCGAAGCTGTTTGAGCCGGCGATCAAACTGGCCGAGCAAGGCTTCACGATTTCCCCGCGCCTGCATTCGCTGTTGACTGCTGATCCACTGATTCGCCAGTCGCCAGACATGGCCGCTTACTTCCTTAATGACGATGGCAGCGTCAAAGCTGTTGGCACGCGCCTGCAAAACCCGAAACTGGCCGCCGTGTTCAAGCGCATCGCCAGCGAGGGTGCAGACGCGCTGTACAAAGGTCCGATCGCCGAAGAGATCGTCGCCAAGGTTCAACAGCACGCCAACCCCGGCAGCCTGTCGCTGAACGATTTGCAGCGTTATCAGGCCAAGGAGCGAGCGCCGCTGTGCACCGATTACAAGCGCTGGCAGATCTGCGGCATGCCGCCACCGTCGTCGGGCGGGATCGCCGTGGCACAGATTCTCGGCACGTTGCAGGCGCTGGCCCGCGACCCGCGTTTGTCCCTGACCCCGCTCAAACCAGTCAAAACCAATAAGCCGGCCGGCATCGAACCGGATCCGCAAGCCGTGCATCTGATCGCCGAGGCCGAACGCCTGACCTACGCCGACCGCGCGCAATACGTGGCCGACACCGACTTCGTCCCGGTGCCGGTCAAAGGTCTGGTTGATCCGGCCTATCTGGCCAGCCGCGCCAGCCTGATCGGCGAGCGCAGCATGGGCAGCGCCAAACCGGGCACACCGCCAGGCGTGCAAGTGGCCTACGCGCCGGACCGTTCGCCGTTGCGCATCTCAACCTCCCAAGTGGTGGCGGTGGATGACCTCGGCGGCGCCGTGTCGATGACCACCACCATCGAAGCCGCGTTCGGCTCGCACCTGATGGTTCAGGGTTTTCTGCTGAACAACCAGATGACCGACTTCTCGTTCATCCCCGAAGAGAACGGCCAGAAAGTTGCCAACCGCGTCGAACCGGGCAAACGCCCACGCTCGTCCATGGCGCCAACGCTGATCTTCGATCGCAACACTGGTGACTTCGTCGCCACGGTCGGTTCGCCCGGCGGCTCGCAAATTATCGAATACGTAGCCAAAACCACCATTGGCCTACTCGACTGGAACCTCGACGCGCAAAACGCGATCAACCTGCCCAACTTCGGCAGCCGCAACGGCCCGACCGAACTGGAACAGGGACAATTCAGCCCGGGGCTGATTCAGGCATTGAAGGACAAGGGCCACACAATCAGCGAAATCGACATGACCAGCGGCACGCAGGCAATCGTGCGGGTCAAGGATGCGCGGGGAAAAGCGACGTTAACTGGCGGTGCCGATCCCCGGCGTGAGGGAGAAGCGCTGGGGGATTGAGTATTACGAAGTGGACACAAAAGGCTTACCGGGAGGTAGGCTTTTTTTGTCGGCGATAGGCTCTGTTCATATGCACCTCGTCGCCTTTTCCTACCCCGAAAATTAGCTGGGGCAGATAAAGTAAGGGACCTTTCAGGAAATAAAGCCGGAGAGTTGTGTTCAACATCAAGGGCAACGACTTTCGCCTGATCGTAGCTGTGGCCTATCGCTACGGCGCGATTTACATAAAATTCGTCGGCACTCACAAGCAGTACGATGCAATCGACGCTGACACCGTCGAAATGGAGTAACCCATGAACATACGCCCGATTCATAACGAGGAAGACTACCGAGCGGCGCTTAAAAATATATCTGCGCTCTTCGACAACGAGCCAGAACCGGGGCCCCCTGAAGGTGACTACTTCGACATCATGATCACGCTCATTGAGGCCTACGAAGCCAAGAACTTTCCGCTGGATCTGCCGAATCCGATCGATGCCATCAAATTTCGAATGGAACAATCAGGCCTGTCTGCTGCTGATCTCGCTCCGGCTATCGGTCGAACAAACAGAGTCTAAGAGGTTTTGAACGGCAAACGAGCACTGACCTTGCCGATGATCTGGAAGCTTCATGAGTTATTCGGGATTCCTGCCGAAAGCCTGATCAAACCAATGAAACACGGTTGAGGCTAGAGACTCAGCGATTCGCCACCAAATGCACCCCAAACAGCAAATAGCACCCACCCGCCAACCGATCCAGCCACTGGCGTGACCGCTCGTAAACACCGGCAACCCGGCGGCTGGCGAAGAACAGCGCGACGCTGCAATACCAACTGAACGACAGCGTCGCCATGGTCAGCACGGCCAGCGCCAGCAGAAGTGGCGGTACGTGAGCCGGCATGGCCGTAGCGAAGATGGTGGCGACGAACAACGCCGATTTCGGGTTGGTCATGTTACCGAGGAAACCGCGAGCGTAGACGCCCAGATAGGTCTGGCGGGCGGCAGCCAGCGCACCGGGGACAATCGGGGCCTTGCGCTTGAATTGCTTCAGGCCCAGATAAATCAGGTAGCAACCGCCGGCGATCTTGAAGCCCAGATAGAGCGTCGGCGCGGCGCTGAACAAAGTCTTGATCCCAAGGCCGCCGGCCAGCCCCCACAGCACTGTGCCGGTGGCCACGCCCAGCGCAGCCACCACGCCATGCCGACGGGATTGACTGGCCGCCAGTTGCGCGATGTTGAAGAAATTCGGCCCGGGCGTGACTACGGCCAGCGTCCACAACAGCGCCAGCGACAGCAACGGGGCGAGATAACCGGCAACAGATAAGTCCATGTGCGTTGCGCCTGATAGATGGAATTTGGCCTCTACCTTGCTACATCCGCTGAAGGTTTTCCATCAACGCCATTTAAACCGTCAGCGTCTTGCCGTCCACCCCATCGCCAATCGTCAGGAAATGCCCGCCCGCAACGTGGTGTAGCGTGCGCAAGCCATCATGCCCTTCGAAATGCCAGCGGCCGTCGCTGAACACGCGCTCGTCGGCCTGGGCGGCGATGACTTCGGCAAGGAACAGGTCGTATTGCTCGTGATTGCGCGGCTCCGGCAGCAGGCGACATTCGAGCCAGGCGACGCAGCCCTCCAGCAGCGGCGCTTCAACCTGTTCGCCAGCGAAGGTCTGCAGGCCGTACGCCTGAAATTTGTCCTGACCTTGGGTCCGGGTGATGTCCAGACCGGAGGTGTTGCCCACGGTTTGCACGATATCGGCCTGATTGACGCACGGCACGTTCAGCACGAAGGTGCCGGAGGCTTCGAGCAACTGGCGGGTCCAGGTGGATTTATCGAGGACGACGGCGACCTTCGGCGGTTCGAAATCCAGCGGCATGGCCCAGGCGGCGGCCATGATGTTGCGCTGGCCGTCATGGGCGGCGCTGACCAGTACGGTCGGTCCGTGGTTGAGCAGGCGATAGGCTTTGTTCAAGGGCACCGGACGGCGGTGAGAGTCGCTCATGGGATCTGCTCCGGGAGAAAAGGAGCCGATTGTAGCGCCCGATCGCGCAAATAACTGCTGATGAAAAGACCTGTGGGAGCGGGCTTGCTCGCGAATGCGTCAGATCAGTCAAATCATTGCTGAATGACACACCGCTTTCGCGAGCAAGCCCGCTCCCACATTTGGATCAGTGCGGTGTCAGTGGGAGAGCTGATTGGCAAACTGCCCCACCGCATCCACCACTTTCTGCGCACCGTCCTGAATCTCGACAATCACCGTCCCCGCCTCTGCTGCCAGCGCCAGCCCTTGCTCGGCCTGAAGCTTGCCGTCGGTCATTAGCGCCACGGCGCTGCGGGCCATTTCCTGGTTCTGCCGCACCACACCGACAATCTCATCCGTCGCCTGGCTGGTGCGCGAGGCCAGTTGCCGCACCTCGTCCGCGACCACGGCAAAACCACGGCCCTGTTCGCCGGCACGGGCGGCTTCGATCGCGGCGTTGAGCGCCAGCAGGTTGGTCTGTTCGGCAATGCCGCTGATGGTTTTGACGATCGTGCCGATCACCAGCGATTGTTCGTTCAGCGCTTCGATGCCCTCACCGGCGGCTTGCATGTGGCGTGACAAATCACGCATCACGTTCACCGCTTCGGTGACCACCGTGGTGCCGCGCTGCGCGGTACTGTCAGTTTGTTGCGAAGTGCTGTAAGCAATGCTGGCCGCGTCGGCAACCGCCTGCTCGCGGTTGACCTGATCGGTGATCACCGTGGCGAACTTCACCACTTTGTACAATTTGTCGTTGGCATCGACCACCGGGTTGTAAGACGCTTCCAGCCACACCGTACGACCATGGCTGTCGATACGCTTGAAGCGGCCTGCGACGAACTCACCGCTGTTCAAGCGCCGCCAGAAATTCTGGTACTCGGCGCTGTTGTACTCTTCCGGGGCGCAGAACGTGCGGTGATGTTTGCCTTTGATCTGCGCCAGGCTGTAACCCATGCCGTTGAGGAAGCGGTCATTGGCGCTGAGCACGTTACCGTTGAGGTCGAATTCGATCACGGCGGTAGAACGCACCAGCGCACCGATCAGGTTTTCATGCTCGCGGGAGGCTTCGATGGTGCGGGTCAGGTCACTGGCGTAGAACGATATGTGTCTGATCCGCCCATCAGAGGCGCGCACCGGCTGCACGATCGAGCGCAGCCACGCTTCGGCGCCGTTGCCGCGCAACAGGCGCACGGCGCCGGCGAAATGCTCGCCGCGGGTCATGGCGTTCTTGAAGCGCTGATGGAATTCGTCGGTTTTGACGTGGGCCGGCACGATGTCTTCAATCGCCCGGCCGATCAGGTCCTGGCTTTTGTAGAACATCTCGCTGAGGAAGTTCTGATTGACCGAGCGAATCCGCCCGTCGGGTTCGAGAGTCAGCGCGAGCATTTCGCTTTCCAGGCTTTCCTTCACTTGTACAAGGCTGGAGAGTTCTTCACGGAGAGCGGCCAGCTCTTGCTTCAAGCGTTTATTGAACATAGGGAAAGCACCGATGGCAGGTTTGGAAGCGGCGTACTACCTAGCCATCGGCCTTGGAAGGCTTTTCTGAAGCGACTTTGCGACCCGTCAGTCGAAAATAGTTCGGCGCTTTCGGCTCAGATGGCGCCGGCAGCCTGACACGGTCCCGTGCGCGGCATGCGCGCACCGAAATACGCCGCCGTCAGCATCCCCACCGCGCCCATCACTGCACAGAACATCACGCAGATCCATGGGCTCCACGGCATCAGACCAATCAGCAATAGCGGTGTAATACTTGCCCACGCGGCGTAGGCAATGTTGTAGGTGAAGGAAATGCCCGACACGCGAATACGCGCCGGGAACAGCCCCACCATCACTGATGGCACCGCACCGACAACACCGCAGGCGAGGCCCGCCACCGCGTAAGCAATGCCGACCCAGTGGCCACCCGTGATCAGGCAGCCATACAACACGCCAATGCCCAGCGGCAGCAACAGGCTGTACAGCATGACCGTGCGCCACGCGCCAATGCGATCGACCAACAGCCCGGCGATCACGCAGCCGATATTGAGGAAGACAATGCCCAAAGCGCTGAGGCCGAAGGTGTGACTGGCAGTCATGCCGAAGGTTTTCTGCATCATTGTCGGCGTGATCACGACAAACACCACCACCGCCGAAGTCAGCACACAGGTCAGCAACATCGCCGGCAGCATGGCCAGACGGTGTTCACGCAGCACCGTGCGCAGCGGCAGTTCGATCCGCGCCTCACGCTGCGCCTCCATGGCCATAAACACCGGGGTTTCGCTGAGCCAGCGACGCAGATAAACGCCGATCACACCGAACACGCCGCCGAGCAGAAACGGATAGCGCCAGGCGTAGTCGAGGATTTCTGCGGGCGTGAAAACTTGCGCGAGGAAGGTCGCGGTCAGTGCGCCGATCAAGTAACCGAAGGTCAGGCCGGCCTGGAGAAAACCCAAGGCATAACCGCGATGGCCGGTCGGCGCATGCTCGGCAACGAACACCCAGGCGCTCGGTACTTCGCCGCCCACCGCCGCGCCCTGGAGGATGCGCAGCGCCAGCAACAGCAGCGGTGCGAAATAGCCGATCTGGGCGTAGGTCGGCATGATCCCGATCAGCAGGCATGGCAGCGCCATCATCAGGATGCTCAGGCTGAAAACCTTTTTGCGGCCCAGGCGATCGGCGAAATGCGCCATCAGAATCCCGCCCAATGGCCGCGCCAGGTAACCGGTGACGAAGATGCCGAAACTTTGCAGCAGACGCAGCCACTCGGGCATTTCCGGCGGGAAGAACAGTTGACTCAGGGTCAGCGCGAAGAATACGAAAATGATGAAATCGTAGATTTCCAGCGCCCCGCCGAGCGCCGCAAGGCCGAGGGTCTTGTAGTCGGAACGGCTGAATGGCGCCGGTCGGGCTGGGGAATTGGCAGTCATGACAAAAAACTCAGGCATCGGCAAAAACCAAGGCGCCCATGGTCTACGCAAAAGCACTGATCGACAACCCGTCAGACCATAGTCGCGGTTTGCGAAAACCTGCTCAACAAATGGGCAGCGCTTGATTTACTGTTAGTGCCTGTCTACCGGGTCACAATTTACCAACCACCATGAATCCCTGTGGGAGCGAGCTTGCTCGCGAAGAGGCCGGTACATTCAGCATCACTGTTGACTGACCTGACGCCTTCGCGAGCAAGCTCGCTCCCACAAGGGGCGGTGACATTGCTGAAATTGTGGCCCGCCAGGCCAAAATAACCATAAAAATCCGAGGTACATCCCGTGGCCGTTGATATCGAAGATAGCCGCTCCGCGCGCTTTGCCCTGCGCTGTTCAAGTTTTGCCGAACGCTGGTTTCCCGACTCCTGGGTGTTCGCCGCGCTGGCCGTGATCATCGTTGCCCTGGCCACGCTGGCCATGGGCGCTAAACCCACCGCTGCCGCCATGGCCTTCGGTGACGGCTTCTGGAGCCTGATCCCCTTCACCATGCAGATGGCGTTCGTGGTGATCGGCGGCTACGTTGTCGCCAGCTCACCGCCCGCGGTCAAACTGATCGACAAGCTGGCGCGCATCCCAAAGAACGGTCGCTCCGCCGTAGCCTGGGTAGCGCTGATCTCGATGGTCGCGTCTCTGCTCAACTGGGGCCTGTCGCTGGTGTTCGGCGGGCTGCTGGTGCGCGCCCTTGCCCGCCGCACCGATCTGAAAATGGATTATCGCGCCGCCGGTGCCGCCGCCTATCTGGGCCTCGGCGCGGTGTGGGCGCTGGGCTTGTCGTCGTCGGCCGCGCAGTTGCAGGCCAACCCTGGCAGCCTGCCGCCGTCGATTCTATCGATCACCGGGGTGATTCCGTTCACCGAAACGATTTTCCTCTGGCAGTCCGGCGTCATGCTGCTGGCGCTGATCGTTATCTCGATCATCATCGCCTACGCCACCGCCCCCGGACCGAACTCGGCACGCGACGCCGAGGCCTGCGGCATCGACCCGGCCTTCAATCTGCCGCCGCTGCAACCGCGCACCCGCCCGGGCGAATGGCTGGAACACAGTCCGCTGCTGATCATTGTGCTGGTGCTGCTGGCGGCGGGATGGCTGCTCCATGAATTCTCGACGAAACCGGCGATTACGGCGATTTCCGGGCTGAACACCTACAACTTCCTGTTCATCATGCTCGGCGCACTGCTGCACTGGCGCCCACGCAGCTTTCTCGATGCCGTGGCCCGCGCGGTCCCGACCACCACCGGCGTGCTGATCCAGTTTCCGCTGTATGGCTCGATCGCCGCGCTGATGACCACGGTCAAAGGCGCAGACGCACAGACCCTGGCCCATCACATTTCAACGTTTTTCGTCAGCATCGCCTCCCACGACACCTACGCGTTGCTGATGGGCGTGTACTCGGCGATTCTCGGCTTTTTCATTCCGTCGGGCGGCGGCAAGTGGATCATCGAAGCGCCGTACGTGATGCAAGTCGCCAACGACCTGCAATACCACCTCGGCTGGGCGGTGCAGATCTACAACGCAGCAGAAGCATTGCCCAACCTGATCAACCCGTTCTACATGCTGCCGCTGCTCGGCGTGCTCGGTTTGAAAGCGCGGGACCTGATCGGCTTCTCGTTCGTGCAATTGCTGGTGCACACGCCGCTGGTGCTCCTGTTGCTGTGGGCACTGGGGACGACATTGGCGTATACGCCGCCGGTGATGCCGTAGGTTGATGTAAATGCACTTGCTCAAGGGGAGGTGCATTCAAATACTTCGCAAGGACTTGCTCGCTGTTTTAGACGGGTCGCGCCTGATCAAGCACCTGCTGACGAAATTTCACTGGCAGGTCTCCCGGCGTCAATACTTCGACCGCAACGCCTAGCAGGTCTTCAAGTTCAACCTGAAGTCCGCCCAGATCGAAAAGCGTGGTGCCGGGCAGCGGATCCACCAGCAGATCCAGATCGCTACCGTCCAGATCCGTTCCCGACAATGCCGAACCAAATACACGCGGGTTGGCCACGCGAAAGCGCCCGATCACTTCGCGGACGGCGGACCTTTGCATATCAAGAGCAGTAGAAGGTTTCATGACTCACCCGTGAAAAATTCAATGTCGCTGCAGTCTAGCAGTGCGCACGCGTGCCAGGCAGCGCGCTTGCTGGCCCAGCCGTAACATTGCATGTGCACTGCCTGAGCAAACAGCATTCCGGCAAGAATCCACAACCAACCGCTTTCCTGTCAAACACAGCTGATCCACTATGAAGCGCCCCCACGTTCGCGGGGAACCCACGCTGAAAAGGATCTGAGCATGTTCAAACTCGCAGGACTTACCCCCGCCGCACTGGCCCTCGCCGCGCTCACGTTGAGCGCCGCCGCCCACGCCGATGTCGACCTGAAGCTGGGCAGTACCGAGCGCGTCACCCGCCTCTTCGCCTACCCCAACAACTGCAGCGTGATCTGCTTCCGCAACTGGACGCTGGAGCAGACCGTCGCCCATTACCTGAGCCAGAGCGTACAGCGCGACGGTTATCCCGATGCAAAAGTGCGGGTGAAAACCGATAACGATCAGCTCTACGCCGAAATCACCGGCGTACCTGTGGGCTACGACAAGCCGCTGTCCGCGCTGCTCGATGCCGGCGACCTGGCCTATAGCGGTGCAAGCAAGCTCAACGCCGACGGCAAGTGGGCTTACAGCTGGTACCTGTTCCTGCCGCTGGGCATGGCCCTGGAAAACCGCAAAAGCGTCGAGCTGTTGCACTTCCCGCCGGATTACTCCCTGACCCAGGCGCAGGACTACCTGCGTTCCAACACCACCGATCGCTGGGCAACGCTGCTCACCGACAACGGCATCCCGGCGGATCAGACGCCGGCGTTCCAGACCATCATCGACATCGCCCCGATTGCCGCGCCGTCCAACGCCGGCAGTGATCTGGAAGGCGTTTATGCTTACTTCACGGATTACCAGACCACGCTGGTCAAGCAGTTCAGCCAGACCACCAGCGGCACAACGCTGCCGATGGTCGCGTTCGGCGCACCGGTGCGTAACTGGATCAAGCAGCAATACGGGCCGACGGTGGCTGTACTGGGGCTGGCGACCATCAGCCCGAGCGAAGGGGTGAACGTGCCGGTGCTGGGTTCCAACCACCCGAGCTATATCTGGTACGCCGCCGACCCGAAGAGCTACACCGGCGACGATGCCCAGGCCAAGGCTGACGCGGCGGGCCTGCGCGTCATGGGACAGGATTTGAGTGCGGCTTGCTGGCAGGCGGGGATGGGCAGCAAACCGGGCAGCAACCCTTCCGCTCTGCTCAGTAGCTGCACGCAGACCTGGCAAGTCACTCAGAAGGTCAAAACCTGCGAATTGTTCTACACCTCGATCCGCAACCTGACCCCGGAGCAGGCCGCCATCCAGTGCGCGAGCACGCCGGTCAAAGCGCAACTCCAGCAACTCAGAGCGCCTCTGCCAACACCGGCCGTTGCAGCGCCGCACCTGTAACCGCTTCGGTGCGGTTCCCGTGTCGGCAAAGGCTGACGCGGGAATACGCCTAAATCGCCTGTCAGATCTGACAGTAGACCGGCTATACCTAATGCGACAAGATTGGATCCAAGTGATACGCAAGTTGACAGGACGTCAACCGAGGAAGTCGCAATGGCATTGCGACAAGGATCGTGATGAATACCCACGCCATGGCTTCAACCGCACCACCGGATACCAAAGGTATCTACCCGTTCGCCGGCCTGCCCGTGCGTCTCGGTTTTCCTTCCAGCAGCGATTTTGAGATCGTCCACGACGACGGCGGTCACGGGGTAGCGGTGGCAACGCGCCGCGAATTCCTGCAAGCGCGGCGAATGTGCAGGGTTTCCGGTCAATTATTGCCCTACCGCTGCCGACACACGCGGCAATTGCTGACCGGCATTCATGTCTACGATCCGCGCTTCTGCGGATTGCTCCAGCATGCCTGCGACCCCAACGTCTTTCTCGACGTGAGCGAGTTATGGCTATGGGCGCTGAAAGATATCCACAGCGGCGAACGCTTGACCATGGATTACGCCACCACCGAAGACAAACTGCTGCGCCAGTTCGCTTGCCAGTGCGGTTCGCCACGTTGCCGCGGGTGGATCACCGGTTACGACGAACCACCCACGATCGAGGGCCTGCACTTTCTGCAACGCTGGCGCTGCCGATGATCACACTGAAAGGTGCGATCAAGGCGCGCCGACCGGACGCAGGCGATACTGCGGCGGCAACTGCTCGAAACCGCTGATGGTCGTATTCAGGCTTTTCCAGCGGCCGTCCTTGATGCCATAGATGCAGCCGTGGATCGACAGGCTCTGCCCGCGATGCCAGGCGTTCTGGATGATGCTGGTGTGCGCGACATTCGCCACTTGCTGGATCACGTTGAGTTCGCACATCCGGTCGACTTGCTCTTCTTCGGTCGGCAACTTGGCCAGCTCTTCGCGTTTTTCGTAATACAAGTCGCGGATCGAACGTAGCCAGCCGTCGATCAGGCCGAACTGGCGATCCTGCATCGATGCGCGCACGCCGCCGCAGCCGTAGTGACCGGTGACGAGGATGTGTTTGACCTTGAGCACATCGACCGCGTACTGGATCACTGACAGGCAGTTGAGGTCGGTGTGCAGCACCACGTTGGCAACGTTACGGTGAACGAACAGATCCCCCGGCAGCATGCCGACGATTTCGTTGGCTGGCACGCGTGCGTCGGAGCAACCGATCCACAGGTATTCAGGGGTCTGCTGGCGCGCCAGTTTGGCGAAGAAATCCGGGTCTTCCTTGGTGATCGCGTCAGCCCAACGCTCGTTGTTATCAATCAGGTCTTGTAAATCGTGCATGTGTAAGGCCTCAAGAAAGATGCGCTGGTATGACAGACAACCGCCCGTCGGGGTCACGCCATCATCGCAAAGTGTTTCCGTTGGAATTCTTGCGCGCCCGGTGAGTCCACCTCAGTAAGGCCCACAGTACGAGGAATTGCCATGACTGATTCACGACGCCCTTATGATGCGGTGCAACCGGAGCCCATCGATGATAACGAAGACCGCATGGGTTCGGTGCGTGAGCTGGATTTTGACGACGAGGAGACCGCGAAGATTGGTGATGAGCTGCCCGAGCGTGAACGCGACCAACTGATGCCCCGTGAGCGCGTGCGTGAGGCGGGTATGACGGGCGCGTCGATGGATGATCGTCAGCCCACCGACGATGATATGAGCCCGGAAACCCTGATTCGCGACGATGGCGCCCGGGATGCCGAGGAAATCGGCGACGGTGAGCAGGCGGATTGGGACTTGAGTGTGGTCGATGAGAATGACATCGGCGGCGGTGACGGGCTGGATGAGGCTGAGATGGCGGATCTGGATCCGCTGGATGGCAAGCGCTGATCAGCGGCGCTTGATAAATCGCTATCGCGAGCAGGCTCACTCCTACAGGGGAACGCATTCCAAATTGTAGGAGTGAGCCTGCTCGCGATGCCTTTAAGGCCTAATCCACCAAGGTACAGGCCATGACCACTGCATCCTCGCGCCCACCCACCGCCGGATAGTAATCCCGCCGCCGGCCTATCTCGTTGAAGCCATACCGTTCATACAACTTGAACGCCGCGGTATTGCTGTCACGCACCTCAAGAAAACACTCCCGAGCCTCGGCCGCATACGCCCGCGACATCAAATGCTCAAGCAACGTCAGCCCTAGTCCACGCCCCTGATTTTCCGGCTTCACGGTAATATTGAGCAGGTGTGCCTCATCGAGAATGATCTGCACCACACCGTGCCCAACCTGCTGCTGCCCTTCGAACATCAGCCAGATCTGGTATTTGCCCAATCCATCAAGAAAGATTCCCCGAGTCCACGGATGACTGTACGCGGCATATTCGATTTTCAGCACTGCCTCGAGATCCGCCTCGGTCATCGGACGGAAGGTTACCGCGTCACTCATTCGATTCTTTCCAGCGCGCCATCAGCCGACGCATGGCTTGCCACACAGCGGCCTTGCGCTGGGGCTCTTCCATTAACAATTCCAGACCGGGAACGGCCCAGGCCGAACCCAGGCCTTCGATCTGCAATTCACGATTGAATGCTTCCGCGTCCGCTTCACCGGCAAACCGCACCGCCGGCAGACCGATCAGCCAGAGGCAGGCGCATGGCGCCGTTTCCATTTGCACGGACAGGAAGCCCTGAACGAAGTCACGCGCCGCTTCCGGGCCTTGATCCAGCGTGCCGCGGTTAAGCCATGGCCAGCGCACCGGCTCCCCGACAATCTGCGGCGCATCCGGCAGACCGGCGGCGCGCAACATGTCCTTGAGCAGCAAATACGCCGGATCGCGGCTCTGGAACGCTTCGCCTGTGGGTAACTCGACCAGCAGCAGACAGCGTCCGGCGCGCAGCAGTTGCAGGGCAAAACGCGGCGGCGGCACCGGCGCTGGCTTGACAACCACAGGCGTGTCGTCGACCACCTCCACCGGTTTGGCGCCGTTTCGGGTACTGGCCAACGACGGACGCGGCACTTCGATTTTCGGCCGCTCGGGCGTACGCGCGGCAGGGGCTACCGGCGCTTCGGCCTGAGGCGCCGGCACAACCGCAACCGCAACCTCGACCTCAGGCTCGGGCATCTGCAGCAGCTCGGGCCGCGACGGTGCGGCGAAAGGCAGTTCGGTGCGCGGCAGCCAGTTGACCACCTGCATGGCGTTCAAATAGGCGCGGCGGCGGGACTCGATAAGCAAGGGTCGGCCACTTGTGGATAACGGAAAGTGTGCTGATTCTACCGCCCTTCGTTCAAGATCGCCCGTTGTTGATCGACACTCTTTGTCGACGCGCTTTAAGCAAAGAATGCGACAGCCCGTCCCGAGAGTGAATCGACACGCCTGCGATGCAGTACAATCGCCGCTTTTAATCGCCAACCAGCCGGCCATTCCGATGATCGAACCCAAGCGCGTCTTGCGCGCCCTCGCTGAACACTGGGCACTTCTGGAGCCACTGTGCGAGCACTTCGACCAAGGCACCCTGAGCCTCAACGAACTGCGCACGCAACTGGCCGCCCAACAACTCGACAGCACGCCGCAGGACATCACCAGCCTGCTCGACGTGTGGATCCGCCTCGATATTCTGGTTCCGGTGGCGAAAAGCCCGAACCGCTTCGAGCTGAACGCGCAAATTCATGATTTCCTTGCCTACCTGCGCCGCGAACACCGTCTGGGGCTGTGCCTGGAGATCGAAGCCTACCTGCGCCACCTCGAACGTCTGGCCGGTTATATCCAGGACGCGTTCGACGTTCGCGACGGCAACGACCTGGCCCGCCAGTTGCGTCTGCTCGACATGCGCGTGCGCGACGTCCTGAAGAAACTCGACAACGACGAACAGGCGCTGGTGGCGGTCGCCGAACGGGCCAAGACCAGCGACCGGCAGATTCCGCTGCGTCAGCGTTATGCCGAAGTGCTGGCGACGTGGGACGAATACGTCGAACCGATGATCGATCTGGTCAACGCCGACGGCGCCTTCGAACAAGGCGTGCGCAAGGTCGAAACGGTATTGCTGAAGATGCTCAGCGAACAGCAGCGCCTCGGCCATCTGGTCGATGACGACATGCTCCTGCGCACCCACGCGCGCATCCTCGAAATGCAGACCAGCGCGCAACTGACCCTACGCCATGCCCGCGAACTGCTACTGCCGTTGCGTGAAGAAGCGCGCCGGCACAACGCCGTGACCCGTGGCGCCGCACTGGCGCTGGCGGCGATTCGCCGTAAAGGCATCGACGCCGTTCCGCAAGCGGCGATGCCACTGTTTACCCGCCCGCAAAGCACTTTCCTCGGCAGCGCCAGTCAGGTCGAAGCTTACGTTTACGCCTTGGCGCGTTTCGAGCCGAAACCGGCGCGCTTCCCCAAGGCGCACAAGACACAAAAGACCGGCGATGCTCCACGCGCGCCACGCACCGTGCGCGAGATGGTCGACCGTTGTGAAGAATCGCTGCCGATGCCGGATCTGATGACCTGGCTGCTGGAGCAGGAACCGGACGGCGCCACCGACGAATTGCTTTACTGGTTCTCGCGCCTGTCGCGGGAAAAACGCTTCAAGCGCGAGCGTCTGGAACGCCGCGAATACCACACTCACGAGCATCAGGTCAGCCTGCGCTCCTTCGCCCTGCTCTCGGCCAGCGACACTGCCGCCGAGGATTCTGCGAGCATCCCCCATGCATCTTGATCTATCCGAACTGTCGCAACTGGCGCCGATCTTCCGCGAGTTGTTCAAGGGTTACCATGTCAGCCGCCGCGACCCGGAGCTGTACGCCCAACTGTCGAATTTCCAGGACCAGTACCGCACGCTGTTCAAGGCGTTGGGCTTTGAACTGGTCTGCGACACCCGTGGCTTTTATTACTTCGTGCCGGACATGGCCGCCGCCGCGGTGAACAAGACCGCCCAACGTCTGGCGCTGTTCACCTTTATTCTCGTCGAACATCTGGCCGACCAGGGCCGCGACCCGATCGCCGTGCTCGATGGCGGCAGCCTCGGCCGCGAAGAGTTGCCATCGCTGCTGGATAAGTACCGCGACCTGTTCATTCAGGCCGAAGTGCAGACCGTCGAAGAACTCGAAGAAAAGATCATGCGCCGCATGACTCAGCTGGGTTTCGCCGGCGAAGAAAACGGCGTGTACCGCTTCCTGCCGCCGATGCACCGCTTCCTCGATGTGTGCCTGTCGGTGCAGCAGGATCGCGATTTGGCGGCCAGCGTACACAGCGTCCTGCCGCTGCCGGCGCCGGTGTTGATCGACGAAGAAGCCGAGGCGAAATTCCTCGCCACCGACGATCCGCTCGACCTGAGCGAATTTGAAGAAGAAAGCGAAGAAGACGCACTGGCCCGCGCCATTGCCGAAGAACAGGAGTCCGACGCATGAGCCAGGAACGCTACGGCATCCGCCGCTTTGCCCTTTTGAACACCGCCGGTTACAGCCTCGGCCTGTTCCCGCTGGAAGAACCGCTGTCGGTCTACGGCGCGAACAACCTCGGTAAATCGGCGTCGATCAACGCGTTGCAATTCCCGATTCTGGCGCGCATGTCAGACATGAGTTTCGGCAAGTACAGCCTCGAACAATCGCGGCGTTTCTACTTTGCTTCCGACACCAGTTACATCCTCGTCGAAGTCAATCTGCCCCACGGCCCGCACGTGATCGGTGTGGTCGGCCGCGGCCCGGGCGGTGGTTTCGGTCACCAGTTCTTCGCCTATGCCGGCAAGCTCGATCTGGCCCATTACCAGAAAAACGACACCTGCCTGCGCCAGAAAGAACTGTTCAGCAATCTCGAGAAAGAAGGCCTCAAAGCCTACGAACTCAAGCCGGACGAACTGCGCCGTTTGCTGGTCGGCGGTCACACCTCGATCCCGCTCGACCTGACGCTGATCCCGCTGCGTTCGACCAGCGAGCAGAGCCTGAAGACTTTCCGTGCGCTGTTCATCAACTTGCTGCACATGCGCGAAATCACCGCGGCCAAGCTCAAGCAACTGTTCCTCGATGCTTTCGAGCACAGCTTGCGTTCCGGCAGCGTCGATTACATCGCCGCGTGCGAAGAAGCCTTCCGCGATGTGCGGCGCATGGAGCAGGATTACAACTCGCTGGTGGCTGCCGGCCCGTTGGTTGAAGCGTTGGCCAACGGCGTGAAGCAGCGCGACGTGCTGCGCGGCAAATTGCATCGCCTGTCGCCGCTGCTCGATTCCTTGCTCGGCACCTGGTCGGACTACGCCACAGCGCGCAAGGAAGAGCTGACCATTCAGGCCGAACATTACCGCCGCGAGCAAGACGATCTGCAAAACGATCAGCGCGGCGGCACACAGGAACTGATGCGCCTGGAGCGCGAGATTTCCGGCATCCAGCGCTGGCTCGGCGAGCTGTCGGTGTTGAAAAACCGCTTCGCCCTGGTCGATGACGTCAAAGTGCTCGAGCAGCAATTACTCGCCGCGAAAGATGCCCACGACGAACTGGCCGGTGCCTTGGCGCAGTCGCGTCAGTTCAGCGCCGAAGATCTCGAAGAGCGCCTGCGCGATCTGGAAAAACGCCTGAAGTCGGTGAAGCAGCAACTCGATCACGCCGACAACAACAGCTACGCGCGCCTGCGCGAAGAGTTTTCGCAACAGGACGTCGAGCGTCTGATGCGCCTGTTCAACAGCGCACTGTTCAGCCTGCCGCTGGGCGAACACGGCATTACCCTCGATGAGAACGGCGAGTGGGTCAAATCGGTCGAGCTGATTCTTGATGGCTTCAAAGGCGAGCGTTTCGAAGTGCCGGGTCTGTCCATCGACATCTCGCACATCGAGCCGCCAGCTCTGCAAGCGCTGGCCGACCGCGCCGCGCTGCGTGATCAGAAAGAGCGTCTGGAAAAAGAGCTCAAGCAGCTGAAGACCCAGCAAGCCGTGGCCGCCGACCGCGCCGCGAGCAAGACCCAGACCGAAGCGCTGTATCAACAAGTGCTGGACGCGCAGAAAGCCCTGGAAGATTTCCGTCGCACCCAGACCCTGAGCGCCGAAGAAGGCGACAAGCTCGAACAACTGGCGCAGATGGAAGCCGCGCAGGACGAACTCAAGCGCTCCAGCGACGCCTTCACCGAGCGCGTCCAGCAACTGTCGGCCAAGCTGCAATTGGTCGGCCGGCAGATCGCTGACATGGAAGCCAAGCAACGCACTCTCGACGATGCATTGCGCCGTCGTCAGTTGCTGCCGGCAGATCTGCCGTTCGGCACGCCGTTCATGGATCCGGTCGATGATTCGATGGACAACCTGCTGCCGCTGCTCAACGACTATCAGGACAGCTGGCAGGGCCTGCTGCGTGCCGACGGCCAGATCGAAGCGCTGTACGCGCAGGTCCGTCTGAAAGGTGTGGCGAAGTTCGACAGCGAAGACGATATGGAGCGGCGTCTGTCGTTGCTGATCAACGCTTACGCGCACCGCACCGATGAGGCCCTGACCCTGGGCAAGGCGCGCCGCGCCGCAGTCACCGACATCGCCCGGACCCTGCGCAACATCCGCAGCGACTACGACAGCCTCGAGCATCAATTGGCGCTGTTCAACCGCGAGATCAACAAGCGTCAGGTCTCCAACCTGCAGAGCTTCCGCATCGTCCTTGCGCCGAACAAGGAAGCGCTCAAGCACATCGACCAGATCATCCACAGCGCCGGGCAGTACGAAGAAGGCGAAACCCTGTCGGTATTCGACCTGAGCCAGAGCGCCGAGCAGGACAACAAGAACGAAGAGGCCAAGGAATACCTGGCGCGGCTGGTGGCGGCAAACCACAACCAGCTCGGTCTCAAGGACTTGTTCGAACTGGCCTTCGAGATCACCAAGGTCAACGGTCAGCCGGTGATCCACACCGACATCGATGGCGCGGCGTCCAACGGTACGACCATGACCATCAAGGCGCTGACCAACATGTACTTGTTGCTGCACTTGATGGACCGCGATCTGGCCGGCCGCGTGCGTCTGCCGTACTACCTCGACGAGGCGGCGGACATCGACGAGAAAAACCAGGCGGCCTTGCTGGAAACCAGTCTGCAACTGGGCTTCGTGCCGATTCTGGCGAGCGTGAAGCCGCAGGTCTGCGCCAGTGTGGCGATTGACCTGGAAGGTGGCAGCGGCCCGGCGGGGATCTACATCGATGAGGCGGACTGGAAGTACATCCGCCGGCATGATGCGGTCAAGGCCACGTTGAATGTTCAAGCGGATGAGCCGGAGCTGGATGCGGTTTGATCGGCTTTAGTTGAAGGTAATAAAAAGGGCCGCGATCTGTTGGGATCGCGGCCCTTTTTTATTGTCTGGGATATGTGTTGATTAGCAGGGCCCTATCGCGAGCAGGCTCACTCCTACAGTTGGAATGCGTTCCCCTGTGGGAGCGGGCTTGCTCGCGAAGGCGTCTTGATAGACGCCACATAAACTTCAGATTACTTACCGAGCTGAATCTTCGGCGCCCAAGTCAGCCACTCATCCTCAAACTTGTCGAACAACGGGAATGTCTGCTCGGCCCGCGCCGGATTGCCCATGCGCTCGCCGTCCGGGGTGGCGAAAGCGATACCGCCCTGAATCAGCGTCTCCAGCGACTCGGTTCGCACCGTCACACCTTTGAACAAACCGTAATCGAAACCTACGCCACTGGTGTTCCAGAATCGACTGCCGCTGCGCACCAGCGGCGCGTACTTCGGCTCGATCAGAATGTGCACCAGCACGCGATCCGCGGTCAGCCCCAGTTCATATCCGGTCACTTTGCCGACCGTGATTTCACGGTAAGTCACCGGCACGCCTGGTTTCAGCGAGCCACGACGGGCAGCGCTCAATACCAGACTCAGGCCGGCTTCCTGCCGGGTGACTTCCGGTGCTTGCGCCAAGGCGACAAAGTTTTTCTGCGGCCCGAAATTTTTCACCGAGGGCTGTACCTCGATGTATTTACCGGTAACGAGGGTTTCCAGATTTTCAGTCTTGATCAGCCCCAATTCCGGCTTGACCACCCAGAACTGACTGCCCACGCGGGCGATCTTGTCCGGCACCTCGGTGATCCGCGCAGTGAGGATGACCGACTGCAGATCGTCGGTCAGATCGACGCTTTCGATCTTGCCGACATCCAGCCCCTTGAAGCGGACCGGCGTGCCGCTGCGCAGGCCATCGGCGCGGTCGACCTTGATCGTGACCACCGCACCCTTCTGATTGGCATCGTCATGGCTGGCGAACAGACGGAAGCGCGGGATACGTTTTTGCAGCGGCGCCTTGGCCTGCGGTGTTTCAAAAGCGATGCCGCCGGCCATCAAGGTTTGCAGTGATTCACTTTTCACCTGGATGCCACCGGTCAGGCCGCCTGTCAGCGTAATGCCGCTGACGTTCCAGAAGCGCGTCGACGCGTTAACCAGATTCTCGTATTCCTTCTCGATGTGCACACCGATGACCACTTGCTGACGGGTCCTGGAGAACTGATAGCTCTGCACCGAACCGACCTTGACCTGCTTGTACAGAATCGGACTGCCGACCTCGATCGAGCCAAGGGCATCGGTGAACAGCACCAGATGCAGGCCCGGCGAACGCAGATCCAGCGGCGGCGCCTTGGGTCGTGCCTCAAACTCGCGCTTCGGCGCCGCGCCTTTATCACCGGGGCGCACTGCGATGTAGTTACCCTTCACCAACGCTTCCAGGCCGGTGATGCCGGCCAGGGAAATCGACGGTTTGACCACCCAGAACTGCGTGCCATCGACCAGATAATCTTCAGCCAGCGGGTCGAGGGTCAGCTCGGCGGTGGCGCTGTTCAGGTCCGGATCGACCTTGAGCGCCTTCAGATTGCCGACCTGAATGCCTTTGTACATCACCGGCGTGCGGCCGGCTTGCAGGCCTTCGAAGTCACTGAGTTTGACCTTGACGCGGATGCCGGCAGCGGCGGCGTCAAAGTCCTCATACAGGCGGAACGGCAGGCTTGGATCAGTCGGTGGACTGTCCTTGCGATTCTCCGGGGTCGCGAACGCGATACCGCCAGCGACGATGCTCGCCAGCGATTCGCTGCGCACTTTCACCCCGGACAGGTTGGCGTCGATACTGATGCCGCTGGCGTTCCAGAAGCGCGTGTGTTTGCGCACCAGTTTGGCGTAAGTCGGCTCGATGAAGACTTTGAGTTCTACCGTGCTCTGATCTTCCGAGAGCAGGTAACTTTTGATCTGACCCACTTTGATCTGCTTGTAGAACACCGGACTTCCACGGCTCAGCGAACCGAGCCGATCCGCCTTGATGGTCAGGTGCAAGCCTGGCTGGGCGTCAGACAGCGGCGGCTCTTCGGCGAGCGCCTTGAACTTGCGCACGGGTTCGCCTTCCCCGGGGCTGATCGCCACGTAGTTACCGGAGACCAGGGTTTCAAGCCCGGTGATACCGGCCAAGGTCACGCTCGGTTTGACCAGCCAGAAACGCGTGCTGGTCTTGAGGTATTGCCCGACATCCTTGTTCATCTCGATAGTGGCGATCACCCCTTTGGAGTTGCCTTCATCGTCGAGTTTGAGGGTCTTGACCTTACCGACCGACATGCCTTTGTACATGACCTCGGTCTTGTTGGCCTGGATGCCTTCACCGCTTTCGAAACGCACCTGGATCTCGATGCCGGTCTCGGACCAGGCACGCCAGCCAAGCCAGCCGCCGATGATCAGCGCAATCAGAGGCAGTACCCAAATGGCAGACCAGTTGGAAGCCGGTCGGGTTTTCGCTACAGGCAAATCAGTCATGGTCGTCGTCCGACTCCGTGTTATCCCAAATCAGTCGGGGATCGAAAGTTACTGCGGCGAGCATCGTCAGGATCACCACACTGGCGAAGGCGATGGCGCCAAGGTTGGCTTCGACACTGGCTAGCCGGCCGAAGTTGACGACCGCCACGAGAATGGCGATCACAAAAATATCGAGCATCGACCAGCGGCCAATGAACTCAATGAAGCGGTACATCCAGATGCGCTGACGGGCCGACAACGGCTGACGTCGCTGCACCGAAAACAACAACAGCGCGATACCGACCAGTTTGAAAGTCGGCACGAGAATACTGGCGATGAACACCACGGCGGCGATCGGAATCATGCCGTGCTGCACCAGTTGAATCACCCCGGACATGATCGTGCTCGGATCCCCCTGGCCCAGCGAACTGACCGTCATGATCGGCAGCACATTGGCCGGGATGTAGATAATCGCCGCGGTGATCAGCAAGGCCCAGGTTCGCGCCAGGCTGTTCGGCCGGCGCGCATGGACCAATGCACCGCAGCGGGTGCAGGTTTGCTCATCGGTGTCCGCGGCCTGTCTGTTCAATTCGTGACATTCGATGCAAATCAGAATGCCCGCATCAATCGCCCGCATGAGCATCTTCTCCTGATAACGCCTGCCAGATCTGATGGGGTGACATCACCACTTCCAGCCAGACCTGGACCAACAACAAACCAATGAAACACACCAGGCCCAGGCCAACAGTGATCGCTGCCATGTCCGCCAACTTGACGATCGCCACCAGCACACCCATGAGGTACACCTCGAGCATCCCCCAATCTTTGAGGTGGTGATAAATGCGGTACAGCAGCAAGCCGTAGCTGCGGCCGACGTTAAAACGAATGGTCAGCAAAACGAACAACTGACACAACAACTTCACCAGCGGTATGGCCATGCTGCACAGAAAGACAACAATCGACACACCCTTCATGTCCGTGTTGAACAGGCCGAGTACGCCACTCCAGACCGTATCCTGGGAAGATTGTCCGAGGATGTTGAGCTGCATGATGGGTAAAAAATTTGCCGGGATGTACAACAGCAATGCTGCGATCACCAAGGCAAGGCTGCGCTGCACCACGTTATGGCGGTGGGCATATAACTCATAACCGCAGCGTGGGCAGAGCGCTTTTTCGCCGTGGGCAAGTTGTGGCTTGCGCATCAGCAGGTCGCACTCATGACAGGCCACCAAGTCTTCCAGCGGTAAATCTGACAGCCCGGGGGCGTCAACCGACTCTGACATACAGGCTCTGGCTCCGAATAAGGTGGGGCTATTCTAGTGTTCTGCTTCGAAAATAACTGTGCAATTTTGTTCGTCATTACGAGCAAAACTTTTCCGCAGGCAAAACAAAACCCCAACTGCTTTCGCAATTGGGGTTTCGGAATTTAATCTTGACGATGACCTACTCTCACATGGGGAAACCCCACACTACCATCGGCGATGCATCGTTTCACTGCTGAGTTCGGGATGGGATCAGGTGGTTCCAACGCTCTATGGTCGTCAAGAAATTCGGGTACCGAATCGTGGCCATCTGGCCGCGCTTCAGCAAATTGGGTATGTGACAGCTTTCGGTGTTTCCGTGAGATTCAAACTTTCGGTTCGTTTCGTCTTCACACACCGCAATCTGGTGCTCTTTCGCTTTTCAGCTCGAAGCAAGCAAATTGCTTGGGTGTTATATGGTCAAGCCTCACGGGCAATTAGTATTGGTTAGCTCAACGCCTCACAGCGCTTACACACCCAACCTATCAACGTCGTAGTCTTCGACGGCCCTTCAGGGAACTCAAGGTTCCAGTGAGATCTCATCTTGAGGCAAGTTTCCCGCTTAGATGCTTTCAGCGGTTATCTTTCCCGAACATAGCTACCCGGCAATGCCACTGGCGTGACAACCGGAACACCAGAGGTTCGTCCACTCCGGTCCTCTCGTACTAGGAGCAGCCCCTCTCAAATCTCAAACGTCCACGGCAGATAGGGACCGAACTGTCTCACGACGTTCTAAACCCAGCTCGCGTACCACTTTAAATGGCGAACAGCCATACCCTTGGGACCGGCTTCAGCCCCAGGATGTGATGAGCCGACATCGAGGTGCCAAACACCGCCGTCGATATGAACTCTTGGGCGGTATCAGCCTGTTATCCCCGGAGTACCTTTTATCCGTTGAGCGATGGCCCTTCCATACAGAACCACCGGATCACTAAGACCTACTTTCGTACCTGCTCGACGTGTCTGTCTCGCAGTCAAGCGCGCTTTTGCCTTTATACTCTACGACCGATTTCCGACCGGTCTGAGCGCACCTTCGTACTCCTCCGTTACTCTTTAGGAGGAGACCGCCCCAGTCAAACTACCCACCATACACTGTCCTCGATCCGGATAACGGACCTGAGTTAGAACCTCAAAGTTGCCAGGGTGGTATTTCAAGGATGGCTCCACGCGAACTGGCGTCCACGCTTCAAAGCCTCCCACCTATCCTACACAAGCAAATTCAAAGTCCAGTGCAAAGCTATAGTAAAGGTTCACGGGGTCTTTCCGTCTAGCCGCGGATACACTGCATCTTCACAGCGATTTCAATTTCACTGAGTCTCGGGTGGAGACAGCGCCGCCATCGTTACGCCATTCGTGCAGGTCGGAACTTACCCGACAAGGAATTTCGCTACCTTAGGACCGTTATAGTTACGGCCGCCGTTTACCGGGGCTTCGATCAAGAGCTTCGCGTTAGCTAACCCCATCAATTAACCTTCCGGCACCGGGCAGGCGTCACACCCTATACGTCCACTTTCGTGTTTGCAGAGTGCTGTGTTTTTAATAAACAGTCGCAGCGGCCTGGTATCTTCGACCGGCATGAGCTTACGGAGCAAGTCCTTCACCCTCACCGGCGCACCTTCTCCCGAAGTTACGGTGCCATTTTGCCTAGTTCCTTCACCCGAGTTCTCTCAAGCGCCTTGGTATTCTCTACCCAACCACCTGTGTCGGTTTGGGGTACGGTTCCTGGTTACCTGAAGCTTAGAAGCTTTTCTTGGAAGCATGGCATCAACCACTTCGTCACCCAAAGGGTAACTCGTCATCAGCTCTCGGCCTTAAGATCCCGGATTTACCTAAGATCTCAGCCTACCACCTTAAACTTGGACAACCAACGCCAAGCTGGCCTAGCCTTCTCCGTCCCTCCATCGCAATAACCAGAAGTACAGGAATATTAACCTGTTTTCCATCGACTACGCTTTTCAGCCTCGCCTTAGGGACCGACTAACCCTGCGTCGATTAACGTTGCGCAGGAAACCTTGGTCTTTCGGCGTGGGTGTTTTTCACACCCATTGTCGTTACTCATGTCAGCATTCGCACTTCTGATACCTCCAGCAAGCTTCTCAACTCACCTTCACAGGCTTACAGAACGCTCCTCTACCGCATCACCCGAAGGTGATACCCGTAGCTTCGGTGTATGGTTTGAGCCCCGTTACATCTTCCGCGCAGGCCGACTCGACTAGTGAGCTATTACGCTTTCTTTAAAGGGTGGCTGCTTCTAAGCCAACCTCCTAGCTGTCTAAGCCTTCCCACATCGTTTCCCACTTAACCATAACTTTGGGACCTTAGCTGACGGTCTGGGTTGTTTCCCTTTTCACGACGGACGTTAGCACCCGCCGTGTGTCTCCCATGCTCGGCACTTGTAGGTATTCGGAGTTTGCATCGGTTTGGTAAGTCGGGATGACCCCCTAGCCGAAACAGTGCTCTACCCCCTACAGTGATACATGAGGCGCTACCTAAATAGCTTTCGAGGAGAACCAGCTATCTCCGAGCTTGATTAGCCTTTCACTCCGATCCACAGGTCATCCGCTAACTTTTCAACGGTAGTCGGTTCGGTCCTCCAGTTAGTGTTACCCAACCTTCAACCTGCCCATGGATAGATCGCCCGGTTTCGGGTCTATTCCCAGCGACTAGACGCCCTATTAAGACTCGCTTTCGCTACGCCTCCCCTATTCGGTTAAGCTCGCCACTGAAAATAAGTCGCTGACCCATTATACAAAAGGTACGCAGTCACCCAACAAAGTGGGCTCCCACTGCTTGTACGCATACGGTTTCAGGATCTATTTCACTCCCCTCTCCGGGGTTCTTTTCGCCTTTCCCTCACGGTACTAGTTCACTATCGGTCAGTCAGTAGTATTTAGCCTTGGAGGATGGTCCCCCCATATTCAGACAAAGTTTCTCGTGCTCCGTCCTACTCGATTTCATGACCAAGAGATTTTCGCGTACAGGGCTATCACCCACTATGGCCGCACTTTCCAGAGCGTTCCGCTAATCTCAAAGCCACTTAAGGGCTAGTCCCCGTTCGCTCGCCACTACTAAGGGAATCTCGGTTGATTTCTTTTCCTCAGGGTACTTAGATGTTTCAGTTCCCCTGGTTCGCCTCTTGCACCTATGTATTCAGTACAAGATAACCATCTTATGATGGCTGGGTTCCCCCATTCAGACATCTCCGGATCAAAGTC